>JAFSGY010000074.1 GCA_017440575.1 Lachnospiraceae bacterium | reverse complement strand
TCTTCAAAATAGATTAGTCCGGTTCCAATCAATGAACCACTTTCTCTAAGAACAATCGCAAATCGATACCAATTCGAATCATTAACTTTATCCTGCTCTTTTCTCACCCAGTTTTTAGTTTTCTCAATATCATTATGGCTACACCAAAACATATATTTTGCCACATCCGGGTCACTCTCCCAGCACTCAAATACATCTTGAGCATCTTCAACTGTAAAAGGTCTTAAATCAAGACGTTCTGTATGTAATATTGGCGTTTTCATCCTATTTTCCTCACATTAAATATTCATTAGCAAAAACTACCACCATCATTTTCCCTTATCCACTCCACAGATTCCTTCAACGCATTAATCGTTTTTGTTTCCAAAACGCATCTCGCATTAATCCTTTTTGCTAAACCTAATCGTTCTGTCAAATCAATCTCTCCATCACCTAAAGCCAAATGGTTCTTTGGTGGATTTTCTTTTCCATCATGAATATGAAAATGTTTCAGCTTGTCCTTATGCAAAAGCATAAAAGGCACATCTACCTCTTTCGTTGCTTTTGAGTGTCCGATATCCCAAGTCAATACAAAACAGTCACTTCCAAGCATGTGCTCTATCGCTCTTTTTTCATAGTCTCGAAATCCATCTGTATTCTCAATTGCAATTCTAATATCAGAATCACCTATCCACTCTTCACAGGACTTTATAAGTTTTTGAAATGCTACTATGTATGTTGCAAAATCTCTTTCATACATTTGCACCTTCTTGTCCGGCAAAGTAATGTAGATTCCATGATGCATATGCATATTTATTGTTACCGGTTGATCTATGTTACCATGCTTGTTCTTAAGTTCTACAAACCGCTTTGCCACCTCTATCGTCCGCCTTACAGTTTCTAAATAGGCTTCCGTAACTAATGGATTAAAATCAGCAACATTTAAATTTTCATCCAAATGAATGGTATAATAAATGCCTGCTTCATCTGCCTGTTTACAAAACCATTCCGTATCCTCGAGCTTATCTATTTGATACTCTGGAAAATTCATATTCAACTCTATAAAGGACAATCCTAATTCTTTACACAGAGTAATATTTTCCGCAAGTGTTCTATTTTCAATTAACGTCGGCATTCCAAATTCTGTCATCTTTCAACCTCCACCATTCACTTAGCCATATGCATTAGAATAATAATTTTACCAGTTCAATGTTCCTCATAAATTCGACCTCAAAAACAATTAGTTTTCCGTTTACTTTTTCCCATTTGCACACGCTACTCAAGGATTCATTAAGCTATTTCTATGTACTTTCAGTGCACTCCAAGATGTAATACCTGTGGTATAAACTTTCTTAACACACTTCATCAAATACCCCTTCATCTCATTAAACAGTGCGTATATATCCTCTTCCTTCGGAAATAAATCATTCGCATTTTTTCCATAATGATACATAGGTGTTCTATACAGTTTACCAACCAACTTCAAACGGTCATGATATTTGTCATATTCTGATCTGCTATCCATCACAAAAGACGCAATCCATTTCCATTTAGGTTCCATGTTATACTCACAAGGATATGTCTTATCAACTGCATCAAACATATCCATTATCATATATGTCAAATCATCCTCTCTCATTGCCTTTCCCAAAGTTATTAAAACACTTTTGCATCCAATTGCAACCTCATCCTCTCTTTTCCCCGAGCATACAATATCAACAATTTCTGTGTCTATATTTCTATCTCCAAGCAAAAAAGGCATTTCTGTAGAATTAATCAAGGAATAAACTCTTCCGCAAATTGGTACAATTTCATCATACGCAGAATTATAAATGAAACCACTTCTTATTCCGTTGTAAACACCAACTGCTCCAAAACAATTATTTCTGTTTTTCATTGCATCTTTTTGAACAAATAACGGCACGAGCATATTCTGGATTTCACCACATATATCATCTATATACTGCCATGAATCTAAAGTAGTATCGAACTGATTCATTTGATACTCACCCTTTAATAATACAAAAGCTACATCATTATTTTGTTCAATCATGTCGTCAACAAGTATTCTATCAACAAAGTATTCTTCTAAGCCCAAATATTTATTTACATCTTGCCTACATTCATTTAAGAAACCTTCCGGTATTATCAATACTTTCCCTAATTTGACATAATCAGTAATCGACAAATCATCTATAGGAAAAACAAAAATATCTCTATCACCATCAACTCTTTTTTCTTCATTTTTCAGAAGAAAAGAGGTACTCACTGTTGAATTATGGTCTAAAAATGAATCCATCTTTCCCTCAATATATGCATTAATACTATTGAAATCACATATGCCTGTATCAATTATTTCTCTTGCAAAAGTAATAATTTTCCAAAAAATATCCGTCAAAAGTCTAAAAGCACTCTTTCTATCCATAAATTCTAACAAGCTATGTCCTTGATGCAACACAAGGGTCCTAAGAACTTCCGAATAAAAGCAAAAAGTATCTAGATTTGCTTCATATTCATTCTGATTATCACTGATTACTGCCATTATCCTTTTATTCTCTTTTGTAAAGTTAGCAAATTGTTGACAACCTATCATACCTATTCCTTCAAGCGTAGCAAACAATTCAGAAAAAGTACTTTGCAGACTAGGAATAGCAAATGTACGACAAGCCTTTGTAATATAATATCTGCATGTCATATATACTTCATCATTTCGATTCATAAAAATAATTGGATAAAAATTCTTATCTCTGCTCAATGGAGCATAACTAACTTCCAATCCAATTCCAGGTATTTCATTAAACAAATGTTTTTCTTTATATGATACTTCAATCCTTCCCGTCATAATATTGACATCAAACATAATAAGATATGGCCCTATTGCACCCGGTTTACCCATCGACCACTCTTTCTTATCATATCTATATTGTGATATTGACAAAAAATCGCACGCTCTTTCAACATCAAAAATATTTTGCTCTACATCTTTATCAACTGATTTTCTCCGAATGAACAGAGTACAATATTCTAAGTTATTCAATGTTTCCATAAACTCTCGATTACTTAATAGAATAGCAAGTAGTTCCTTCTCATTCTCATCAAGTTCTACCACAGTTTGATAATCATCAAACCGCAAAAACGGAACATATACAAGTAAATACTCACCCAATCTATCTATTGAATTAATCACAAGATGTTCTACTGGAATCATTGAAAAAATAACACCGCTTATTTCTTCCATACCAGTTTCAATTTTGTCTTTCATTCACATTCTCCTTATTTTACCCCTCATATACTTTAAATTTTTAGGCTCCCTTTTTCATCTGTTCACTCTGCCATTGACATGAGCATCCATCGCATGTAACCAGAATCACGCAAATAATTCACCATCTCCATTTTTACTACCACACTCACTATTTGTTCGTCTCGATAGAAAATACGCCGGTAATATTCTCTGGTGAAACCATTCGAAATGTCAACGGATTTCTCCATGCGCCCTTTACATTTATCACTTCTAGCATGTCCTTCTCCTCATAAGCATCTGCGTAATGTTTTTCCGGCATAAACAGAAACTGTATAACATCAAACATACGATGATAACAATCCGACGGGAAATCACTAAGCATAGGTCTCTTATCAACCCTAACTTTAGGAACATCAAGATTATATATGCAAAAAACTGTTGTATTTGTTCTTCCTGCTACATTTTTTAATTCATACAAAAATTTTTCCACCGAATTATGATTATCAAAAACAAGTCCATTAAAGTCATCGACTACAACTATATCTGCTCCTGAGTTTTCAACAAGCTCAATAATATCATCACTTTTTGAAACTTTATCATATGGAATCAGCGCAAGATTTTCACTATGTGAATCCTTATTCGCTTGCTCTACACTTTTCCAATTTTCTTCTGTCATCATTCCCGTTTTCATATCGTTAGCATTAATATGCGCCGCTTCAGCAATAATCTCAAAAGCTATCTGTGTCGGATGATTTCGCAAACAGCAATATGCCACCCTATGTCCTTGTTTAATATTCCAATTTGCAATATGTTGCACATATGTACTCTTTCTTGATTCTGTATAGCCTGCAATTAGAACAAGTGCTCCTGGAAGTAACGGACACAGTTTATCTTGTTCCACATACCCCCATGTAACCGCTACATCCGACTTATTTGACGCAAATATCGGTTTCTCAGTTTCAGCAACGTCCATCTTCGTCATATTATCTGCGAATCCATACTTCTTATAGCATTTATCTCTATGTCCCTTCAATTCTGTTGGGGTATACATTCTTCCTTTAGGATGTTTGGGATTGTATGATTTTACTTCCGCATGACAATTAAAACATAACGGAATGCAGTTATCTACACTGTTATCTCCTCCATCTGCAACTTGTACTATATGATGCAGTTCTATCTTTGAACCTACAAATTCCTCACATATACAGCAATGTCTTCCACACCGGACTAATACCTCATCAGCAACACTTGTTGGAAATCCCATATATTTACACCTCCTATCACTCTTTATACACGTATTTACATGGTATAAATTAATCCAAACAAATACCCCTTCTTAATTTTGGACATTTAATGTTCCTTCAATTATATCCGGATTATTCTTAGATGTAATTTTATACCGAATCTCATCAATCTTTTTTTTCACCAGAAGAACCGTTGGAAAGGACACTGTTCTATTATGTTTTATATAATCCACTTTAAGTTTGACAATGTATTTATTTTCGCTTAGATAGATTGCATAACAAAACACATCATTCAGTTCTTTAACAAAATCATCGCTATAATCTGGGACATATCCTGGCAATCCATATGGACGAGCACTATAATATTTTCTTCTATCTCTCTCTTCTTCTGGTGAACCTTTCAATCCGGGTCCACTAAAAGGATTTGATGTAAATGAATCCTTTCTCAAATTTCCTAATTCAAAAAAGCAATCTGGCAATTCACACTCTAATTGTTCCGCTACCGAAGTAAGAAATTCTCGCTCTTTTTCGTCTATATCAACAGGAATTGTAAGACCTGCAAAAAGGGTATTGGCTACCGGCGTTCTATTCCCCACATTCATACCAGCAATTTCCTGATATTTAGCTTTAATTGAATCAATGTATTCCTGCATCGTAGTCTCTGAATTTAGTACAAAAGGACATACCGACGCTTCCCCAGACAATTGACCGCTTTCAGCAATCCCCAGTAGTTTTAGTTCTGAACGATTCGCACCAATCGTTTCTTCAATCTTTTTCTCTGATAAAAAGTACATTGAAAGATGAGCAAAAAACAACTTTTTAAATTCTTCATCAGATGAATACGTAAAATATATTCCCCTATCCTTATACTTGTCACGGAAAGCTTGTACTTTTTCATATCCTTCTTCATTCATTTGCGACGGTGGAATAGGTTTATCTGAAAAATACATAAACACCTGTTTTCCAGACCGAAGCATAATTTCAATTTCTTCTTCTGTTCCCGAATCATATTCATCTGTAGGAGAGCCAAATCTTGTCCAGAAAATCGCAACGGCCGCGTCACATTTATTAACAAACTGCTCATTCAACAACGCCTGTGGCTTTCCACCCGATTGTGCATAGGAACTCTTACTCCAATGGCGAGTTTTTATTGTTATTCCTAAAGGTTCCGCATATAATTCATTGAACTCATCTACTGCAGTTTCAATCAAAATAATCTCTTCTTTGACATCCCCAGGGCAAGAAATAAGTAAATTGTATAATGTTACTTTTTAAGACATACATCCACCTCTTTTACACTTCTTTAAAAAGATCATCTAACACAATAGCATTAGAAAATACACTACTATACTCATTTTGTATTAAACCAAAAGTTGTTATGAGCGTGCTATGAATAGCAACTCTAGGAGATACATTTTCCGCCAAGATTGTTTGTCTTTTTAATAATTTTAAATAGTAGTCTTTGTTTACCTTAAATTCTCCGCTATAATACTTTATTTCACACATATTTATTACATTGTCATTTCGTGAAATCAATAAATCAATCTGTGTTCCATCTGCATCATCTTCTTTTTTAGACCATGCACTAGCCTCTGTTATCACTCCAGATATTCCAAGCGAACGTTTAATCTGTTCTACATGATTAAAACAAACATTTTCAAATGCAAATCCACGCCATATAGATACAGAAGCCGATGTCACATTTTGCTGCCAAAATTTTTCACTTATTTTTTTCTGATTCCAGATAAAGTGCAAATAGAACATACAAAACGGGTCTACTAATTTATAATGTTCTTCTCTCTTTCCATATCCAAACGGAACATACTTTATGATGAAATCACTCGAAATTAAGGCATTGAGATTACTGGATAGTCTACCACCATCTGTTATTCCAAGTTTCTCTACGATTTCCCTTCTGGTAAATCCGGCATTTCTTGTATACAGCAACTGCACAATATTTTTTACCGCTTCAGGATTTACAAATACAGAAGAGAATAGCCTATTATATTCATCCCTTAAAATAGCATTTTTCTTAAAAAACAAATTGTCCACATTCTGTGCTAGACTCATTTCCGGATTCACATATCCCATATAATATGGTATTCCTCCAAATATCATATAACTCTGTGCTATGTCATATCTGGAAAGTTTTACATTATTACTCTTATAAAAATCTTCGCATTCATTTAAATTAAATGGAGACAGTTTTATTTCATAAGTAACTCGATTATACAGTCCTCCATGATTATTTAGCAGTTTGTCCTGTATCCATGAATTTGCACTTCCGCATACAATGACCATTAAATTTTTACGATGACATCCCCATGTATTCCAAAAAGCTTCAAAAGCACGTATAAATCCAGATTTTGGGGTATCCAACCATGGTAACTCATCAAGGAATACTACTTGTCTGCTTCCATCATCCTTGCTTTGTAAGAATTTTTCCAATAACAAAAATGCATCCAACCAATTAGTCGGTTTATCGCATTTCTCCATCCCTTGCAATTCTAATGAGTTGTAAAAATGATTCAATTGGAGTTTTAACAAACCTTTTGAATCTTCGTCTGCCGGCGAAAGCCCCGCATGTCTAAATGTAATTCTATCTGCAAATGTTTCATCTACAAGATAAGTTTTCCCTACACGTCTTCTACCATAAATGGCAACCAACTCTGCCTTATCACGAGAATACAATCTATTTAATTCTTTTCTTTCTTGTACGCGTCCAATCATATATTTCACCTCTCAAACTGGCGGTGAACCAGATTTTTCTCATCTTCACCGCCGCTTTTGTTAGTATTATATCAAACACCAAAGCGGCGGTCAAATGATATTTTTGTCAGTTCACCGCCGCCTTGGTGTTAGTTTGTCTCCTACTATAAAATATATACATTATATTACAAAAACCCATGCACCCGCCTCCCGGCAAGCACATGGGTTTCTACACCATTTCAATATGATATTTGACGTTTCCGTCCCCAAATCAGCTACAATCTACTACACCATTTTGGTGTGAAATCACACTAATTTGCGATAAATTACGATACATCTGTCTTTTTGGCAAAAGTCCGCTAACCCTCGAAAACACTGGATTTTTCGGCATTTTAGGAAGTTTGGAAATCATGCAGGCATAAACTCAATAAACTCTTTCTTGTACTGTTCCATATCTCTATGTCCTCCTTATTTCGCCTGCTTTAATGCACCATCAATATCTGCAATCATGTCAAGAACTGCCTGTCTGGAAGCGTCACCGAAGTTCTCTGCACCAAACTTAGCATACTGTTCATTCTTATATGCTGCAATAATTCCTCTTGAAGAATTTACAATTGCACCAAGTCCATCTTCATTGAAGAAGTGAACTAAGTCTTTACCCTGTCCACCCTGTGCGCCATAGCCAGGTACGAGAATAAAGGATTTTGGCATAATCTTACGAAGAACCTTGCCCATCTCAGGATAAGTAGCACCAACAACGGCACCAACATAGCTGTAGGAATCTCCCATCAACTGCTCACCCCACTGAGCTACCTTCTCACCAACATGTTCATATAAAGGTCTTCCATCTATTAAACGATCCTGGAACTCACCACTACTTGGGTTAGAAGTCTTAACCAAGATAAATAAACCCTTCTTCTCTTCCTTACATACATCGATAAATGGCTGTACACCGTCTGTTCCAAGATAAGGATTTACCGTAACAAAGTCTTCCTTGAAGCCTTCACACATGGTATTTCCAACCTTCACCTTACCAAGATGTGCTGTTGCATATGCTGCAGAAGTAGAACCGATGTCGCCTCTCTTGATATCACCAATAACAACTAAATCCTTCTCCTTACAATACTCAACAGTCTTCTGGAATGCTACAAGTCCCGGAATCCCAAACTGCTCATACATAGCAATCTGTGGCTTTACAGCAGGGATTAAATCATATGTCTTATCAATAATCTCTTTATTATATAACCAGATAGCTTCTGCTGCACCCTCTAAAGTCTCGCCTTTTGCTTCAAAGGCAGCTGCCTTAATATGCTCCGGTACAAAGTTCATCATAGGATCAAGTCCTACAACAATAGGTGCTCCAGTTTTCTTAATCTTCTCAACAAGTTTGTTAATCATAAATCCTGCTCCTTTTATCCAAAGTATTCTTTAAACGCGAATGCTACTCGCATACTTCTTTATATCGGATACATTAACATACTTTTGGCGTGATTGTCCAGCCACAATTACAAGAGTTGGTGCCTGCATAACACCATACTGTATTGCAAGCTCTGCATTTTCCTCTGCATCCACAATGGTATAGTCCACGTCTTTTAAGTATTCCTTAGCTAATTTACAGTTCGGACAAGTCTTCGTAGTGAAAAGATAATTCATATTCTTTCCTTCCATCCGCTCTGTCTGAAGAGAAGCATGTGCTGCTGCCAGATCCATCTCCTGAGAAGGTTCTGCCTGCTCTGCACTTACAGCCTTACCCTTCGTTCTCGTATTTTCACCAATCTGATACTCTGTTCTATTATTATATTCTTGAAGCTTACCATCATTCCAGTTCTGTACCGGACGATAGTATCCTGTAATACGACTATAAATCTCTGTTGTCTTACCACACTTCGGACATACCTTATGCTCTCCTGCAAGATAGCCATGTTCCTTACAGATAGAATAGGTAGGCGACAACGTATAATATGGAAGCTTATAATTCTCTGCAATCGTTCTGACAAGGCTCGCCGCTGCCTTCCAGTCAGGAAGCTTCTCACCTAAAAATGCATGGAATACCGTACCTGATGTATATAAGGTCTGTAATTCATCCTGAATATCCAATGCATCAAAAATATCTGTTGTATAATCAACCGGTAAATGAGAAGAGTTTGTGTAATATGGAGTATCTCCCTCATATCCTGCTGTCATAATATCCGGCCATTTTGCTCTGTCATGCTTAGCCAGTCTATAGGTTGTACTCTCTGCCGGTGTTGCCTCCAGATTATATAAGTCACCATAACGCTCCTGATAATCAGATAAACGCTCACGCATATGATTAAGTACATCCTTGGTAAACTGCTGTACCTTTTCGCTTGTCATATCGGCACGAAGCCACTTTGCATTCAGACCAACCTCATTCATACCAATCAGACCAATGGTTGAAAAATGATTATCAAAGGTTCCAAGATAACGCTTGGTATATGGATATAAGCCCTCATTCAACAGCTTAGAAATAACATTTCTCTTAATCTTAAGAGAACGTGCTGCAATATCCATCATTCTGTCAAGACGCTTATAGAAATCCTCCTCATTCTCTGCAAGGTAACCAATTCTTGGCATATTAATGGTAACAACACCAACACTACCTGTACTCTCGCCTGAACCAAAAAAACCACCTGTTTTCTTACGAAGCTCTCTTAAATCCAGTCTTAAACGACAGCACATACTTCTAACATCAGAAGGCTCCATATCAGAATTAATATAGTTAGAAAAATACGGTGTACCATACTTTGCCGTCATTTCAAATAATAAACGATTATTCTCGGTATCTGACCAGTCAAAATCTCTTGTTATGGAATAAGTTGGAATCGGATACTGGAAGCCTCTTCCGTTAGCATCACCTTCAATCATCGTCTCAATGAATGCCTTATTAACCATATCCATTTCCTTCTTACAATCCTTGTAGCAGAAGTCCATCTCCTTGCCACCTACGATTGCAGGAAGCTCTGCCAAATCGTTTGGAACAGTCCAGTCAAGCGTAATATTACTAAACGGTGCCTGTGTTCCCCAACGACTCGGTGTATTCACACCGTAGATAAATGCTTCTATACATTTCTTAACCTCATCATAGGAAAGGTTGTCCACCTTAACAAACGGTGCTAAATATGTATCAAAGGAGGAAAATGCCTGTGCGCCAGCCCATTCATTCTGCATGATACCAAGGAAATTAACCATCTGGTTGCACAATACAGATAAATGTCTTGCCGGTGCAGAAGTGATTTTGCCGGTAATACCGCCCAACCCTTCCTTTATCAACTGCTTTAAAGACCAGCCTGCACAATAGCCCGTCAGCATAGACAGATCATGAATATGAATGTCCGCATTTCTATGTGCTTCTGCAATCTCTTCATCATATATTTCTGACAGCCAGTAATTGGCAGTTACTGCACCGGAGTTTGAAAGAATCAGACCACCGACAGAATAAGTCACTGTGGAATTCTCCTTTACTCTCCAATCCTCAACCTTTACATAGCTGTTTACTACCTCTTTATAATCAAGGATGGTAGATTTCATGTTACGCATCTTTTCACGCTGCTTGCGGTACAAAATAAACGCCTTGGCAGCTTCGGCATATCCAGCCTGCTCCAAGACCTTCTCTACACTGTCCTGAATCTCCTCTACCTGAATCAACCCCGCTTTTACTTTCCCCTGCATGTCAGCTGTTACTCTCAAAACCAGTAAATCGATAATATCCTGATTGTACTGAACCTGAGTTGCATCAAACGCTTTTACAATAGCTCCACTAATCTTATCCAGACGAAACTCAGCCTGTGAGCCATCTCTTTTCACAATACTAAACATATTAAGAACTCCTTCCCCAAAATAATACCCCAATAAAAACAGTCTAGCAGATACCATTTCATAAGTCAATCGAACATACAAAATAGCATCTGCTATTATTTATCGCATACTATATATTGTGTTTTTTGTTTGTCAACCACATTATGTCTACCCAATTTCAGGCATCTGCAATTTAGCGAGTTTGCAGGAATTCATACTCCTGTTTTGCCATACCATCATCCGGATATGCTGCTAGATATTCCTCCATCAGCTTCTTTGCTTCTGCAAAGCTTCCAAGATATTCTTTCGCTACAATCTGATTATATCTCAGGTTCTGAATATACGGTGTATCACCCAGATTAATACCTGATTCAAATGCCTCCAACGCTTCCTGATATTTTCCCTGATTCATCAGACAGACACCAAGGCTGTTATAAATGGCTGCATCCGGTGCATTAGAATCCAGATAGGTCTGATACACTACCACTGCATAATTCATATCACCAAGCTTCTCATATGTTCTTCCTAGGATCAAAGACACCTCAGGATTGCCCTGATTCAATGCTCCATCCAAATAGATTCTTGCATTTGCATAATCCTCTAAATAGAAATAAATCGTTCCTTTCTGAGCATCCTTTAATTGTTTATCCTTCTTTTCCAGAAATTCCTGGAGATAAACCTTACCTTCTTCACTAAATCCAGCCGCCTGCATTTCTACAAAAGCATCCGTTACCAATTCCAGATTATCTGGCTCTAAAGAAAAAGCCTTCTCAAAATCCTTTATTGCAGCGTCATAATAGCCTTCCTTCAGCAAAGTACAAGCTCTCAAATAATACGCATCCGTTTCCTTATCACGCAGATTAAGAATTGCCGTATAAATTTTCTCTGCCTCATCATATTTTCCCTGCTTATAATAAGCGGTTGCCAGATAATAATTGGTATCAAATTCCAGATTCGTTACATTTCCATTCGCATAGGAAATCGATTGCAACAAACAATTAGCAGCTTCCTCATAATTACCAAGTCCCATATTAGCAAGGCCTTCCCCTCGATAGATTAACTGCTCATCTTCCTTATATACCAGTGCTGCTTCAAAGCTCTCTAATGCACCACTGTAATCCATCTGCTCGAGCAGCTCCATACCTTTATTTATATTCGTATTGGCTGGCTTTGAGCTACAGCCTGTAAAAAAACACGTGGCAAGTAACATGCCAGCTACTATCACTTTATGAAATCTCGTATCTCTCAATCCTTTTCTACCTCACCGTCACTATATTTACATAAGTATACCACATAATCAAAAACAGAGAAACCATTTCTGATTTCTCTGCCATATAATTTTCATATTTAATTACTTGCTGCCATCGCAGAAATAAATTTTGAAGCAATCGCTTTTTGTCCCTCGGCATTAGGATGAGGATCATAATCATAATTGACAACATCACCTTTGATATACTTCGGATTGTTAATCGTATTATACAAATCAATTACCTTGTTACCATTTGCATTATTGGCTATCATCACATTTGCCTTTGAAATATTGATGCGTGCGAACTCTTCCAAATCCACAACCACGTAATCACCGCAACATATTGGTGCCGCATCTACATATGGATTATACAGGTTTCCAATATAAACCTTGGCATTTGGTGCCAACTGATTGATTACTGTCATAATCTTCTTAAAATTCGTTTCAAAGCCTGCCAACGTCTCCGGCATCGCATCGCCATGATATAACTCATAATTGATATTACGCGCGATACTCATTGCCTCTAAATAAAGCAAAAACAGTTGAAATCCAGATGCATTCTGAATTCGCTTCGTCCACGTCTCACCTACAGCCCCCATCTGATCCGGTGTTGTACCAAAACCAGCCGCGTATATCTCCATTGCCTTGCACAAAATGTCATTAGAGCCAATATCCAATGTAATCACATCCGCATTCTTAATCGCACTTCTCATAGAGTAATAATAACTATTGGAAGAATTCGTAAGACAGTCAACCAATCCTGCACTCGTCAGACCATCGATTGCCAGATTCTTTGTTACACACTCTCCATAACGCCCTGCAAGATAATCAGATACCTTGCTCACATAAGAACTACTTCCGTAAGTAATACTGTCTCCCAAAGCCACATAGTTCACGACACTTTCTTCGCTCTCTGCTGCATGCGAATACATAGTTACCTGATTTCCCATGCTACATAGAAGTACCAGGATTGCAAGCAACATTCTGTAACATCTTTTCTTCACATTCATCATACAATACCCCATTTCTTTGGTAAAATTAATGTAACTATTCAGTACCTTCATAGTTACAAATTAATACTTATATAAATAGGATAACACGCACTATTTTTGAATGCAATGCGACCTTTTAGCTATGGTATATATCCCTCAAATAGGAGAAAATATCCAGCCAAATCTGTTTTTGCTGCCATAATTCACCGTGAGCTAATCCCTTATAAGACTTCATATCTACTCCCATTGGATAAAGCTTCGTTAATGCCAGTGAGCTCTCATAAGGCACCATCTCATCCTGTTCCGATGCAATAACCAACGGTTTTACCGTAACCAATTTCACAAATTCATCCGCCCTCATCCGAAAAGGCATAAACAGCTTCATCGGCCCATGAAAAATATCTACAAAACCATTAAACAAATCGTAACCATTCTGATATGGTGCCATCAAAATCAGCCCATCCACATCTCGTTGTGATGCAATATAATTAGCAACTCCCGTTCCTATACTATAGCTCATCAACACAACCTTCTGCTTCTTCATATCCTCTCTGCTTACAACACCATCATAAGCTTCCAGAGCCATCTTTTTCATCGTATATTCAGAAGGCAAACCCTCACTATTCCCATAGCCCGGATAATCCATAACTACCAGATTCAAGCCAAGACCTTCTGCACTATCTTCAAAGGTTCCACTCAGCAAAACCATCTCTCCTGCCGTCTGCATATTACCCGGATAAAGAATTACCGTTAGTTCACTATTCTTGGGACTATGATAAAACCAGCCTCCACACTTTCCAACCGAAGTCTCCAGCGCCAGCTCCTCCATATGTTCCATCTCTCCCAATTGTTCATGAATCTCCTCATCGCAATGCGGATAATAGAGTACATGATCTGTTATCACATAAGATAACAGCATTAACAAAATCACACAGTTTCCTGCTATTAGCACAAAAAGCCAACACACCTTGGCTATCAGCCTATGTATCAGCTTTTTACGTACTACAACACAAAAACTGTTATAAGCTATCAACACAATTACTGCAATGATAACTTCATAAATATGCTTCTGTGTCATTACATCCATCTATTCTTCTCCCTTATTCCTATTCACCGATGATGTCAATAATATCTCCTACCGTTTCAAGCTCCTGCACCTGTCTGTCAGAGATCTTAATATGATAGCTGTTCTCAATCAAAGTAATCAGATTGAAAAATTCCATAGAACTAAGCCCCAAATCGTCGATAAACTCTGATTCCTCTGTAATCTCCATATCCTGATCCTCAATTACCGAATAAATAATCTCTTTTAACTTCTCATCCATCTTAATAACCTCCATACTCTTTTATTACATGATTACGTTGCAGCTTACCAATTCTGGTTCGCGGTAACGCTTCCTTACGCATCCATATCTCATCAAGCTTACGAAAATACGGCTGTTTTTTATTGTACTGCTTCAGATTCTTTCTGACTACATCTTCCTCGCAACCATCCTCACATACAACTACCGCAATTACCTTACCATCCACATAAATCACACATGCTTCTTCCACACCATCTACCGCAGTCAGTTCTTCATCCATCTCGTCACAGTACAGCTTATTGCCATTCTTCATGGCAATCACATCCTGCTTCCTTCCCATCGGTGAAAACGTACCATCTTCATAGGCCTCTCCCACATCACCGAGATAGATTTTTCCATCTCTCATAACCTCTGCCGTTGCTTGCGGATTCTTGTAGTATTCCTTCATGTGACCAAGTGTCTGAATCACAATCTCACCATCCGGTTCCACGGATACATTAACGCCCTTAGCCGCTGCCATGCGTTCGATACCTTGTCCCATGCAGCTCAGACCAATTCCTCCAGCCGTCTCAGAAGCCCCATACAGATTCTGTACCTGTATTCCACATTCTGCTGCTGATAATTCCAGACTCTTGTCACACTTTGCTCCTGCTACTGCAAAAAGCCTGCCCCATTCACCTATCGCCTTATTCTTTAATAAGAATTCTGCCATAGCTGACACCATAACCATAATAGCAGGCTTAAAATACTCCAGTTCCTGCAACACATGCCTAGGATTCCCCAGACATACCGTCTGCCCCTTATGTAAAAAGGCAAGTGTCATCGTCGTGGCATAGATATGATAAAATGGAAGCGGTGTATACATCTTTCCATCCAGTCCTACCGCTGTCGATTCCGATAACCTCTGCGCATTTCCATATACAGCTTCAAAGGGAAGCACTACTCCCTTGGCTCTTCCTGATGTGCCCGATGTAAAAAAGATAATGTCTCCATCCTTTTCAAAAGTACACTCTTCATCAGACACACACTCTGACAGCTCTATAAACATCTCATACGCAATTCCAGCTTCCTCGATTCCATTACGAAGCTTCTTATCATCATCATCTGTATAGACAAGCTCTACATCCGTATAACTCAGTAATGAAACAATATCTGCCACTGGTAATAATGGGTCTGCTACAATAACCGTCTTTCCAGCCATTAACGCTCCATATGCATGACACAACCATGCATATGAAGTAGCACCAAGCAAAGCAATCCTCTCCTGCTCCTGCTTCCGAAACCATGATGCATATCGTAATGCATCATCATACAGCACTTCATAGCTTTTACAGACACCAATCATCTCTTCCACTGCTATTTGTGTACCATACTTATTTTTCCACTCCAACAATTCTTCCTGAAATGCCATTTTCCTTTATCCTCGTCCATAGTCTTCCTGCCTTTGCTATCATAAAACATCCTATCACGATTAGCATCCAACGGGTTAATAAAATAATCACAAAGCTTACAACCGGAGGCATTCCTGCAAAAACAGACCAGCCCTTTACCCAGCCCCAGTCAAAGGTAAACATTTCCACTGTATGTATCATCAGAATCCATGACGTATATCTTCCCATCTTCTGGAAAAATGCCATAATCGGATTCTCTTTACCCTTGCTCACAAGCAAGCCAAATCTAATGGCAATCAATCCCATAGGAAGTCCAAATACAATATATACAGCATTACAATACATACCGGCTTCTGAAAGAATCGCTACTACTACATAGCATAAAGCAATCGCTCCCCATACAAGCGCATAATCACGCCCTCTCCACTTACGAACCAGGAACTTTGTTTCCTTTAATCGATAACCGACATAATAGCCAAGAAGTCCTGCTAATACCGCACTAAAGCAGTATAACTGCCACTTCGCCTTACCAAACACAACACCTACAGCTGTTAATACCAGAATCGGTATCAGCTTGTGCTTGATTTTTTCGCATCTCATAATCATATTAAAGAGAATTCCCGATAAACAAAGCGTCAGGATAAACCACATTGGTCCAATATTACAAATACGCAAGTCTCCAACAAAAAACTCTATCATATTGCCAAGACCTGCTCCAATCATTAAACTTCTCAAGTTACGAAGCATATCCTTAAAATTGCCCCATCTTGCATAATGTCCAACGCTGGCAAAAAACCATTCCACCAATACGATACGCATGAATGGTATCAACAAATTATTAATCTGTGCTTTTGTATAAGACTTGACAGACTTTGGCTTATACCAGTATGCACTACTTAGCAGAAAAACCGGCATCCAGCATGCACCAAAAATGCTATTCACAATAATCCAAGGATGAAATCCCGGCTCAGCCCCCCAGTATTCTATCGTATGCCATAATACAACCGCAAAAATGGCGATACCCTTAATCAGGTCAAACATACTCATTTTATTCTTGTACAGAGTCTTTTCCTTCATGATAAATACTCCCTCATAACTTTATCTTACAACTTCCAGCTTCGGCAGCTCAATAGAGCCCCATGACTTAGAATGCCATACAATCTCGCGCTCCGTCACGATTCTCTTTTCAAAGTCCAGACCATTCACACAGTCCAAATCAATGCTCTCGCCGTCCGTATCACGGACAAATAACGTATAAATCGTCTTATACTTGCCTTCCTTCAGCCACGAAATATCCAAATCAACGGTCACACCACCGCTCTCTCCGGCATCCTTACTCTCCAAATCATAGAGAAATGCAGCAGCCACGCCATTTTCCACGCTATCAAAAACCTCCACACGCAGACACAGATTCACAAGGTCAGCATGATACAGCCATGTAAAGTTCAAACGTACCTTCTCACCTTCCCAGAAAACAGCTTCCTCTTTATCCACATAGCTTGCCGTCTGTAAACGAATCTCATCACGCTGCAGCCATAAAAATCTTCGGTTCTGTGAAAAGTCGATAAAAGTCGGCGTTTCCTTCTTCTCACCAAAATACGCCCTTACTGCCTCCTGTGTATCACCATCAAAGATTACCTTGCCCTTATCCAACACGATACATCTCTTACAGAACTTACTAATCGTCACCATATTATGACTTACACATAATAACGTTCTGCCCTCTTTAGCAGACAGCTCACGCATCTTGTCCAGACACTTCTTCTGGAACTTCATATCGCCAACAGCCAATACCTCATCCAGGATCATAATATCCGAATCCAGATACGCCGCTACTGAAAACGCAAGCTTCACATACATACCGGATGAATAACGCTTAACCGGCGTATCGATAAAGTCACGAATCTCCGAAAACTCAATAATATCCTCTATCTTAGAATCGATTTCCTTCCTTGTCATTCCAAGAATCGTACCATTAATATAAATATTCTCTCTACCACTCAGCTCTGGATGAAAGCCAGTTCCTACTTCCAGCATACTCGAAAGCGTACCATCTAAATATACCTTTCCTGACGTAGGTGCCGTTACTCTCGATAAAATCTTCAACAACGTAGACTTTCCGGCTCCATTCGCACCAATGATACCAACTGCTTCGCCACGCTCAATCTCAAAGCTGACACCATTCAGAGCATTTATCTTCTTTCTCTCAGGAATCTTGGCACTCTCAGGATTACGTCTCCTCTCCAATTCCTCACGAAAAGAGTGTCTGTCAATACTTCCCAGCCAATATTCCTTATGTACATCTTCAACCTTAATTATTATATCTTTTTCACTCATCTCAATCTCCGACTCTCTTATTTCTCCAGATAGTCAATAAAATCCTGCACCTTTACAAAACTGCTGATATCATCCTGTGGAATCTCTACACCGAACTCATTCTCCACTTCCATCATCAGCTCCATAGCCTCTAAGGAATCCAATCCTAAATCATCAATCAGATTCATTTCTTCCGTAACTTCTACACTAGAATCACACATAATCTCACGAATCACACCTGTTAATCTCTCTAAAATCTCTTCTCTATTCATCTCAAAATCCTCCTATTTTGTTCTACTCTTTTTCATTTTCTTATTCAAATATATCTTTACCAAGTAACATCCGGCAGCTATCATCACACTACGAATAGCAAAGGTCACAAGCGTTCCTGCAATCACATGACCTGTAAAGTGCACCGATACCAGTTCCCATGGAAATACCAGATACTCTATCGTATGAAAACATAATATATACAGCGAATATTTTCCTGCTGTTCTGAATGCATTCACAAGCTTGCCATGATAACGATTGCTTAAATGAAACAGCTTCAAAAATAAAAATCCAACCACTGCACCAGCCACAAAATCAAGACTTCCTAATGCCCATACATTCTGTGATACCTCGATATTACCAAAAGGCAAAACTGCACACGCAATGATTAACAGGATAATCAGATTCTGCCTTGACAGCTTCTCATTTAACAGATTGTATTTCTTAATGACATATCCTATGTACATATAGAACGCACAGCACACCGACTGTATCAGACAATACGGAATAAAAGACAAAAACGGCAATCTCGTGCATACTAACATTCCTACACCAAGACAAAGCAAGCGGCTTCCTTCACTCTGTATCTGAAATGCCAGATTTAAGATAATCCAGCCAAAGAATAACACTACCAAAAACCATAACGGTCCAATGGAACCAACATAATATTCACCTATCTGCATACTGCCCGGACAGAGCCCTAATAAGAACGGTACACCATATTCCCAAAGAGTTGCCACCTTAGAACCATCACGCAGCACACACTTTACCAAAGCCAGCATGGTTACCACTATACCAACCACCACATAAGGCTTCATCAGATAGCGGGTTCTCTCCTTGATACATCTGCCCATCGGCTTCTTACGAAAGCCATATCCACTCATGATGAAAAACATCGGAATCACACCATAGATCACCGGCTTCATTGCCAATAATGCCGGAAGCCACCATATTGTCATGTACTGTGGCTCCCAGTATTTAAAATACTGCGTAAACGAATGTGCCATGACCACCGCAAACATCAAAAAACCTCTGCTAAAGTCAAACATTCCAATGGAATTCACTCTCTTTTCCATGCTTATTCACCACCCATCGCATCCGATGTAAACAATTCTTCAATAGCCTTCATACGACCCTCACCATAAAAATATGGATCCGGAATATCCATTCGCTTCACATACTCCTGTGCCATTTCCGGATGCTCAAGCGCCTGCTTCATACCAAGATAGATACCAGCAAAGGAATTCTCCATCACAATACCGTTATCTCTTGTCTTTAATAGTTCCATAACACCGGCACACTCTGTCAATACCAAAGGCTTACCAATAATCGCCGCCTCCTGACTCACGAAGGAAAATCCCTCATATCTGGATGAAGACAGGAACCAGTCAGCCTGCTTCACATACTTATGCGGATTCTTACGATGTCCCAGTAAAAAGACATTGTCTAGATGATAACGGAAAATCTGATTCTCCAAGTCATGCTGCACCTGATAATTGTTCCAGTTCTCACCACCACCGACAATCCATAATTCGTACTGATAGCCTTCCTGATTCAGCAGATTACACACTTCCAGTAATATATCAAAGCCCTTCTGATAATTCAGTCTTCCCACTGTAACAAACAATGGCTTTTCCGTTCTCTTAATATCCTCAACAGGCTCTAGGGACTTCTCAATAATCTCATTTGCATCTAATGGATTATAACGAAGTAACAAATTCCCCGGATCACCAATGACAGACTTGATACTGTCCAAAATCATCTGTGACACGCAGATTACATGATGGAACTTCTGCATGAACTTTACTTCATTTTCTTCATTACCATACCAATCCCTTGTATAGTAAGACTTGGTATAATCCGTATGAACCCATGCAATTCTCTTTGGAATATAGCTGCCATAGGTCATCGCCATCATCATAATCCAGCTTTCCTTCATACACAGCAAGACATCGAACTTCATACTCTCGATTTTCGCTTTCAGTGCACTCTCACGCTTATATCTGGTACGCGCAATCAGCTTACGCTCCAGCTTCGTTCTCCCTTTGGGATAATCCTTCTCCATCTGATACAAATAACCGACATTCTCAGGATAAATATCCGCAAATTCCGGATCCATCTTATCCGTTAAAATCGTCATCTCATGCTCATCATGAAAACGCATGACAAGGTCATACATCAACTTCTCAACGCCTCCACCCTGAAGCAAATCATTTACCACTAATATTCTCATACTCTCACCCTCATCTATTCTCTCTCAAAATCTTTTCCCAGCGCTTCTCATACTTCTTATGGCTTCCATCCAGCAAAAACATCATAAGGCAATACAGCCTTCCACCATCTTTCCAACCATACTGCGCTTGTAATCCTTCCTTCTGCTTCCGTAACATACATAGGTTCCGATGAATCAGCTCATATGTCTGTGACTGTCTCAAAATATCACGCAGCTCATCCATACTCACATAATGAAGATATTCATCTGTAAAATAGTGATGCATCGCTGCATAAATCAATGCAGTCTTGGTATCATCATAATACTTCGCATCATACTTCTTCAAAGCCTGATACATATCCGAAAAATCTCTGGCTAACACACCCTTAACCTGCTTCTTCATATGAAGACTCGTCGTAAGAGACCCCGTTCTCTTTGTATAGTTATATAAAATATCCGGAAGCTTCGCATAGCGGTCTACATACAACATGTATTCAAAAGTAAAAGGCAAATCCTCCGCAAAAGTCAGCGACGTATCAAACCGCATCTGATTTTTCTCAATAATATCTCTACGGAACACATGAAAACATGCTTCCCATCCGCCCTTATATTGTAAAAAATAGTCGATTAGAAACCGTTCCTGCTCTGCCTGTACGCCTTCCCACACCTCGACCATGTCGTTAAAACGCTGCTCATACAGAAAACGTCCCTCTTCATCGGTTCTTCTGGAAGAAAAAGAACAAACATCAAAGCCATCCTCTTCCAGAACCACATAAGCCTTCATCAAGTACTCTTTTTCTATGTAATCATCCGAATCGAGAAATACAATATATCTTCCTGAAGCATACTCTAATCCCGTATTTCTTGCGGCTGCCAGACCACTGTTCTCCTGATGAATCACCCTCCAGTTCTCATAATGGCTCGCATACTGCTCACAAATCTCTCCCGAACCATCCGGTGAACCATCATCTATCATAATCACCTCATAATTCTCATACTTCTGGTTCCGTATCGACTCCAAACATCTGGGTAAAAACTCCTCTACCTGATAAACCGGTACAATCACACTAAATACGTAACTCATATCTACCTCACTATACCGTATCAATAAAGGTCTTCTCTACTCTGTTAAATAACACCAGACCAACCGTCAGAAGAACTACCGTTAATGCAAATCCCCAGATTAAGGAACCAATCGGTACTGCTCCCACACCAAAAAAGGCATATCGGAACGTCTCAATCACACCAGCAACCGGATTAATCAGAATCAACTCTCTCCAGATTCCCTCCAGATTCGAAGTCGGATAAATAATCGGTGACGCATACATCAACAGATTCATCCCAAATCCCAGCATGACATTAAAGTCACGATACTTAATCGTCAAGGATGAGAAAATCAATCCAATACCAAATCCCATACCAGCCATCATCAATAGCAGAAACGGAATCGCACATACCCATGCATTTGCCGAAAACTCATGTCCCTGAAACTGAAACAGGAAAAAGAACAAGATAAACATTAGGAACTGTACCGTCATATCAATCAACTTCGTTATCGTATTCGCCAGTGGAATAACCAGTCTCGGAAAATAAACCTTTCCCATTATGTATGCATTTCCTTCAAAAATATTGTTATTTCCCCACATACAGCCGGAAAAAAAACCCCAGATTAGGTTACCAGTCATATAAAAAAGGAAATTCGGAATACCATCTGTTGAAATCTTTGCAATCGTACCAAATACCACCGAAAAAATTCCACTCGTCAGAAGCGGGGACAGAATCATATACAACGGCGCAAAAATCGTCTGCTTGTACCTTGTAATATAATTCTTACGGATAAATGTAAATCCTAAGTCCCTATATTCCCAAATTTCCTTAAATTTAAAATCAAAGAGCCTAGCACTTGGCTCAATCACTGTTTTCCATTTTTTCATAATCTCTCTCTCCAACAACCCTTATCATTTATATATAAACTTCAAATACACCTCTGGCGCCATCGCAAAAATGATATACTCCACTACCTTGCGCTTCCACCAGATCCTACCGTATTTAAAGAGCGCTCCCCACATTCTTCCGTTAAAAAAACAATAAAGCCTATACCACGGCACTTTATAAATCGTCCGCATAAAATAATACCAGACCTCAATATCCCAAAAATAAGCCCTCTTTAGCTTATGGGTAAGCTCTGCATTTCCAGCAGCATTCGACAACTGTATGCGCTCCTCAAAAGCATCCAACACCTGCAAATGTCGAAATGCCAGCATCTCATCCTGCATAATACTGCCTTCTCGCTGCCTGTAAAAATATAAATCATCCTCAATCCATACAATCCTGTCACAAGCTAACAACAAAGGCATAATGATAAACTCATCCTCATGAAGCACCCCCTCGGCATAAGAAAACTGCTTCATAACCTCCGTTCTTATCAGCTTGTTCCACGCCACCACAACCGCCGTAGCATAGTGATAACCGCCAACATAAGTTAATGCATTCAACGCATCAAGCTTCTCAACAAGTCCCTGCTGATATAATGCCTCTCCCTTATCTCGCTCTAAGTCCTGCCCTGATTCATCCACCTCATGATAATCCGCTATTACCATATCTGCCTTATATGTTACAGCCGCTTCATATAGTCTCTGCAAATAATCCGATGCAATATAATCATCCGAATCCACAAAGCAGATGTACTCGCCCTTTGCTCTGGCAATACCCGCATTCCTCGCCGAGGATAATCCACCATTTTCCTTATGAATTAACTCCCAGTTCGCATGCCTGTCCACATATTCCTGCGCAATCATAGGTGAAGAATCTGTGGAACCGTCATTTACAAGAATCACTTCATAGGAAGCGAAGTTCTGGGCTTCTATAGAATCCAAACAATCTCGCAGAAAAGTTTCCACATTATAGACAGGTATTACAATAGAGATTGCTACCATATCTTTCATCCAATCACTCTCTCATTCTCATAGAAAAAGGGTATCCCGTCATAGAATACCCTCTTACAGTCTTACACAGCTCCGCGGCTAAATAATACCGTATACACTGTCATAAACAGTATCTTAATATCAAGTCCTAAGGACCAGTTATCAATATACTCTAAATCAAGCTTTACTACTTCATCAAAATCCGTAATATTACTTCTACCACTTACCTGCCACATACCGGTAAGTCCCGGTGTCATACTAAGACGTCTCTTATAATACAAACTATACTGATTGAATTCATCTACTGTTGGTGGTCTGGTTCCTACTAAACTCATCTGTCCTACGAGAATATTGTAGAACTGAGGTAACTCATCGATACTTGTCTTACGAATAAACTTACCAACCTTGGTAATACGAGGGTCATCATCCATCTTGAACATCAGACCACTCATCTGGTTCTTCTCCATCAGTTCCTTCTTACGTTCCTCAGCGTCCATATACATAGAACGGAACTTATAAATCTTAAATCTACGACCATTTCTTCCAACTCTCTCCTGAGAGAAGAATACAGGACCCGGCGCCTCAATCTTAATGGCAAGTGCTACAAATGGAGTTACTACAGCAGTAATCAGTAGACCTACCGTCGCACCAACGATATCAATCGCACGCTTTACTAATGCTCTTCTAAAATCAATGGTGCTCTTCTCATAAGAAACAACAGGCTTATTACCAAATGTTCCAATACTTCTAGCAGAACCTTCAATCTGAAACGTATGAATAATACAGTGACAGGCAACACCCATCTGCTGTAAATCAGAGACCAGCTTCTTCAACTCACTGGAAGGATAATCCGGTAAATCAATCAATACCTCATCTAAAGCCATCTTACCAGCAACGTCATACAAACTCTCTGCATTCGCTACAACAGGAATACCATTCATATCGTATTCAATCTTTTTAGAATCCATAACGCAAGCTGCTACCAGCTCAGAATCCCATGGAAGATTCAGTTTAAGCTGCTCCATCAGTGTTGTTCCTCTATCAGTCGTAGTTACAACAAGCACCTTATTACCAGCTCCACTTGTTGTATAGTGCTTCAACACCATCTTCTTATATGTACAATGTACAATAAAGGTCAGTAACAGATTAATCACTGCATAAATAACCAATAACATACGTGACAACGCATAGGTTGACTGTAAAAAGAACATCAATACCAATGTCGTAATCAATACGGTAAAAGTACACTTCAATACAGCAACAAACTCAACATACTGGTCACGCTTAAAAAATTCTCTATTTCCATCGATTAGCACATTGTAAACGGTACTACACAGCATTAACAACAAACATGCCATAATCGCACTTTCCATATCCAATGGTCCATTTGCATCGTTCGTGTGTCTCAACAATGCAGCGATACCAAATGAAATCATGGTACAGATTAAGTCTATAAACGTAAGACTATAAACTTCAATTACCCTACTTTTCTTTCCTACTTCTTTCATTACGTATTTTCTCTCCCTCTCAACGCTTAACTACTTAAGTCAATAAACCCATGGGCAATTATAGCGGATAAATATGGTAAAATCAAGTGTGTAAATGACTAAGGATTTGCTATTTTATCAGTGTATTTCTTGATAATATTACTCATTTTTTCTGGCATGATATTTAAACCTATTATTACACAAAAAAACGTAACCACTAAAGAAATATATTGATTAGCTATTGTTTTTGTATCAATAAACTTAGTAAGTACTTTCGTCATAAATTCCACAATAATTATATGTAAACCATAGTAGTATACACTATATCGACCTATATAATTCAATAAAGATATCTTAATCTTTGTTGATACTGCTATACAAAAATATATTCCTGAAAGCGCAGCTAACACATATAGGATTAGCGAACCATAATTATTTGCCCATATATCTACTCTTGTTTCATACAAAGCAGAATTCAAAAAACCAAGCAATATATTGGGTATAATAAAAAATATTCCTAATATATTTACTTTTTTAGTAATTAGATTCTTTGAGCAAAAACCAATACTCATGAAGAAATTTGAAATAAGAGCCGCATCCAATCCCCACGGTAATTTAACATTAATATATCTAGCATACATATAGCCACAAATCAATAATCCACTAGCAATTATTACAACTTTTTTAAGATTCTTTTTTGCCACTCGTAATATGCACCACAGCAATATTTCTGTAACAAACAGCAATGGTAAAAACCAAATTCCTGCTCCAAATCTCCCTCCTCTAATTTGAATTACTATTCCTAATAACGAACCCAAAATTCCAAATTCAGTTCCAAACAAAAAAAACTTTACAATTTTCCAAACAAAATAAATTAATGATAGAAGAGCATAAGGTATCAATAAACTTTTTATCTTATTAATAGCAAAAGACTTAAACTCATAATATTTATCAAAATTAAAAGTCAATCCTGATAAAAAAAAGAATAGTGGCATATGAAATGTATACAACCAATACAATAATGTATCTGGACATATAGAATGTCCCATTATCACTAGTATAATCCCTATCCCTTTAGCACAATCTATCCATTCAACTCTCTCACTTTTGTTTTTACATATTCCCATTAATAGTATTTCTCCTTTTTGCCACTTTCACTTTACAAATTTGATGGCATATTATGATTTATTATTTTTTTGATTGCTTTTGTTATTGTCTGCATATTATTAACCATATATTCCTTTAATATAAATAGTATAAATGTACTTCTATACATTTTTCTTCTAGTTAATTCTTCTAGCAATCTCCAAATCCTTATATCCGTATTTTTTGCTTTCATGGAGATATATTCATATATATTTGGATCCATTAACTTCAATTTGAATTTTCTATATCTTTCCAAGAAATTATCCTCTTTGTTATTTCTTGCTAATACCGTTAACTCGGCATATGTATAAGAATATCTCCATTCTAGTTCAAATGTTTCAATTCTATTATGCTTCATACAATATTTTTTGGCTGACTCATATCTCATCTTTTCTATTTCATCCAAAACACTATGCTCTATATTATCTTCCAAAGCATGTGTTATGCTACTTTCACGTAAGTAGTAATCATAAATCCCCTCGTCAACAAATAGTAAATAAAATGACTTACACTTATCAAAGTAATCAAGATTAAACAAAAAATCTTCAGACCACATTATATCTTTATGAAATCTAATTTTATACTTTTCAATAATGGCTCTTTTATATAGCTTGTTCCATGGCACTCCAATATAAAATGCTCTAATATGTTCTATAAAAATATCAATAAACTGTTCTTCCTTTACCACTTTATTTTCTAGTTTTTTCCCTGTAACTAAATATTTACTTGGTATACTTCTATAGTTACCTATCACTAAATCAATCTCTTCATTTTCCTTATATGCTTTTACCATCTCATTTATAGAATTAGGTAAAACCCTATCATCCGCATCAATAAAGCGAATATATGTCCCCTTAGCCTTATCCAATCCCGTATTACGAGCAGCAGAAGGTCCTCTATTTTCTGTAGTAATAACACATATTCTATTATCATTTTGGGCAAATTCATTTATTATTTCCAAACTATTATCAGTAGAACCATCGTCCACTATAATGATTTCAAGATTTTTATATGTCTGATTTAATATATCACTCAATAATTCTCTAATATATTGTTTTGAATTATATACGGGTATAATTACACTTACCAAAACCTCTCTCATAATTTGCTTTCGCCTCTCTCATCACTCTTGCAATATAATACTTTTTTCACTCAAATTGACTATTTATTTAACTTATGTATAATATGATTATAAATAATAATTTTATCAATTTGAGGTAATTTATGAAAAAATTAGTTTATAAAAAAATTAATTTGCCACTTATCATCCTATTCTTTACTATATATTCGCCTCTATTTGTTCATGCTAGTCAAACTCATCAAATAGATTTGCTCGGCCAAACAAAATCAATATTGCCTACTAGTCAAAATTCTGACATTCTTTACTCAGGCTTTGCCACACGGATTAAGAATCTTGGAACCATTACCACTATAAAAGCTTATTATGTTCTTTCCGAAAACAGCAACTTAACTTGTCACATTATGGATACAGACTTAAATTTATTATATTCCACTCAATCTCAATACACTACTGCCGGATGTGGATATATATCATTTAACATTAACAATTTTACTACTTCTAACACAGAAATATATATTGCACTTGAATCCGATAAAAAAAGTCTTGGACTTGGAACTGTTCAAGAAGCCAGCAATGTTACCGGCTACGTAACAAGTGATAATTCCATTTCTGGTATAGAAAACGCACAAAAAAATGCTTCAAATGGTAGTTGGCACAAAGAACATGGAAGTTTAAAAGGGGGAATTTCTCTATATTTAGAAGTATATGGTTCTTTTCATTCCGAACCATTTTCACAAAAAAAAATCTATGTTTCTTCCTCTTACGGAAATAATAACAATGACGGACTATCACAAAAAAATCCATTAAAAACTATTTCTCATGCATTAACATTATATCCAAGCAATGCTAATATTTATTTAAAATCTGGAGACTTGTTTTTTGAACCAAATGGCTTGCAATTAAACGGAAGTGATAATTTAACAATAACTTCCTATGGCGGAACCGAAACACCACAAATATGCGGACTTCAGCCCTCTCTACTAATAGAAAACTCAAAAAACTTATACAGTTTCTCTATACCAAATGATATTGGTCATCTTATTCTTTCTAACAAAGTATCATGGAAAAGACTTGTGACCAATCGCCCACTACAAAACGATGGTGAGTATTTTGTTGATATTTCTAAAAAAAGAGTTTTACTATTCCTTGAACAAAAGCCAATTAATCATCGCATTTATTATTCAAATGCTGCACATGGAATATCTATAAAAAACTCTTCAAATATAAACATAGCAAATTTAGAAATTTGCAATTACGGAAAACACGGAATAAGCATAGCCGGATATTCAACAAATATCGCTATACATAAAAATATAATCCATGACATTGGTGGTTCTCTCCTAAATGATGTTAAATACGGAAATGGTATTGAATGTTGGTTGAATGGATTATCTGACATATCAATCTCTCAAAATACCGTATATAACTGCTTTGATGCCGGAATTACCCCACAAATAAAATCCTCCGAATCATATACTAATACCAATATTTTAATCTCTAAAAATGAAATATATAACTGTACTTATCCAATTGAATATTTTAATGCAAGCACTAGCAATTCTTCATGCAAAAATATTATCATTTCCAGTAATTATATTCATGACTGTATTGATATCACCAACGGTTATCGTGAAAGCGCTGCTACTTCATATAATGCATTCTTTTGTATGTGGAGAAGTACTGGCAATGATAACGTAATAGTCAAAGATAATATATGTATAAACAGTGATGGCTATAGTGCTTCTTTCTCCAAGGATTCTTATGGAAAAATATCCTTTAACGATAATGTATTAATTACCAATAAAAAACAATCCATCAAAAACATAGATTACTTTTATGGTGAAAATAATCACTTTTATAATATCTTAACATTACCAAACAAATCATCTATTAAAAGCTTTCTTAGTAACTATCACGAAAAGGGATTAGCCTTAATAGGCTAGTCCTTTTTCCAATATTTATTTTCTAATTACTCTCTTAATTTTTTTCTTCCAAGATATTGGAATCCAACATTTCCCCCAACTTAAATACCACTTAACTCCCTTTTTTTTACGATACCATTTTTCTACCGCTGAATATCCTTCATTTTTATAAAGTTCTAATATATATTCTCTATCTCTTCCTTTTTTACCTGGCGCTTTTAATTGCTTATTTCCGTTCTGTACTTTTACAAACTCTGACAATACCAACACTAGATTATCCTTATTATCTTCTAGCATCTGTTTTCCTTTTTGCGTATTTACAATGAGACATGAAACTCCTTTTGTTTCATCGATGCATCCACCATTATCTAAAAGACTCTCTGCATGTTCTTTTTCAATTCCCCAATAATCTCCAATTGTTATATCACCGACTCTATTCGCATTTGCATATTTACAACTATAGCAATTTTCTCTAAATATATCTGATTCTAAAAACATAGATACATATGATGATACTCCAAATGGTATTACCAATTTTTTATCATATCCCTTTTTATCCTTATAATGTGCACTTCCAGTATATCCCCAACCACCAGACTTATCACGGAATTTAAAATCATATATTTTTCCACAACTACTTTCTAAAATCGTCAAATAATCTTGAAACATCTGAATAGATGGAACACCATGACAAATAATATCTATAGTAAATAAATTATCATAATGTTTATCTCCTAAAAATGATTTTAAAGCAGCTACCTGACATGGCGTTCCTGAAAATAATACATTTTTGTTATCAGCCAAGGCATTTTTTACCTCTTTAAAAATCATATTGCTATCACTCTGCACATATTTAGAACCCTGCAATTTAACTAAATCATCTAATTTATTTACGCCTATATGCATAGGTTTTAACTTTTCATCACACATTTCAAAGGAAGATCCAAAGACAACTCCTCCCATTTCTAAACATTTTTTTGCAAAACTAGCAAAAATGCCACCAGATGCCGACTTCTTTATATCTGTGTTTTTTGTAACCGCTGCATATGCTTCTAACGGTTCTCCTTCTTTCTTATGATTTTGATATGCACAAACTCTTTTACATGCACCACATGAAATACACTTATCTGCATCAATCTGAGGATATAAAAAGCCATATTCATCTTTAACCATCGTTATAGCATTCTTTGGACATATATTCATACAAGCCCCACATCCACAACAATCTTTTTTCTCTTTAAACAATACAATCTTTTCCATATATTCTCCAAACACTAACCCTTAGTTGTTTTTTTCTTTATTATCTGAATTAATTTTCCTCTTTCATCCTTTGTTGGAACCAAAAGAATTGCTATTATATATCCCACAAAGCCTGCTATCGCAATCGATACGAAAAAAGAAATCCATGAATCTATCATCATTAATCTATGCATTAATAGAAATACAACTAATTCAATAATACTAATTGCTACCGCTCTATATAATTTCTTCATAAAAGTGTACCATTTTATTTTCAAAACATATGCACAATAGAACGGTGTAAACACCAAATATCTTATACTCATAAATACCGCACTTGTTCCTGCTATAATATAAACTCCACCATCAGTTGTCAAGAGTAACACAACTTCGCATATTATAGCTGCTAAGCTAAAACCAAAAGATACCAATACCGATGTTTTTACTTTTTTTGTCAATGTATTTATATAATAAAGGCCTTCAACATATCCATTAAACAAGGTGGGTAACACCGTTAATACTGAAAGAATCTGTACTTGATTTATTGCTTTTTCATCCAAAGTCGGCTGCCACAGGCGATAAAAATCCTGACCAAAAACAATAAATCCCGTCATAATAGGCATTAATATAATAGACATACATGAAATAGATAACTTTACTTGCTTAATTAACTGTTCTTTCTTTTTCTCCGCATATGATTCTGCATACATTGGTGAAAATACATTTGCTATCGTTGTTGTTAATTGATAAATCATATTAGGTACGGTTTTTGCAATTGACAACCTTCCCATTGCAACTCCATTTATCATTTGATTACTAATAAGTAAATCTAAGCCTGTTTCAAGAATCTTATTAAACTGTTGTAAACTAAACCATGCACCTTCCTTTACAATATTAATAGCAAGCGAAGGCGTAAATAATTTTCTGTCTATCTTTAATTCCGGAGTCAACTTTTTAGCAAACGATGCATACATAGTTCTACCAACAATCGTCATCAATAACCCCGCAAGCGGAACAAAAAAGATATGAGCTGGAAATAATACAAATAAAACAAGTAAACCTAATGCCCTTACAAAATATTGAACGATATTACTTAATGATGATAAATCAAGTCTATTACGTACAAAGGTACTTACGTTAAATACTGTCGTCAAAAGACCTACAATATAATTTGCAAAAGTAAGAGCAAAAGTAAGTTTTACATCAACTAATAATTCTACTGGAACTTCTAAAAAACTATCTACATTAACAGAAAAAATTATACCAATAATACTAAAGGCAAAAGCACTTATACAATTGGCATAAAATACTGTTGAAAAGTACTTTTTGGCCTTTTCCTGATTTCCACGATGAATTTCAACTGATATGTAACGTCCAAACATAGAATTAAGAGCTACTGTAAATACGTTTGCATAACTCACAATTGTATTAGAAAGCGTTACAAATCCATTTGCCTCTACTCCTAAATTTTCAACAATAAATGGTGACAAAATAAAATTAATCGATAAGTTAATTACAAACGTTATAATATTTGCCACCATATTAATAGTAAATCTTTTCTTATTCATCACAAACTCCCATATTAATTACATACTCGTTCTAAATATTCTCTAGTATGCTTTCTTTCATTTGCAATTCTGTCATTAACAAACTCATAGTTTATTTTATTTTCTAGAATATTATCCATCGTATCTAACTCAGTTACAATTCTATCTTCTAGCTCAAAGCCTCTCAATAAATCTACTATTTTTTGACTATTACCATATACCTTTTCTTCACCATTTCTTACAAATACGCAAAACTGTTTATTAAATTTTATCGAAAATACACTACCATGAAAAGTGTCTGTTATTACATACATTGCGTTTTGTATTAACTTAAGAGTTTCAAATGGTGATGGGAAAATACATTCATCACAAAACAAAAAAGTACCGCCAATTGCTATTACTTTAGCATCATTCTTTTTAGCAAATTTAACAATTGCATCCGCTTCCTTTTCATTAATTCGACCTGTATATGCATATAAGACAATATATCTATCATATTTATGTTTAAGTTCTACCTTAGAAACCTCTTCCGAAAAATTGTATATCAAAACGGGATCCAAATTTTTTTCTATTGGTTTATCGACCAATTTATTTACTATTTCATATGAATTATCGTCTCTTACTGAAATAGCATCAAACCTATCAAAATAATTCTTTATTTCTTGGTCAATATGATATTTCTCTAATCCTTTTAACGTAGTATTACCAAATGACCCTGCATAACTGATTATCTTTTTGGCTTTTGTATTTGCGCCAAATAATTCTCTTGAATATCCTACATTTTCATTCGTTTGCAAGCAATTAAATACCTCGTCACTTCCAATCACGAGGCAATCCAATTCAGGAGTTATATTCCGCTCATGCGTTACACCAATCATTGGCAAATACTCATTTTCATATCTATTTCTGAAATCCTGAAAATCTTCAAATACTTTAGAATCCCTTCTTGCAATATATTTCTTTTTCAAGATTCTACATCGCTGCTTCATTTTCTCAAAAAGCTTATTATACTTTTTATGTTCTGTCTGCACTAATACAGGCTCTACAGTATAATCTACAAATTCTACATCATGTCCCAACGACTTTATTGTATTCATAAGTCCATATGCCTGCAAAAAAGAACCATAATTCACAACTCTTTGCATTGATAAAATTCCTATTTTCATTCATACACCTCTTATTCTAAATATACTTTAAACACACTTGTCTAATCTTCTTTTTCCAAAATAGTAAATTAGTAAATAATCTAATAATCGCCATTAACTTATTCAGCAAAATACTTTCTTCTTTATAATTATTCTTACACTCAATAAGTTTATTTTCTCTTTTTACATATTTCATATACTTCTGAGAATTTAAGAAAGATTCATATTCTTTCATTGCGCAGCAAGCACCTTTTCTATAACACGATGCTAAATACATCGTAACAACATTCTGCTCTGCTTCTCCCTTTCGCGAAATACTCTCTTTATTATATCTATAACGTAATAATACCTCTGGACAATTTGCTACTTTGTATCCTTTTTCTATAGCCCTTAAAATGAAGTCATAATCTTCACATGTTTTAATATCACGATATCCTTTAAGTTCAAAAAAAACTTCTTTTTTCGCAAACCAAATCGGATGAGGTATACAATTTCCATATCTAAGTCTTTTCTTACATCTTTGATAATCTGTTGGAAAACTAAGTACATCTCCTGTTTCTTTTTCATCAAAAAAACGCTCATAATTAGATGCAACTAAATCTAGTCCTTCAGATTCCAAATATTTCATTTGTTTTTCTATTCTATCTTTTGAACTTATATCATCCGCATCCATTCTTGCAATATAATCACCTGAACAGTACTGTAATCCTTTATTTAAACTTTCTGTCAATCCCAAATTTTTTTCGTTGTAGACTATCTTAATACGTTTATCACTATGTTGATACTCTTTTAGCACTTCCGCAAGTTGAACATTATCTGGAGCATCAATAATTATTATAAATTCAATGTTTGAATATGATTGAGTCAAAATCGATTCAACTGCTAATCTGATATACGAAATCGGCTCTTTATATGTACTCATAACTACACTTACTAATTTCATTTTATCTCCTTTGCTGGTACGCCTACTAACACAGCTCCCTCTCTATAACACGATTTTGTCACAACTGCGTTTGCACCTATTTTTACATTGTTTGCTATGTACACATCGCCAATAATCTTTGCTCCAACACCAACATCCACATTATCACCGAGAACAGGAGCTTTTTTATCAAAATCTCCTTTATTACCTATGCAATTTTCTCCATGCAACTGACAATTTTTACCCAGTTTTGCATGTCCATTAACAATTACACTTCCATAATGCCAAATATGCAATCCCTCATCCGCAACATTATGCCACATTGTAATTCCTAATTTAGAACCTAACTTATTCTTCTTTCTTTGATAATATTGATATAATATCGTATTTCCTACATTATAATAATACTCTGTATTTCTTAAATATTCTGAATACTTCCACAATAAATAGTTATGATCCGATAAGAAAAATAATTTTATCATATCACTCTTTGAATATATACCATAATTTTTCTTTTCTATTTCATGTACTCTTTTTTTTTCTACTCTATCTTTTATCATCAATCTATACTCCTACTAAATATACTGACATAAGGATATGCTGCACAGGCATTTGAATTCATCCATATAATCTGATAGTATACAGACACTAAAATAATACCTACCCCACATAATCGCACAATCCATCTCTTTAAAGAAATAGAACTACGACTATTCAAATCGACATAATTAAATGCCTGCGGTATCACAAAAATACCTACTATGGCAAAATATGTCATAAATCTTGAAACTATTTCCGAGCCGAATTTGAACGCCATTAATAAAAAATAAAAAAAATAGATTTTTGCCAATACTTGATTAAAAATTTTTTCTTCGTCATTTTCATACGAACAAATAAGTTTAGGTAGCATAAGTAAACAAGGTATAATTAACACTTTAGGAATGAACTCCATAGATTGATAATAGATTCTAACCAAAAAACTAGCATCTTGCGTAGTCGCATAGGCCGAATAAATCCCTGTTGCAAATGTACCCATCACACATTTTACAATTTGAGTTGCCACCGATTGCGGTATTACCATAAAAAGTACAATAAACAAAAGCGAAATATTTCTTAATTTTTTATAACCAAATTTTGTCTTATTAACTATCCAATATAATACTATTGGAACCACTGATGATGGATGAATTAATATAGGTAATATCATAGTTACTAACCATATTTTTTTATTTGTCTGATAATAAAAATAGAAAAATAGAAGCAGTAGACCTATAGCTGAATATTGCCTAAAAATGTTATAGCTATATACATAATACGAAAAGCCAATAAGTATTCCCAATGAAAAAAACTTATATTGATAATTGATTTTATAAATTAAATACATCATTGGTATTAAAAACAAGCAAGATGCCACAATAATTATTATTTGAAATGGCAAATTCATCTGTCGCAAAAACTTAATAATATATACAAATAAATTAAAATCAAATTCTTCCGTCAACGCATTATCATATATATTCAAATATGTATAATAATCCGTACCTATTCCATATCTAAATGCAGAGAAAAATAACAATACACAACACCACATATAATAAAATATATCTGTAAATCTTTTACTTATTTTGATTTTAATAAAAACCCCTTCTGTCATCAGGGATGATATAAACACTCCAACATTGAAAATAAGGTATAAATACATTGCTACAACTCCAAAATTATTTATTTAACACAAACGCAACAATTTGCATTTTTCTTTTGATACCACTTTCATGATACAAAAAAACTCGTCTACATAGTTCTTTAATTTTCATATATATCTCTTGGCTAATACTTTGATTATCACTAACCACTCCTGCCAACAAAATATGTACTGAATAATATGCATCAAACAGTCTACATTCTCCTATTTTTTTTAGACTAGGATACTTATTTGTTACTTCCTTGACCATTTCCTCTGCAAAAATCACACCATCCATTCTTGCCGGAGTAAATTTCTGTTTAGAAATTGCAGCCTCACGGAATAAATAGTAATACTGTACATTTGCACAAAATGCTATCTTAGCAGATTTCATAAAAAGCTTATATGTTGTAGGTACATCCTCATACAGCCTTCCTTTCGGATATCTCACATCAGAGAAATGTTCTGACTTATATAACTTTCCCCAAGCCGAATTAGAATATTTTTTCATATTAAGCAATTCATATAATGCCCTTTCTTGATTAAACACTTGGACTTTCTTATTGTTGCAAGGTCTATTTATCATAGTTCCATCTTCACGAACATATGCATACTCACATATGGCAAGATCTGAATCTGTATTTTTCAGTGCTTCATACATGCATTGAATATACTCCGTTCCAATATAATCATCACTGTCAATGAATGTAACATATTTACCTTGCATAATATCAATTGCCACATTTCTAGCATCAGATAATCCACCATTACTTTTATGAATAACTTTAATTCTAGAATCTTTCTCAGCATATTCATCACATATTGCTCCACAATTATCTGGCGTTCCATCATCAACCAAAATAATCTCCAAGTTTGTATATGTCTGATTTATTATCCCATCAACACACTTATTCAAATACTTTTCAACTTTATATATTGGTACAATAACTGATATTAAGTCCTGCATAAAATCCCTCTTATTTATTCAGCTGTATCATTCTAGCTAATACAGCTTTTGATTCTTCTCTTCTTTTCTCAATAACCTTATTCGCATATGTAAAATCAACTTTTTCGCTCGCCAAGTAAACATCTTCATCATTCTTCAAAATACGACCAGATAATCCTGTTAATTTTAAAATGCTCATATTTCTTGTTCCCGTATTATTATTGGGTAATACTTCTACAAACGGCGTATTAAAATTTATAGCAAATGCTGTTCCATGAAAGGAATCTGTAATCATACATTCTGCATTTTTTATATACGATAAAAATTCACCTATCTTTGGGCACCACACAAACTTTCCCGAACGAGATATTTGATGTAACGAAGCTGATATTCTTATAAGCGGTAGCCCTTTGATTTCTGCTACTTTCTTTGCATATTCACCTAATTTCTTATCATTATGTAGCTGATAAACTAATACATATTTTTCATGCTTTATCGGCATTAGATATTTGTCCCAGAACTTTGAGTCAAGCAACAACGTTGGATCAAGTACCTGCTTAGCATAAATGTCCATTTTGCTTAATAACTCTACTGCACTATCTTCCCTTACTGCAACACTTTCATATTTTTTCAACCAGTTATAGTAATACGCTTCTAATTCCTGTGTCATTTCTGTTCGACCAAAACTCGCAGCATAAGCTAATCGTCTATCAGCATCATTTGTAAACGACAAACAATATACACTATCATAAGTTCCATCTGCAACTGGTCCCCATACCTGATCACTTCCTGTAATATAGGCATCCGCTTTAGGTTTATTTTCCTTCAATTGTTGTTCAGATGTATATCTTTTGGTTAATTTCAAATACTTTTTTTGTTCTTTCGCAAATTTACGTCCAGCCAAAATACTTTCTGGCTGGCGTAAAGCTAAATATATTATTCTTTTAAAAACATTATTGTACCAATCACTTTTTCTTTTAAGAAGAGTGACTTCATGCTTAAAATATGACTCATCATCTCTAACATAATCAATAATTTCACAGTTATGTCCCAAATCTTCAATTACTTTTTGTGTTGCAAAGGCTTGCAATAATGAACCATAATTTGTTATCGCATGTCTCGTAATTACTGCTATATTCATAGTTATCCCTTATCTACTCATCTGTGCTGCAATATCTCTATCAACAATTTCTTCACCTGACATTGTCTTTAATACTTCCTTAGAAGCCTCTGACAGACCATCATTAACAACACAATTCATATCACAAGTTGAACACTTGTCAAGTTCCTCTTTTGTAACCTTACCTTCTTTGTAGTCACATACAATCTTATTCTCAAACATAGAATACTTCTTTGACTTGTAGAAGTTAAGGAACTTATGCTTAACTACCCATAAAACTGGTTTCCAGATATATTTATGCATAGCAGGAGATACAGAACCAATCATCCAGCAGTCTCTGTCACAGTGTCTTACGGTATTTCTTACTCGCTCAGCCTGTTCTGACTCCCAGAGTTCTTCCCATGTAGCAGCTTCATTTAAGTTACCCATAACTTCCTTATTCTTTGTACCATTACATGGCATAACATCACCATATGGATCGATGAAGAAAGTATCGAAAGCCATATCACAAGGAAGTAATCTCTTCTGACCAAAGATGTAGTTAATCAGACCATGGTTGAAATATGCTCTGAACCATTTCTTAGGAGACTTTGACTTTAACAGCTCGTTAATCAAATTTTCAAATTCCTGAGCAACCATCATACGATCTTTGATGATGTTCTTTGCCTCTACGAAGTAGAATGAATTATGTAAAGAAGCTGTTGCAAACTCCATGTTCATTTCATCTGAAAGCTTATATAATGCAACTAAGTCCTTTGCATTTGCATCCTGAACTGTCATACCGAATCCAACATCCTGCATTCCCATTTCCACTAACTTCTTTAATGTAGTATAGCCACGGTTGAATCCATCCTCTAATCCACGAATCTTATTATTTGTTTCCTCTAATCCTTCGATAGAGATACGAATACCGATGTTAGGGAATTCCTTACATAAGTCTACGATTCTGTCTGTGAAGAAACCATTTGTAGAGATAACAATTCGATCACTCTTCTTGTAAAGCTCTCTTACGATATCCTTCAAATCAGTACGAATGAATGGCTCACCACCGGTGATGTTTGTAAAATACATCTGTGGAAGCTTCTTAATTGTCTCTAAAGATATTTCTTCTTCTGGCTTAGAAGGACATTTGTATCGATTACACATATTACATCTTGCGTTACATCTATAAGTTACAATAACTGTACCATTTAATTTCTTCATAATTTTGTTCCTCTTTTCATTTACTTTATTTATAGTATTTCATTAATTTTGTTACATACTCCTGAATGGAATCATAACGAATATTTTTACAGTTCTCATGATACTGCTTAGCAAGCTCTTCATTTTCCCATAACTGTTTTATTTTTGATTTCAGTTCATCCTTATTTCCACTCTCATACAGTAAGCCAGTCTTATTTTCTTCAATCAACTCAGGAATACCACCGATTCTTGCACCAATTACCGGTGTACCATACATCTGCGACTCCATAACGGAAAACGGACAGTTTTCGTACCACTCTGAAGGGTAAATACTGAATCTTGCCTCACGAATCAGAGTCTCTAACGCTTCTCCCTTTTGGAAACCAACATTTTTAATATTTGCAATACCTGCTAACTGCTCCTCTAAAGGTCCTGTACCAGCGAAGATAAAGTTAACATCCGGTAACTCCTTACATACTTGAATCAAAGTCCCAATTCCTTTTTCCTCAGAGAATCTACCAAAGTATAATACATAATCTTTTTTCTCTACCATTTTATCTTCTGGTCGCTCGATAAAGTTATGTAACGCTACTGTTTTCGTTTGGAATAAAGGATTCAAATCCATTTTTGTTTTTAAGAATTCGCTACAACAAATAATAGTATCAATATAACGATAAGTTTTACGGATTTTCCAATAAGTAGCTTCTAATGTACCAATTGCACTCTTCGCAGTTGAACCATGAATACATTTTCCCTTCGTACAGTTCAGGAACTTTCCAGTTCCACACTTCTCACAGTTTTCATGCGTATTTGGATTGTTCATCATATGATTCGGACATACCAACTGATAATCATGCGCTGTAAATACGATTTTTACTTTACGCTTCGTATCCTTTTCATACTTCTTTACTTCTAATATGATAGATGGTGTCAGCTGATAATTGAAATTATTCAAATGTACTACGTCCGGCTGAAAATCATCTAACACCAAACGAATTTTTTTTCTTGCCTCTGTTGAATAGATTGTCTTAATCGGATATGTTAATTTGCTAAGCTTACTTCCACCATGAAAATCCATATCAGATGTGTATGCATTTACACGATTTCCAACACATCTACCCTCATGCTCCATTCCAAAGTACTGAACCTGATGTCCCTGAGACATCAAATATTCTCCTAATTTGAAAATATATGTTTCAGATCCTCCATTTGGATATAAGAACTTATTAACTAGCAATATGTTCATAACTCTTATCTTCTCCCTGTTTTTCCGTTGTTTGTTTTTCTTTCTTCTTCACTGGTATTGGTTTCTCATACAACTGCAACGTCTTATCCACAATCTCATCCCAATTATACTTTGCAGTAATGAATGGTCTTGCTTCTTTCTTTAACATATGTACGATTCTTTCATCTTCCAGAAGATTCTTTAATTCACTCTTGAGACTTTCCACATTTCCCTTTTTGAAGGTTACTCCCTTGTCTTCTACTACAGAAGCATTTTCTACAATGTCACTTACGACACAGCAGTTTCCATAGCTCATTGCTTCTAATAAAGAGATTGGCATTCCTTCTACATCACTTGGCAGTACATAGAGATATGCATTACTGAATAATTCCTGTAATGCCTCTCCCTGCTGGAAGCCGAGGAACATGATTCTGTCATCTTCCTCTGCCATTTTCACTACCTGTTCTACATATTCGTCAGAGTGTGAAGTTCCTCCTACGATACAGAGCTTCTTGTCTGTTTCGATATCCTTGAATGCTTCTATTAGATAATGAAGTCCTTTTTCAGGAACGATTCTGGCAAGGAATAAGATGTAGCTCTTTCTCTGCAAGCCATATCTTTCTAAGATAAGCTTCGCTTCTTTGATTTCCTGCGGGTCTATTCCATTTGGAATCAAGGTAGCATTTCTGTCATACATATCCTTGAAATACTTATGATTTCCTTCCGATAATACGATTAACTCATCTGCATACTTTGCAGCCATCTTCTCACCAAACTGTAAATACCTAGAAGCGAATCCGCCCCACTTTGCTCTCTGGCTGTCAAGCCCATGAATCGTTGCTACTGTGTGCTTTCCAAACAGCTTTGCCAATGGAATCATCGCACACGATCCGGATGCATGGAAATGAATGACATCATACTTCTGAAACACTGCATGTGCTGTTGCCAGTACAGAATATACGAATGCATTCAGACTCTTTTTCTCAAAGGTTGGTGTTGTGATAATATGGATTCCCTTGTAAAGCTTAACCTCTTCCAAGTCATTATCCTTGTCACCAGATACATGATGTCCCTTACGATTATAGCAGTATACATCATGTCCCTTTGCAACCATTCTTTCTGCCAGCTGCTCTACTACGATTTCTACTCCGCCTTCTCTTGATGGTATTCTCTTGTGACCAATCATTGCAATTTTCATAAAGCGTCCTCCCTCATTCTCTCTTTTCTCTCTCAATAAACCCTATTCTCTTTTTCTATACATCCCATTATCGATTAGCGACGTTTTCTGAAATATCCAAGTATTACCCCAATAATCATACATACCGCTGCTGCTAACAGTACTACCTTCAGCACCATCGAGCTTACTCCCTCTACCTGCTCAACGACTGCATCATAATCTGTTCCTGTCATATTTTCGATTACATTTACTTTATGGTTTCCACCGTTCACCATACACACATTTTCTTTAGAATCTGTATATTGAAGCTCTACCTTTACTTCCTGCATTCCTGCTCCTGTGAACTTTACATAGCAGTCTTCTGCAATCGTCTTTCCTGCACCAATCGAAGGAAGTAAGATTTCTCTGCTCTCTTCCTGTACAGCTCCTGTTATTACAAGCTTTGCATCCGTAATCGCTGTTGTGCCGTTATTCTTGCATCGGATACTTACCAAGGAATTCACACCAACAGTAGCATTCTCTGCAACAGTAACTGCCTCTGCTGTCAGGTTACCGGATACGTTAGTTGGAATGTTAATGACTACTGCATTACTAAGTGCCACTACACCGGATACGTAGTTGAAATAGCACTTCATCTGTGCAGCATCTGCTTTGTACTGTGGATTCACAACTGCATCTACCACCACATCAATTGTCTGTCCTGCTGGAACTGTACCGATGAAGATCTGGTTATCATCTCCATATACCGGAGCGAGTGCCCCATTTGCAGATTCAAATGTCACTACGGTATTATTCGCATCTGATATATCACTATTATTCTTTACTCTAAGCTTCAGCGTAATCTGTTCACCAGGATTCAAGGTTCCCTCTACTACCTCATATGTTTCAATATCAACTACTGCTGAGTCTGCACTGGCAATCTGAGTCGCATACACATCTGCATTCTGAAAACACAGACTACACATCAGCAGAATACCAAGACAAATACTTTTCAATTTCTTCTTCATATCTTTATCCATCCTATGCTTTCTTTTTCTTATTCTTCATCGCAAACTTTGCATTATCTGCATATCGTTCTTTTTTGAAATAATCGAAATCTCTACGATATCTCTTATATTCATCCATATCTGTCTTATTTACGATTACGCCTAACAGATTTGCATCCTCTGCTTCTAATGTTCTTACCGCATTTTCAAGACCTTTCTTGGAAGTCTCTCCGGAAGCCACTACTAGAATACATGCATCAGACTTTACTGCTACCACATTGGCATCCATCGCCGCGTTCAACGCCGGCATGTCAAAGATAATAAAATCGAATCTTTCCTCTAATGCTTTCTTTGCCTCATCCATTTTCATAGAGCAAAGCAGTCTGACCGGATTATTCGTTAAATCTCCACATGGAATATAGGAAAGCATTTCTGTCGTAGTTTCATAGATGATTTCATCCATATTTACCTGTTCATTCAGATAATTGGAAAGTCCCATGGTTGTTTCTTCATTTAATCTCTTGAACATATTTTTCTTACGCATATCTCCATCAACCAACACAGTCTTCCATCCTGAAGATGCGAGTCCTGCCGCCAGATTGATTGCCACTGTTGTAGAACCATCTCCCGGTTCACAGCTACAGATGGTAAAGCTCTTATACCCCTTCTTCTCTCTCTGAATATGAATGTTCATAACAGCCTGATCAAAGGCATCATTTAATTTATAATCTTTATTCTTATAAATATCCAACTTCATCTTAGTTCCTCCTTATTCCTTTGACATCGGAATTACACCGATAACAGGAAGCTCTTCTCTCAGTGAACACTCTCTAATCGTTCTTGCCTTCGTATCAAAGATTTCACCAAATACGATGATTGCAGCTGCGAATACACCGCCAAACAAAAATGCCACAATTCTTATCATCCACTGATTCTGTGTTGCATCAAACGCAAGCTTATATGCATATGGTTTATCCAAGATTCGAACTGCTTCATTTCCTAAGATATTTTCCATTTCCATTACAAATGCTTCTGCTACAGCCTGAGACATTTCCATAGCTTCTACCGGATTGCTTGATTCACACTTTATTGTCATGATTGTAGAATCTGCTTTTACAGTTGTTGAAGACTTACTTTCTTTTCCTCCTAATGACACTGTCGTCGCCTTCTGGACATCCTCACCTGTAACATTCGCAGATCCCATTAACAGAACCGCTCTTTCACACACCTTCATGGATGTTGCGATATCTACATAATCATTCATCGCACTGACACCGACCTGTGTGTAGCTGTAAGACTCCGCTGACATACCATATACAGTAGATGTTGCTTCATAGATATCCTCTGCCTTATCCAATGTAAGAGCCAGACCGATGATACCGAACAGTACAGCCATAACAGCCATAAACCACCACTTTTTCACGAGTGCTCTGAGGCATCTTCCTACATCAATTTCCATTTCATTTTCGTACTTCATTTTTTCTTACCTTTCTTTACTTATTATTTTTGTATGATATAATCAACTAAAAATTTGTTGATTTGATAGAGGTATTTATTTATGAAATATATTCATTTACTTACAAACAAAACCACTCTTTTTCTAATCTCAACATTACTTATTGCCATATACATGATTAGCGGATTCTATAATCCATTAATAACAACCAAATATAGCTACACCAGTTCTAAAGTACCTGAAAGCTTTGACGGTTTTCGCATTACACATATATCTGATTTTCATTGCAAGGAATTTGGTACACAGGAATCTGATTTGATTCAGGCTATTCGCGATACCAATCCTGACATTATTGTTTTTACCGGAGATTCTATTGATGATGAGCATACAATTGATAACTATTCCCATCTCTTAGAGGGTATTCATGATCTTGCGCCTATCTACTATATCAATGGCAATCATGAATATGATGAAGCTGCCCCTCTGAAAGAGTCACTTGAACTTCACCAAAAATATGGTGTTATCGATTTAAATGATAAGTCCGTTACACTAACCCGTAATCAAGATTCGATTATGCTGACCGGACTTGACTTTCGAAAAACGATGTTAAATCTTAGAAATGATATTTCTTATGCTGATACCTCTCACTTCAATATTCTGCTCTATCACGGAACAGATAAGTTTGATGGTATCGCTCCTTATAACTATGACCTGGTTTTGTCTGGTCACACACATGGCGGCATTGTATGTCTGCCTTTCATCGGTGGTATTATTACAAATCAAAAGGAATTATTTCCAAAATACGATAGCGGTATCTTCACCGTTGGTCATTCTACCATGATATCAAGCAGAGGTCTCGGAGACGCTTCCGTTCCAAGATTCCATAACCCACGAGAGGTAATAAGTATCACGCTTCATTCTTCCGTATCTAAGTCCGGTTCCTAACCGGGCTTTTTTAGTCCTTAGTTCCTATTTTCTACCAGCCCACAAAAAAAGCCACTTCACTAACAAACTGTAATGATACAGTTCATGCTGATGAAATGGCTGCCGTTACATAACATACTCCCCTATGTCTGCTACGTCTTCCTATTTTGTACTACTAGTAAAAATCCCTAATGCTTTCCTTTGTAAAATCAGAGTTAAAAAACCCTACAGCTACAACTGATGCCCCTTATACATCAGCTATACTTAGCTATCACCCTTATTTTCACCATTAATTCAATATATGCTCTCTCTCTCTTCGCCGTTATCCCTTAAAAACAACGACTGCATCAGTATATCATCTAGTTAACATAAATGTAAACCGTCACTTTTTCCAAAATATAACAAATATTTTATTTTTATTTTATTATTTTTTGTTATTGACTTTATGTACAATAGCTGATAAGTACTATTGTTTACTATGTCAGCATATTCTTATATAGATATGCTTTTTCACTCTCTTTTGCCATTATGTGCACTTTTTACTTTGCATTATGTTTGCATTTTAAAATAGTTCTTGCATTTTTTGGTAATTATGTATATAACATATTATGTATACCAACCAGGCAGGTTGGTTTATTTATTGAGAGTTTAAATATAAAGGAGTAAAGAGAGTATGAAAAAGAACTTAGGAAATGCCATTGTAAAAAAAGGTATCACTTTAGCAATGGCTGCTATGTTAGTCGCATCATCCATTTCTATGGATTCCAACGCTGCTGAAGCTACAAACACAAACGTTATTGAAAATGTTCAGGACGAGCTTAATGCTAAGGCAGAAGATGCTCAGAAGGAAGCTGATGAGGCTCAGAAGGCTGTTGATGAGATTGTTGAGCAGATTAACAACCAGGAAAATCTAACTGATGATCAAAAGGAGCTCCTCACTAATATTACAGAAGATTTAGGCAAAATCGATAACAAACAAAATGCTGTCGTTATCATCGACGAGTCAAAAGAAATCATTGCTGATAATGTAGAAGATGCTATTGAAGATCATGTTGGTAATGTAGGTGAAGTTAACGAAGGCGACGATGCTAAAGTTAATAAAGTAGAAGAAGCTGCTAAGGAAGCTACTGAAAAAGCTGCTACTGCTACTGATTTAGATAAAACAATCGATAATTATAAGGAAGCTACCGATACTCTTCTTAATAATGATGAGAAACTGGTTGAAGCTGTTGAAGGCAACACAGATGCAGAAGGCAAGCAGGTTGTTGAAACCATTACTTCTGAAGGTGAAGTTAAAGTAAACGTTACTGATGAAGAAGGTAATACCACTGAAATGAAGGTTGAAGACTTCACACAGCAGAAGGTTGAGGAAGCTCAAAATGCTGCCGACGTTGCTGAAGATGCTTTAGCAGCATTCAAGGATGCTCCTTCTGCAAGTAATGCTGAAAAACAGCGTGAAAAAATTAATGAAGCAATCGAAACTGCTGAAGCTGCTAAGAACGATGCTGAGACAGCATACAACGCAGCTGAATCTGTATTATTAGAAGAGATTAAGACCTATAATGCATATGCTGCAAAGTATGGTTATGACTTATATACATATAATGGAGAAACTCCTACTTATACAGAAGAGGAATTAGCTGCTTTAACAGGATTAGATAAGAATAAGACTGATATCGATGATGGCATCAAGGAATTAAATGCAGGTTCCTTAGATGAACAGCTTGCTGTTATCGAAGATGCTAAGTCTTTAGTAGATTCCTGTGGTGCTGCTGTTACAGAGGCAGAGGACGCTGTTGACCAAATCGTTGAAGCTGAAAAGAAAGTAATTGATACATTAGGCGACATCAAGACTACTTTAGAGAACAAATTAGCAGAAGCAAAGGCTGAGCTTGAGAATGCATCAAATGATGAAAAAGAGGCATTACAGAAGGCTTATGATGCATTAGATGCTCTTTATAAGGGATATGTTGGCTCTTATGATTCTGTTATGTATGACTATACAGAGAAGCCTCATGATGCTGAAGATCCAAACAACAAGGGTATTGTAACTATTAAGGGACGTTTTGAATATGCTGTAGATGCTGCCGGCGATCTTGCTGATGAGATTAACGCTATGGTAAAGGATGCCAATGATAAGTTAGACGCTGCAACTCAGGAATATGCTGCTGCTGAGAAGACATATTCTGATTTACAGGCAGAATATCAGAATTACCTTGAGAACAATATTATTGATGCTAACTTTACAGCATTACAGGCTAAGTTAGCTGCTGCTGAAAAGGCTGTTATCGAAGCTAAGAAGGATTTTGATGATGCTGTTATCGCTGTAGACAAGGCTAAAGATGTAAAGAAGGATTTCGAAGAAGCTGTATCCAAGATGTCTAGCAATGACTCTGGTGACTCCGATGATTCATCCAGTTCATCCTCTACACCATCTGCTACTACTGCTTCCACAGTAGCAATTGATGAAAATGTAGTTCCTCTTGCAGGTACTGTTCCGGCTGTTGAGGTTCCATTAACAACTATCGCAGAAGAGCCAGCTCCATTAGCTGACGAAGTTCCTAAGACTGGTGACGCTTCTACTGCTGCCGGTGCTGTTGGTGCATCTGGTCTCGTAGCTATGTTAGGCGCACTTTTCATGAGCATTAAGAAGAGAACTTTGAGATAAGTTTATAATATCGATATCTGAAAGAACCCGTTTTGAAGCGGGTTCTTTTGTTATTCCATCATTGAATTTTTACTTTTTTACCTTATAATAATAATATAAGCATACAAACTACAAGGAGGTATCGACTATGACTGATATCACACAATCGACTACATCATCCGGACTCTATACTTCTTCTTCGACTCTGCCACTCCCTATCGGTGTTTCGGAGTACAGTCTGGCCGCTTCCGAATACTATTATGTTGATAAAACCATGCTTATTAAGGAATTCCTCGACGAACGTCCTAAGGTATCTCTTTTTACACGACCACGACGTTTTGGTAAAACACTTAATATGGATATGCTTCGCACTTTTTTTGAAAAAACGGATGAAGATACTTCGATCTATTTTAAAGATAAAAAGATTTGGACTTGTGGTGAAAAATATCAGGCATACCAAGGAAAATATCCTGTTATATTTACAACTTTCAAAGATGTTAAGTATGCCACATTAGATGAGACAATCAGTAAAATTTCCGAAATATTCAGCAACGAATATGCGAGACATAATGAATTATTGGATTCTGAACATTGCGCAGATGTTGATAAAGTATATTTCCGCAAAATCATAGAGCAAAAAACAACTTCCAGTGAATTAACAAGTGCATTTTTAGTTCTTTCCAAAATGCTTCATGAACATCATGGTATCGCACCGATTATCATTATTGACGAATACGATACTCCTATTCAGCAAGGATACACATGTAGTTTTTATGATGAAATGATTCTCTTCATGCGTAATCTGTTTTCCGGAGGCCTCAAGGATAACCATCATCTATCCTATGGTTTTATGACTGGCATACTTCGTGTTGCTAAGGAAAGCATATTCAGTGGTTTAAATAATCTCAAGATTAATTCCGTTCTTGATAACAGATACAGTGAATACTTTGGATTTACAGCGGATGAAGTCCGTGAAATGGCTCACTACTATCATGCTGATGATAAATATGATGAAATATGTGCATGGTATGATGGGTATCGTTTCGGTAAAAAAGAAATTTTTAACCCATGGTCCGTTATTAACTATTTTAACAACGATTGTGAACCAAGAGCCTTTTGGCAATCGACCGGCAGTAATGATATTATTGGTGATATTTTAGCAGAAGCAAACGAAGACGTCTATGCACGCTTACACACCTTATTACAAGGTGACTCTATCTTAACCTATGTAGATACAAGTGTTATCTATCCGCAGATTAAGAGCAATCCTTCTTCCATTTTCAGCTTTCTGCTTGTTGCCGGATATTTAAAGGTTGTTCATTCTGATTTGTCCTTTAATGGAGATTATATGTGCGAGCTTGCTCTTCCAAACAAGGAAATTGCTTACGTTTATAATAAAGAAATTCTACAAAAGTTAGAGCATATTGTCCCACAGGCTACTGCAATCGCTATTCAGGAGGCAATTTACTCAGGTAATACTAATCTTTTACAGCAACATCTTGGTAATCTCCTCATGCAGTCTGCCAGCTGCTACGATACTGTTGGAGAGAACTTCTATCACGGATTAGTATTAGGACTTTGTACTATGTTGGATAACCGCTACTATGTTACCTCCAAGCGCGAATCTGGCGAAGGCAGATATGATATCCAGCTCATGCCGAAATCCTCAAATATGCCTGGTATTCTCATCGAACTGAAAGCAGATAAGGATTGTTCAGACTTGCAAGCACTTGCAGAACAAGCATTACAACAAATCAATGACCGCAAATACGATACTGATATGACTTCAAAAGGTATAAATGAGATATTCAAATACGGCGTAGCCTTCCGTGGCAAAGAAGTCGCAATCTCCCTCACGAAAGGAGTTCATCATGGTAACCATATTATTAATTGATGATGATGCTGAGGTACTGGAAATAAACAAAAAATATCTAGAAAACGAAGGTTTTTCTGTTCACATATCCTCAGAACCGAAAAAAGGAATACAAATTGCAAAGAAAATCATACCAGACTGCATTGTTCTGGATGTCATGATGCCTGAAATGAATGGATTTCAGGTAAGTGAAGCTTTACGTAACTTCACCGATGCACCGATTATCTTTTTGACGGGTAAGGATTCCGAGGATGATAAGATAACCGGTCTTACCTCTGGTGGGGACGATTATATCGTAAAGCCATACAGTCTTCGCGAGTTAAAGGTTCGTATCGATGTCCTGCTTAGACGTACTCAGAAAGCTCCCGTTGCACAGGAATCCCATCTTTTGACCGTACAGAATCTAACCATAGACAAGTTGGCTCACAAGGCTATCTACAAAGGAACTGACCTCAATCTTGCCAAGCGAGAGTATGAAGTACTTCTCTATTTCGCCACGCATCCAAATACAGAGATTACTTTTGCAGACCTCGGTACTGCTCTCTTTGGAGCTTATCAGGAGTCAGATCGTAGCTCTGTCATGGTAAATGTGAGCCGTTTACGCAAGAAAATGACTCTCGATTATGAATTAGAAAACATGATAGAAACGGTATGGTCCAAGGGCTACCGCTTCATTGTTAAATAAGATAAGGAATACATCATGATAAAAAAGAATCCCTTTGAAGAACCAACGCTAGAACGTGAAACAGCAGAATCGCTCTCTGCGAAGCTGCTCGCTACCACTTCCCAGCTCATTAAAGCAAATGAAGAACTAAAAAAAATGGAAAAGGAACGCAGTGAGATGCTTGCCAATATTTCTCATGATTTACGAGCACCGATTACAGCGATTCGAAGTGCCGTTGATTATCTGACTTCCGGCAAGAATCTGACCAAAGAGGATTATGATTCTTCTCTTGGTCTGATAGACAGGCGCACTCTTTTTTTAGAAAATCTAATACAGGATATGTACTATCTCTTTTGTGTTGAAGACACCTCAAAAGAACTTACATTAGAAACAGTTCCTGCTGCTGCCTTTCTGGAAGAATATTTCTACGATGCTATTGTAGATACCCGTTATGATGAATATCAGATGCATTTAGACATTGATGCCAATATCCTTGGTTCTATTCAAATCGATATACAAAAAATTGTTCGTGTTCTAGATAACCTCTTTACAAATGCCGCCAAATATTCGCCAAAAGGAACAGACATCACCTTAAAATGTGAACCTACAGAAGATTCCCAGTTCCTTTTCGTCAAGGTAATCGATAACGGCATCGGCATCCCGGAAGAGAATCTTCCACAGCTTTTCAATCGTACCTATACCGTTTCCTCTGCGAGAACGCCCGGTTCCGAAGGCGGTACAGGGCTTGGATTATCCATTGTAAAGGCCATTATCGAACGTCATCAGGGTACGGTATCCTGCGAAAGCAAAGAGGGCAAAGGAAGCTGTTTCTCCTTTACCCTGCCATATATTTCATAACTCTGTATTTATAGGCTTTCGACAATCTCGAAAGCCTTTTCTATTACCTGCTTCGTTGTGTCCTTACCAGCCGGTCTTCCGATAAAATATATCGGCACACCTGCTGCCATTTTCATACACTTCTGTCCAATATGTGGCTGATACTTGTCTTTTCCAAGTAGATGTCTTAGGAACAGATTGTTCGCACATATCTGGAACTTCTGCATTCCCTGTGCCTCAGAAGATACCACTTCTTCGCCTCTGATTACCCCTAACATGATAAACCCTTTAACAGGTACTGCCTCTGTGCTAAATTCTCCACGATACGGCACCAAAAACTTATCCTTTTCCTCATTAATATAAATGAGTTCATCCAGATTATAGCCTTGGTCAATGGCTACATTTCTACATAATTTCTGATATGGGAATGCCGGTCTTACCATTACCTTCTGTTCCTCGGTAATCTCTACCCACGCCATATCATCTGCCATTAAGCGATATCCCTGATCCAGAAAGGCTGATGTAACTGTGGACTTTCCCGCTCCGCTCTCACCGGCAATTAACAACGCTCCCTCATCATTCGCCAAAGCACTGCAATGAATTGACAACATGCCACGCTGCATTGCCAGCATAGACATGCCATAGCCTAAAATATAGGTCTGCAGATACATCATATTTCCACCCGGCTTACGCTTATAGACCAGCTTCGTTCCATTGGTTGCTTCCAGATAGCAGGTCCTATTAATCAGCCAGCCACGCTGCTCTCCAAAGATATACTGGCACGTCTCCTCCTGCTCATAGATATCATCAGAAATCGTGCCTTCTACCACCTCGATATCTACGGGCGTATCATCCTCGCATACAACCAATTGACGGAACTCCATATCTGTTGCCATTTTCATTCCATAGATTCGATAACAATACATTCCTTATTCCTCTATCGTTTTCTTATTCTCAATCATAATCTCTCTGTCACAATACTCTAAGATACTCTTACGATGTGTGATAATCAGACAGGTAGGTCTAGGACTTAACTGTTGCAATCCCTTGATCACTCCCTGCTCTGTTGCTTCGTCCAGTGCTGATGTAGCCTCATCGAGAATCAGGAACGGTGCCTTTCTGACAAAAGCTCTTGCAATGGCAATTCTCTGTGCCTGTCCTTCTGAAAGTCCATGACCACGCTCACCGATTACGGTATCAATACCGTTTGGCAGACTCTTAACAAATTCATCACCTGCTGCCATTTTCAGTGCTTCCCACATCTCTTCCTCGGTAGCATTCAGATTACCCATGCGAATATTTTCACGCACAGTACCACTGAACAATGTATTTCCCTGAGGTACATAAGCAATAAAGTTTCTCGTAGCAGCATTTGCCTTTTCCGTCTCACCCTTTTCATTGAAAAAGGTAACACTTCCCTCTATTTTGCTCATAAAGGACATAATAATACGAATTAATGTCGTTTTACCGATTCCGGATGCACCCACAATCGCTACAAATTCACCCGGATTAATCTGTACAGACACATCATCTAATACCGTCTCATCTGTATAACCAAAGGTCAGATTCTGAATATTTACGCCGACACTCTCTGCAGTCAACTGTTTTTCTTCCTTTTCTTCTAAAGGTATATCCTGCAACTCCATAATTCTTCCTGCGGATGCCAGAACGGACACTACCTTCGGAATCTGCTGAGCTAATGCCATAATCGGCGACTGCACTCTGTTTACCAAGGTAAGAAATACAGACATGGTACCATAGGTAATTACCTGTCTGGAAATCTGAAGCGCACCATAAGCAAAAGCTGCTATATATCCTATCTGAAATGACATCGACATAACGGTATGGCTAACCATGGACATCTTCGTTCTCTCAAAAAGCCAGTGAAATCTCTCTTCTCTCAGATTCGTTAATCGCTCTGTGGAGTACTCCTCATTTGCAAATGCTTTTACAATAAGGAGATTTGCAAGACTCTCCTGTATAAAAGAACGATATTTCGCCTCTGACTCCTGTACCTTTACCTGAAGTTTTTTCAGTTTCTTACCAAACCACCATGATGTAATAGCCGCTACCGGGGCTACTAACAGCGCAAACACCGCTAATAATGGTGAATAGAAGAATAACGTAAAAAATACCATAAGCAACTCGATACATAACTGAATGATGCTCGGAATCGTTCCTATCAGTCCATCTGCAATATTTCCCGCATCGCTGGTTAATCGCGTCATTAAATCACCTGTATGATAACGCTTCACATCCATCCAGTGAGAGTTGATAATCTTCTCATAAATCTGCTTACGTATACCGAAGGAAAAACGTTCTGACAGCATGGTACTCATCAAACCTGCAACCACACTTACTACCTGCATTCCAATTACCAATGCCAGATAAACGATAATCAACGCCACAAATTGATTCCCTTCTGTTGCATTATCAATAATTCTCTTAGATAACGTAACCATAAGCAAAGAGATTACCGTACTTCCCAAATGAAATGCCATCATGAGAGAGATTTTCCCTATGTATGGCTTTACATATTGCAGCATCCACTTAGCATATTGATACTGATTATCCCTGTCGTTCCATAATTTCTTTAGTTTATTCATATCTATACTCTAATCCTTTAATCCCTAATTCCTGAACTTTGCTACCATGGCATAACCCTCGCCATTTCCACCTGTCACATACAAACGCCCACATCTAAGCCATGCATGGGCAATCATCTTGTCATTTTCCTTACCTACTCCAAGATATAAGGTGGAGTGAATGCCTTTCTCCTTCAAAAGCCTTCTAGCAGTCATCGCCTGTACCAGACACTTACTCTCCCATAATGTGTGTCCTGTTACACGGTATACATGAATCCCGACACGTTTCGCCGTTTTCATGTTTTCATAGCTCTCTTCCTGCTCTGACTCCACGCCTCGCTCTCCAATCATCTTTTCAAACTTTGGCTTTGGTATCAGTAGGATGCACATTCGATAAAACCATGTATAAATGTATATTTTAATGGTCATCCATTTTTCGTTATTATACCTAAGGTAATTAATAATTCTACCCATTTGCCCTCTCTTCCTTTTCACTACTCATTACAACCTCAAACTATTCTAGTATAGCATAGTTTCATAATATTTCCATAGAATCTAAGCCTTTTCTCCTATGTGATAATGTACAAAAAAAATGGAAGAAAATCTTCCATTTTTTACTCGTAGTAACAACTAGACTACAGTTACATTACCATCTACATCAGGATTAGAATCTTCTCCACCACTTGCAAAGCTTACCCAGTAGTTACCATTCTGGTCTACTCTGATTTCATCAAATTCTGTACTGATATGCTTTCCCTGCTCTGTGCAAGAGATGCTTAATTCTTCCATTACTGGAGCATTCCACTTTTTCATAATCGCCCTCCTAGATTCATTATTTTACTCATATACTATAGCAATCTAGGTGACATAAAACAAGAAATCTAACATGATTGTTAGATTTTTTAGATTTTTTGTATTTCTGCCATAATCATATCGCACCGCTCGTTCACTGTATCACTGTTAACCGGTCTTTCTACCTTATAAATAGCAAGGCTATTTGCCACCTTCATAAACTGCTGTAGTCTTTGAGGTGTAATCCCTAAGATATTCCACAGTTCTCCACGGAACATATTGTGGGTAAGGGCATGCAAAGCTTCTACTCCCTTATAGGAGGTCATTTTAAGCTGCTCTGTTTCACTTTTTTCTAGAATAAACATCCCCGTTATCTCTAGAGGTTTCGTCACATAGCCTTGTTGCAGCTTTCTGCCAAACTTTCCTCCTGCTTCCTCCAGATAAATATATTCATGCTCGTTTTCTCTTTCCTTGACATCCTCACATACCTTTTGAAATGGTGGTCCCGGATAAAGCAGACACTGATTCTCTACTATCTTTACTGCACAGATATCATCCGACGCAAAGAGAATGTCAGGTCGTTTTAACAGCTCTAATGCCGTTGTCGATTTACCGGAGCCACTACAACCTGATACGATAAATGCCTTGTCTTGATACACCAATGCACTTCCATGAATCAAAACATAATTATGCTGCATCATCAAGAATGTCATTGCTCCAGATAAAATATATGAGCGCATTCTTACTCTATCCATTTTGTCATCCAGCAGCTTTACCCTGACGTCTCTGCCCTTTTCCACATAGATGAGCATCTCATCCTCTAGTCGGAACCACATAACGTCCATGGACAAAGATGAATATTTTCCCTCATGGTACTGCTCCATCACCCACTCCGGCGGCTCTGCGAAAGCAATCACCGCATCCGTTTCTTCCATTTCCTCACACGGAATGGCTTCTGTAAACTCTATCTCCGAAGCCACCGTCAAACCATATAATTTATAATAAAACATCACATTAACAACCTTGCCTTTCTCAATTTCTGCGAATTTGTGCATAGCACAAATTTGCCGTGTAAAAAAAGTGGCATATATGCTTTTTTACACTAACTCCCTCTTGTTCATTTGTAAAAAAACTGCGCACGAATACAACACATTTGCTTTTCGAATCTCCAGTTCATCAAGCTCTGATGCGGGCGTTTCCTTTAAGTAAATAAGCATGGAATCTAATACACTATCATCCACATACCTTCTTAGCTCTGGCTCCTCTAACGCCTGTATAATCTGATCTCGCTGCTTCTCCCATAATACTCTACTACGATGTGCGTAATCTGCACTTTGCAAGCCTCTATGGTGTACATCCAGCAATATAGAATCCGGTACAATGCCTCTCATAAAGGTTCTAACCATGCCTCGCTCTAGGAATCCTGCCAGATTGTACTTTACCGGAACCCGACAGCACAGCTCGACCACACGCTTGTCCTTGGCAGGGTCACGTATCAGAATACCATAGGTCAATCCCATAACTGTATCAAACATGCTTAATTGCTGTAACGCTATATAATCAGCAATAAATGCCAGACGTTCTTTCCTTGAATCAATCTGTCCGCCATTTCTCATGCAGGCCTTCAATTTCTTTTCTATTTGATATTTTTCACACTTTTCAGCTGATGCCAACATGTCATTTCTCTCTATTTCAGACTGTCGGAAACGACTCAGAACTTCTATGCAAAATCGCTTTGCCACTACTTTCCTTGGTATTCCATAACGCTTTCCAAATCCCGTCATTAACTGAAACGCCTCGATGGGATGACCACTACATAATTCCTGATACATCGTTCCTAATACAGTTCCGTATGAAATCGTACTGTTACCAAACTGCCCCTTCAACATCAGACGGCACCCTTGTTCCGATGCCCTTTTATATATCTCATTTAACCAAGTAAGATTATGACCTGACTTCATGGGATACCCTACCAATGGCATAATTTCCTCCAAAGCAGAAAAAGCATCCTTCCCTTCACATGCCAGAAATTCTGAATGAATATTCGGATACCATTCACACAATGCTTTCACGCCTTTTGTCTCATCCACAATACTATAAGAATTTCTATTCTCATGAAAATCAGGCAATGGAACCGATGTAAAGCTGTAAATCTGCTCCTTTCTTTCAGCCAATGTCTTAGCAGCCAATGCCGCTATTGCAGTAGAATCTAAGCCTCCACTTAACGTACAGCCTGTCTTCTGTTCACTTCGAAGCATGGATATCACACTATCCGATAGCGTAGATACGAAAAGCTCCTTACATTCTTCATCACTTCGTATATTCAAGTCTGGCTTAAACCACATCGGCGACCAATATTGCTGCTTTGCTATTCCTTCTATTGTAATCTCCATGCATGTTCCCGGCTGTTGCTGCAAGATTCCCTCATATGGTGACAAATTCTCAAACAGCATCATATCTGCGGAAATATTCGACAGACAGCCTGTCAGCCATTTCTCATTTATCTGCGCATGTAAAGCCTTTGCTAACGGAATAGCCGCCGTGCTAAAATACAGCATTCCCTTCTCATAATGGTAAAACATACTACGATTACCCATATGATCTGTATAAATGAAAACCCGTTTCGTCTTGATATGATATACTGCAAACGCAAACGCTCCTAAAACATGGTCTGTAACTTCTTTACCCCATTTTAAATACGCCTGATACAACAGCTTTCCATCCGGTGTGTCCTTCGCCAACTCCGGAAATTCAGCAAGAATCTCTTCTCTATTATCTAATACACAGTCTGCCGTGAATACTATGTCATTTTCCACATCATAAAAAGGCAGCTGCTCCAAAGCTGCACCCTTTACCATATATTGATGACCGCATCCGAATATCGCATTCGCTACTTCTATGTGCTCCATGCGGTCAATTTTGTAACGCTGATAGGCTCTCTCCAGATTCATCGCCACTGCCTGATCTATCTGACGATCTTCATTGAATCTGACTATTCCCCATATTGCAGACATACGTTCCTCCTGAACTGTAACTTACATAATTTGAAAATGTGCTTAGCAATCAATGCTAACCACTGTGTGAACAGTATATCATAATCATTCAAATATTGGATAGTTCTATTTCTACAATTGACTTATCCTAACCTAAGAATTATAATTATTATAAGCAAATACTACTGATAATTGAGGAAGGGACGCAAATGATGAACGAGAATACAAAGGTTCACCTCATTAAACAACTAGATGTTACAGACTTATCAGGTGAAAAAGTAATGATTGATTTTTCAACAGGAAAATATTTTCTGTTAAAGGGTTCTGCAAATGAGATATGGGACATGATTGCTAACGATATTACCGTTGGCGAGATACGTGATTCCTTATTAAAAATTTATGATGTTGATGCTGAGACTTGTATGGCATCCGTTCAGGATTTCCTGCTACAGATGCAAAAGAATGAATTTGTTGAATTGATGGATAATTAAGTATGATATCAAAAAAACTGGAAACTATGGTGGGTTTCCAGTTTTTTGTTTATATATTAACCGCTCTTGAACGTTCTATAATGTTTTGAATCTTATTACAATTCGAAAGGCAAATTAGCATGCCTTTATCAAAAGTTGCATCCGCTTCATGAAGTTTTCTTCCTACCCATTGGTCTATCGTCTCCCAATTAAGATACTTTGACCAATACTCCCTATCAAGCATGTCTGCAACCATTTTTTTCTGTTCCAGATAATCTTCTTCCTTTTGAGGCTTTCTCTCCAGATTATTCCAGCTATTATCTTCCTTTCGATCCAGTGTATAAAGCGACTCCGGCATGATATCTTTAAAAGCTTCTCTAAATATATATCGATTTTTTTGATTTTTCAGATACATATATCTTGGAATAGATACTGCATAATCAATTACCCGATAGTCTAAATATGGCATGATATATCGCACTCCCGAATAAGCTCCAAGCAAAGCCACCACATCGAGTCTGTTACGACTTCCTCCAACTTGTATATATGCTTTTGGATCATACGCAAAGCTTAAAGACGGCTTCGGATCTTTATCATACTTTTCAAAAAAATCATTATTCAACAATTCTTTTACAGCAAATACTCCAATATATGGATTTCGTAATGTCTTTCTAGTCGACAGCAAGTTCTTTTTACAGCGTAAAAACGTATTATAAATTCTATTTTTTCCACCTTTAGTAGATGTCCACATATATTGAAGATATGGAATATACTCTTTATGATAGAACAATTCATAAGGGTTACACCGATGACTCACGCCCTCATCTCCACCATGACCGGTAAATACTACTCTCGCACCACTTTTATGAATAAAATCACCCGTCTTACAAATTGGTAATGTATTCACATATGGTGGGAATACAAACTTCTTTGCATTGTCCTCACTCATCTTTAACTCTATTCCCATTTGCTTCATTTTTTTTGAAATAATACTTTCTTCATCAAAATTCGAAGAAAGCTTTGCATAATTGCAGGTGATATCTTCCTGCTTACATATATCTTCTATAACAATTCTCTCATCATATTCCGCAAAAGGAATCTCTTGAGGCGATGCAGACCATGAAAAATATGTACATTCTCTGCCTAATCGATGAATCAGAATATCGATTATACCTGAATCAAGTCCACCAGATAATTCAGCGCCAATCTGTCCTGATACCGCATCCAGTCTCCTCTTCACAGAATCCGTAATCAACTCTCTTAGCCGCTCTATATAATCTTTCTCTGACGATAACCGTATCTTTCTCTTCCCTAATTGCCAATATTTTGTCTTCTCAACTTGCATCCGTTCATTCGTATATTCAAAAATCATATACGTTGCCGGCTTAACGCAGTGAATATGAGCAAATTCGGTATTTTCAGTTCCCATGCTGGCATCCCCAGTAATGTTCCCCCATAACCACTTTTCATTTATAGCCACATCCACCTGATTCATTGCTAACAATCCACGCATATCGGTTGAAAAGATAACACATTCTTCATTTGAATAATAAAACAGTGGACGTATTCCCATATGATCTCTGAATAATGTTACTGTCTTCTTCTCCATATCATAAATAGCACCACAAAAATCGCCATTTACATCCTTCAGTGCATTCATTCCAAATCGTTCCATATACGAAAATAACAATTCCTCATCAGAAAGTCCATCCGCAAACTGACCTTTCTGCTGTAATTCATCTCTATTATAAAGTAATGCATCTATTACTGCATATTTTTGCTTTCTTTTTAAAACAGGATTACTTCTATTTGCTCTTACGGAAAGCTTCTCGGAACAACAGCCAAGACATAAGTCTTCACCTTTATATATGTCCTCTTCCTCATTTCCATATGCTCTGTTCCAAAGCATAAGCTTATTTGTATCCTCTTCGTATTTGTCTATTCCCAAACCCGGCTTCCAAAATCCATAAATTCCACTCATACTCTTTCTCCCTGGAATAAAAAAGTGTCTTCGACACTCTCAACTCCCCTGCCCCTCAATCATGAGGGGTAAGGGGTTTTTCTTTGTGTTACTTTATTGTAAAATTCAACTATGAATATCTTACAATCCATCTTTACTGATTATTATGAACATATC
>JAFSGY010000073.1 GCA_017440575.1 Lachnospiraceae bacterium | reverse complement strand
TTCTTCGTATCGGTGACTTTTCGTTAGTAAAAATCTTTTGAATACAATTTTCCAACGTTATAGTTCTGTTAGGATTATCTTTATAATAGATACTCTCTTCTCCATATTTATGCATCATATGGGCTTTCAGCATCAGTTCCCATGCATTACATATAAAAAAACTAAATCCTTCCACTCGATACTTTATTGTTGGCTTATTATAAATCTCAATAGCCATAATAAATGCTTCCTTTGATTTTTCAATCAATTTCTCTTTTATCAATTTTTCACCGCCTTTATATACCTTTTGTATAATTTTTACACCATCTATCTTTTCTTTTCAACTTCAAGCATCTTCTTGGCAAGTAATTTTATAATCCTAGCAATACACTAAACTGCCTTGCCTCTGTCACCAACACTAATACTAAGTATTTTCTTATGTTACATCCATAACATACAATGCCATTTTATAGTTATTATCCATATAAATTATATCCACAAGTTTGAATCCATTGCTTTGATAAATTTTCCTAAGTTTTAGCCTCTCTGCATTACAGTCAAGCTTTAATAATTTTACTCCTGAACTAATAGTAATTTGTTTAGCATAATTAATCAGTTCTGATGAAACACCTATTCCTCTAAAATTCTGTTTTACAGCAAGTTTATGAAGATACAGCGCTTCTCCAACTTTATCTTTTTTCCAATACATTTTATCTTCATCTGTTATAGCCATGCAACCAACTGGTTGTTCTGTAATATACGCTATATAAAAGTCATCAATATCGTAACTTTTCGAAAGATTATTCCAACTAACATTCTCGTGACTCCATAAATTAGGAATTTTATTAATATTCATCCAACAAATTGCGTCATTTAGAATATCCTCTATTATATGTATATCTTTATATTCTGCCCTTTTTATTATTAACCTACTTGCTAATTCTTTCAACATAATTATACAATCTCCATATCATTCTTTCTTTCAATCAAATATTCTTATCATAATCCTAGCATTATTTCTCAGCTCATCCATACAACTCAGGAAGTCTACCCTTATAAATGTCTTCTACAATATCCGTTTCATACAATTTGTATGTTTTTTCGATAATATTCTTATACTGTGAAAATCCTTCATTCCACAACTCAGAATTTTTATACTCTCTCATTGCATTTAATAACTCGTTTTCTGCACTATTCAGATTCTGCTTATTTGATAATCTTAACATAACAGCTTGATAATCAGCATACTTCTTAGCCGGAATGTCAGGTATCGTTCTATATAACCACGCATATTGCTCATATATATACATTTCATATCTTCTTATTTGCCCTCTTATTCTAAACATTACTTCCATTATATCACTCATTCTACACAATGGAAAATATATGCTCAGCTCTGCAAGAGTCATAATTTCAAATCCATATTTATTATATAATTCCCCGATTTCATTAGGGTAGATGCACTTATTTATAGCATATAACATCCTAACAGATTCCAGATTATTTATGTCTCCATCTTCCCATAATTCCTTATCATTTTTTGTTTCTTCTTTAATAGCCGCAACTTGAGTAAATAAATACTCGTCTACCAATGGTATGTTTTCTGCCATCAAACAGTCTACCGGAACATTTAAACCTTTTGCTACACTTATCAATGTATTATTCTGAAAACCTTTACCCTTTATAACATTAGAAATTGTATCCTCAGAAACACAATTCTCAGGTTCTTTTTCTCTTAAGTATTTCACAAATTTTCTTATAGATGGAAAACCTTTCTCAAAAATCAACAACTCAACTCTTCTTCCAATTTTTTTATTCATATCTATGTCTCCTTTTTCGCATATAATAACAAAGAAGCACACTACTGTCACGCCGAAAAATTTCGGCATAACAGACTTCAAATCATAGGACTTATGTTCTCTCCTTTATCTAGGCATGTCCACTCAAAAACATATATAAGCCAAAAACAGACAACAACATTTTTAAGCATGTCATTGTCTGTTTTCTAAAGTATTACATTATTCTCGAAACAATACAACAAAATAAAGTTTTCCCTAGTTCTCATTCATCTTCGCCAACTTCGCCGTCTGGTCCGCTGCGATACAAGCATCAAGAATCTCCTGAATATCACCATTCATAACCTTATCCAGCTTATAAATGGTTAAGTTAATTCTATGGTCTGTTACGCGTCCCTGTGGGAAGTTGTAGGTTCTGATTTTCTCAGAACGGTCACCGGTACCAATCTGGCTACGGCGAAGCTCTGCTTCTGCATCGTGTCTCTGCTGCTGCTCGATGTCATACAGCTTTGCCTTTAATAAAGCGAAAGCCTTAGCCTTGTTCTGGAGCTGTGACTTTTCTGTCTGGCTGTATACAACAATACCTGTTGGGTAATGTGTTAAACGTACTGCGGAGTCGGTTGTGTTTACACACTGTCCACCATTACCGGAAGCACGCATTACGTCGATACGGATATCCTTATCTTCGATTACGATGTCGATATCTTCGTCTACTTCGGGCATTACAGCAACACTGATGGTTGATGTATGGATACGTCCGCCTGACTCTGTTTCAGGAACTCGCTGTACACGATGCACGCCTGATTCATACTTCATAACAGAGTACGCACCCTGTCCGGAGATCATGAAGGTTACGCTCTTCATACCACCGATACCGATTTCTTCGCACTCCATAGTTTCAACCTTCCAACGTCTGCCTTCTGCATAATGTACATACATACGATAGATTTCAGCTGCAAATAATGCTGCCTCATCTCCACCTGCACCTGCACGAATTTCTACAATTACATTCTTATCATCATTAGGATCCTTTGGTAAGAGTAGAATCTTAAGCTCTGTTTCCAGTTCCTCGATACGCTTCTTCGCATCGTTAAGCTCTTCCTTAAGCATTTCGCGCATATCTTCATCGCTTTCAGATTCCAGTAAAGAAAGGGAATCCTCTACAGTTTCCTTACAGCTTCTATATTCCTTATATGCCTCTACTAACGGGGTCAAATCGCTCTGTTCCTTCATCAGGGATCTGAATCTTGCCTGATTGTCGGCTACAGTCGGCTCATTTAACTCATTCATAATCTCTTCATAACGAGCGATTAATGCTTCTAACTTATCAAACATCTTTATTCCTCCATGTTATTGTTTATAACTTCTGTCCCAGCACAACACGGTCAAGTCCTGCATAGTCCTTCACAACCTCTACATTCTGAAAGCCTTGTACTGTCATAAGATTACTTACTGCTTCTCCTTGATTATATCCGATTTCGAATAAAAGCCATCCACCTTTTTCTAAAAAACCACCTGCTTTTTCCACAATTTTACGATAGAAAAAGAGGCCATCTTCCATACCGTCTAATGCCTGCATCGGCTCATGCTCACGAACCTCTGGCATCAGTGTTTTAATTACGGCAGTTTCAATATATGGTGGATTCGATATAATCATATCAAACCTCTTTTCAGGGACATTTTCAAATAAGTCCCCCTGCATAAAGTCTGCCTTTAGTCCCAATCGCTGTGCATTTTCTCTTGCTACCTTGAGTGCTTCCTCAGAAATATCCACTCCTGTACCTTCACACTCATTGCTGTATTTTAAAAGACTTAGTAAAATACATCCTGAACCCGTGCACATATCCAGAATACGCATACCGTCAAACATGTGGCGCATTCCTTCCTCAACCAGAATCTCTGTGTCCTGTCTTGGAATCAGCGTATGCTGATTTACCCGAAAGGTAAGTCCCATAAATTCCTGCTCACCTGTGATATGCTGCAAAGGAATTCTGGTCGCTCGCTTATCGATACACATGCGATAGAACTGCTCTTCCATCTCGTTTCGTTCACTATCTCCATGAACCAACAAGGTATTTCTGTCCGTATGACAGATATATTCCAGTAAAAGCCTTGCATCAAGCTTTGCCTCTTCAATACCGGCTTCCTCCAGCTTCTCTACGCCATATTCATACAATTGTCTGTATGTCATAGCCTACATCCTTTCCGCCTAAGGCTCTTCTGAATCCTCTAACCAAGAGTCATCTACATCGTAACCAAAGGTTTCTTTTAAATATGCTTTCCAATCAAAAACTGCTTCTACTGATGCAATAGCAACTTCTATCATATCCTCATCAGGTTCTTTTGTCGTGAGCTTCTGCATCATCAGTCCAGGTTTCGAAAGAAGATTTACGATAAAGTTATCACTTCTTCCTGCCAGACGAATCAGCTCATAAGAGATTCCCGCAATCACAGGAATCAATGCAAGACGAATGAGCAACTTTAATGCCATATTATCCACTCTAATGAAGAAAAATACAACCACGCTGACTAATACAACGAATAATAAAAAGCTCGTTCCACAACGCTTATGTAATCTAGAGCATCTTTTTACATCCTTTACTGTCAAAGGTCTTCCCTTTTCGATACAGTTAATACACTTATGCTCTGCACCATGATACATATATAACCGCTTAATATCCTTCATCATGGTAATCGCCACAATATAGCACATAAAAATCGCTATTCTGACTATACCCTCGATAATCGCAATCAAGCTTGCATTTCTAATATACTGCCCGAGAAAATCGGAAATAAAAAACGGCAGTAACATAAATAAGGAAACCGCAATAATGACTGACAATACCACTGTAAAGCCCATCATAATGTCATCTGCCTTATTTCCTAATATCTTAGACAATCTCTGTTCTGTCTTGCTTGGTTGCTCATCATCCTCTTCAAAAAAGGAAGCAGAATGCATCGTTACTCTCATTCCAAGCACCAAGGAATCTATAAATGAAAATACACCACGGATAAATGGAAGCTTGGCAAGCTTATTGTCTCCAGCGATGCCCTTGTATTCTTCAACATCAACATCAATTTCCCCGTTTGGCTTTCTGATGGCTACGGCATACTTGTCCTTATTTTTCATCATTACGCCTTCCAGGACTGCCTGACCACCAATACCGGAGTATCTGGTTTGTTTCTTCTTTGACATGGTCTTTCTCCCCTATAAATGCATGGTATAAAAAATAGGTTGAGATAAAAATTTACCTCAACCCTCTTTTACGTTACTTATTTGCTTTCTACGCCGTACTTCTTGTTGAACTTATCAATACGTCCACGAGCTGCTGCAGCCTTCTGCTGTCCTGTGTAGAATGAATGGCACTTAGAACAAACTTCAACGTGGATTTCAGGCTTTGTAGATCCTGTTACGAATGTGTTACCGCAGTTGCAAGTAACTGTTGCCTGATGATAATTTGGATGGATTCCTTCTCTCATGATTTTCACCTCTCTATAATAAAATCAGAATAGTTTTAATTAGTTTTTCCATAAACAGCTCCCTTAGTATATCACAGCAGTTTATGATATGCAAGCACTTTTTTTATGACTTCCTATATATTCTTGTCGAAATTGAGATTAAATGAACTTCATCTTTTTAACAGTCTGAACAAATTCCGCATTATCTCTGGTCTTTGCAAAAATATCTAGAATCTTGTCCACTGCTTCCTCAGGCTTCAAGCTATTCAAGGCTCTTCTCATAATATTGATTGCCTCTAACTCATCCTCTGTAAGGAGTAAATCTTCTCTTCTGGTACCGGACTTTGGAATATCAATTGCAGGGAATATTCTCTTTTCAGAAAGCTTTCTGTCAAGAACCATTTCCATGTTACCAGTTCCCTTGAATTCCTCATATACTACATCGTCCATCTTAGAACCTGTTTCTACAAGCGCAGTTGCAAGAATCGTAAGGCTTCCACCCTCTCTCATGTTTCTAGCTGCACCAAAAAATCTCTTTGGCATATGTAATGCCGCAGGATCAAGACCACCGGAAAGTGTTCTTCCACTTGGTGGAACTGTAAGATTATATGCTCTTGTCAATCTAGTAATGCTATCTAATAAAATACATACATCCTTCTTATGCTCTACGAGTCTCTTGGCACGCTCGATTACCATTTCCGAAACTCTCTTGTGGTGCTCCGGCAATTCATCGAAGGTAGAATAGATAACCTCTACATTTGGTCCCTCGATTGCTTCCTTAATATCGGTAACTTCCTCAGGTCTTTCATCAATCAGCAGGATAATTAAATGCATATCCGGTGAATTCTTCTTAATTGATTTTGCAACTTCCTTTAACAGTGTTGTCTTACCAGCCTTTGGTGGAGATACAATCATACCTCTTTGTCCCTTGCCGACAGGGCTCATTAGATCCATAACACGCATGGCAACGCTTGCACCGGCTGTTTCCAAACGTATTCTCTCATTTGGGAATACCGGTGTCATATCTTCAAAATTGCTTCTCCTGCTGGCAATCTCGGGTGGATAACCATTCACCTTTTTTACATATAATAAAGCACTAAACTTTTCATTCTGTGTTTTAATTCTGGTATTACCTTCGACAATATCACCAGTTTTCAAATTAAAACGACGAATCTGGCTTGGTGCTACATAAACATCATTTTCTCCAGGAAGGAAATTCTCACAACGTATAAAACCAAAACCATCCGGCATAACCTCTAAGATTCCGTTTGCCGTAATACCACTGTCTAACTCTGCCGGAAACTTTTCCTCCTGCTTTTCTTCCTTTCCTTCTCCCGGACTACGAAGTACAGGCTTTGGAGCAACATCCTTACCTGCTGCCTTATCCTTTTCATCCTCTGCAAGCATTAACTCAACAAGCTCTGCCTTTTTTAAACCGGTAGTGCCCTTGATTCCTCTTGATTTTGCAATTGCACGTAAGTCTGCAAGCGCAAGAGATTCATACTTTTCTCTCATTCTATTCCTCCATTTTTATTAAATACATAATAAAATAATTATTTTGCCTCATTCAACAATCCTTATTTTCCTATTTGTATATCGGGGTAATTGTTTCGAATCGTTTTAGATATGTAGTGGGTGATTTTTCCAACCACTATATGATTTCTTGTATTATAACCCATTTTTTTCAAAATAGGAAGAAGAATTTATTGCGAACCGATTTTAAATGTTTTAATATGGAACTGTTCGGTTTATGAATGCAATAAACGCTGTCTTTTCGTATCAGTAAAATAGCGGTAAAAATAAAAAAGATGGGAGATATTATTATGACAATTCAAGAAAAAGCACTTGCGCTCCACGAAGAATGGAACGGCAAGTTAGAAACCATATCAAAGACACCGGTAAAATCAAGAGAAGCCCTTTCCCTTGCCTATACCCCAGGTGTTGCAGAGCCTTGCAAGGTAATTGCACAGGATAAGGAAGCCGCATATACCTATACCATGAAGGCAAATACCGTTGCTGTTATCTCTGATGGTAGCGCTGTGCTTGGTCTTGGTAATATTGGTCCTCATGCAGCAATGCCTGTTATGGAAGGTAAGGCTGTCTTATTTAAGGAATTCGGTGGTGTAAACGCTGTTCCTATCTGTCTGGATACTCAGGACACTGAGGAAATCATCAAGGCTGTTACATGGCTTGCTCCGGCTTATGGCGGAATCAATCTGGAAGACATCAGCGCACCTCGCTGTTTTGAAATCGAAGAAAGACTGAAAGCTACTCTGGACATCCCGGTATTTCATGATGACCAGCATGGCACTGCAATCGTCGTGCTTGCCGGTATTATCAATGCTTTAAAGGTGGTTAAGAAACAAAAAGAAAACTGTAAAGTAGTAGTAAACGGCGCCGGAAGTGCCGGTGTTGCCATTACAAGGCTTCTTTTAACCTATGGTTTTGTTAATGTTATTATGTGTGATAAGGTTGGTATCATTGACGAATCTACTGAAGGTCTTAACTGGATGCAGGAAAAAATGGCAAAGGTCACGAACCCAAACCACGAAACAGGTTTGCTTGCAGATGCCATGAAGAACGCAGATATTTTCGTTGGTGTATCTGCTCCAAATATCGTTACTCCTGAAATGGTTGCTTCTATGACAAAGGATTCTATCCTCTTTGCAATGGCAAATCCGACTCCTGAGATTATGCCAGATGTCGCAAAGGCTGCCGGCGCAAGAATAGTCGGAACCGGAAGAAGCGACTTCCCGAATCAGGTAAATAACGTAGTAGCCTTCCCTGGTATCTTCAAGGGAGCTTTAGAGGGACGAGCGACCCAGATTACAGAGGAGATGAAGCTTGCTGCCGCAAATGCCATTGCAGGTCTTGTTCCTGATGAGGAATTGAGTGAGGACAACATCATGCCGGAAGCATTCAACCCAATGGTTGCCCAAGTGGTTGCTGAGGCGGTAAAGTCCCACATTAAGTGATATGCCTATGAGAAAAGACTGGGGCGGTAAGCCATACCATTCTCTTGACTATTACTTAAAAAGCACATACGGCGAAAAAATCTATAAAATTGCCCTAGATGCAGGCATGACCTGCCCCAATCGTGATGGTAAGCTTGATACAAGGGGCTGTATCTTTTGTAGTGCCGGTGGAAGTGGTGATTTTGCAAGTCATGGTTTTTCCATTCGCGAACAATTAGAAAATGGCAAAGTTCTTTTTCGTGACAAAAAAATAGGCAATCGCTTTATTGCCTATTTTCAGTCCTTTACAAACACCTATGCAGAACCCGGACGCCTACATGTATTATTTGCGGAAGCCCTTTCGGAGCCGGATGTTGTCGGTATTTCCATTGCCACAAGACCAGATTGCTTAGATCAGCCAGTCATTGACGTATTAAGCAACTTAAAACAGCAATTTCCGGATAAATTCATTTGGGTAGAACTTGGCTTACAGACAATACACGAACAGACTGCCCTTTATATACGCCGTGGTTATCCTCTTTCTGTTTTTGAAGAGGCTCTGGAGCGCTTGCAATCGGCTGATATCCCCGCGATTGTACACATAATTTTAGGTCTGCCATATGAGAATAAAGATAGGATGCTTGAAACCTGTCGTTATCTCAGCCACCAAAAGATATTCGGTATTAAGCTGCAATTATTGCATGTACTCAAGCACACGGATTTGGCTGATGATTTTTCTAAGAAAACTTTTGAAATTCTTTCCTTTGAGGAGTATATTGATATTATCATCTCTTGTTTGGAGCTGTTACCACCCGAAATGGTCATTCACCGCGTAACCGGTGATGGCTCAAAGGAGCTTCTAATCGCACCAACATGGAGTCTTAACAAGCGTAATGTTCTGAATACCTTGCATAAAGAATTAAGAATAAGAGAAACTTTTCAGGGAAGGCTTTATCTTCATGATACCACCAATATATAAACCACGCCTCAACGGCTGATTTTGCAATAGAAAGAAGTGAATCGCAGATGACACAAGACCCATCTACTTTATACAAATTAATCGTTCTTTATATGTTGAATAAAGTAAAGTTCAAGCTAACCTATGCACAGATTAGCGAATTTATTCTGGAAAAGGAATATACCAACTTCCTGACTTTACAGGAAGTTATTTCTGATTTACAGGATACTGAACTTATTAAACCTGATACGTTAATGAACCGTACTTACTTCTCCATTACTGATGAAGGACGAAACACCCTTTCTTACTTTGGAAACCGTATTGGAGATGCCATTCGTCATGACATTGATGCTTATCTTGAAGAAAAACACCTCGAATTACAAAATGAAGCTTCTATTACCGCCGACTATTACAAATCAACCTCCGGTGAGTACGAAGCCCAGCTTATTGCACGTGAAAAGGATGTAGAACTGGTAAATATCAAGCTCTCTGTCCCAACTGCTGAGATGGCAGTTTCTATCTGCGATGGTTGGCAAAAGAAAAATCAAAAGATTTATCAATATCTTATGCAGGAACTTTTCTAAAAATTCAGGACTGCCGTTTCCGGCAGTCCCTTTTTACTCTTCTTTATTCCTTGCTTCCTCTTTTATCCGCTTCATATGCTCTCTGATTTTCGCTTCATAGCCATTCCATGAAGGCTCATAGAAGGTTCTCCCTTTTAATTCGTAAGGTAAATATTGCTGCTCTACATAGTGATTCGGATAATCGTGTGCATATTTATAGCCAGTTCCGTGTCCCAATTTCGCCGCTCCTTTATAATGGGCATCCTGCAAATGTGTCGGTATTGGCAGGTTACCACTTCTTCTTATTTCATCGTTCGCCGCAAAAATAGCATTGCATGCGGAGTTACTCTTTGGTGCACATGCCACGTAGGTTGCTGCCTGTGACAGGATAATCTGTGCCTCAGGCATACCGATGCGCTCTACTGCCTGTGATGCACTCACTGCCACAACAAGTGCATTCGGATCTGCATTTCCCACATCCTCAGCCGCGCAAATCATGATTCTTCTCGCAATAAACGCTACTTCTTCTCCTGCATACAGCATTTTTGCAAGGTAGTAAACAGCCGCATCCGGGTCTGAGCCCCGCATACTTTTGATAAATGCCGAAATGGTATCATAATGATTATCACCATTTTTATCATACAATACTCTACGCTTCTGAATGCATTCCTGTGCAACCTCAACCGTAATATGTATCTTGCCATCTTCACTTCGATCTGTTGTCATAACCCCTAGCTCGATAGCATTCAATGCATGTCTGGCATCTCCACCGGACAAATCCGCAAGAAATTCCAAGGCGTCCTCATCAATCTCTGCATCAAAGGAGCCCATTCCCTTTTCCTTATCATATACCGCCCGCTTTAACAGCGTTTTAATATCTTCCTTTTCAATTGGCTTAAGTTCAAAAATAATAGAACGTGAAATCAGCGCTCCGTTTACCTCAAAATACGGATTCTCTGTGGTCGCTCCGATTAAAATAATCGTTCCATCCTCAACAAATGGAAGAAGATAATCCTGCTGACTCTTATTAAAGCGATGAATCTCGTCAATAAATAAAATGGTACGCTTTCCATACATCGCAAGCGTATTCTTTGCCTGATTCACAACCTCTTCCATATCCTTTTTTCCGGCTATGGTGGCATTAATCTGTGTAAATTCTGCACTTGTTGTATTTGCGATTACCTTAGCAAGTGTAGTCTTACCGGTTCCCGGAGGACCATAGAAAATAATCGAGCTTATCTTATCTGCCTTGATAGCACGATAAAGCAACTTGTCCTTTCCAATAATATGCGACTGCCCCACAACCTCTTCTAAAGTGGTAGGACGCAGTCTTGCCGCAAGCGGCGACTCCTTTTCCAGAGTCGTACTTTTCATATATTCAAATAAGTCCATAACATCCCTCTACTGAATTTCATATTATGTTCTATTCTACAAAAAAAATGGCTATCGCACAACAATGCAATAGCCAAAAAACTAATCTTCTTCGATATGCTCACGACCTTGGTCAATGATAGTCTTTACATGCCCGTCTGCCAAAGAATAGAAAATAGACTTTCCTTCTCTTCTGCTCTTTACCAGCTTACTCTGCTTCAGAATCCTAAGCTGATGAGAAACTGCTGACTGTGTCATGTTTAAGGAAGCTGCTAAATCGCACACGCATACTTCTGCCTCCAACAATACAAACAAAATTCGTATTCTGGTAGAATCACCAAACACCTTAAACAGCTCAGCCAAATCGTATAATTCTTCTTCCTCCGGCATTTTTTCATTCACAATCTTTACCAGTTCTTCGTGAACCTCTATTGTCTCACACTGCATGTCCTCTGCATGATGATGACAATAATGCTTTTTTTCATTTTCCATTTATTCCATGCCTTTCTGTATTTTAAATCCATCTGTATTCAGAACCATCTCGAAAAAACTTCGTTTTTCCTCGATTACAATTTTTTCACAGACAATGCCCTAATTGCATTCAGCACCGCAAGCACCATTACTCCTACATCTGCAAAAATGGCTACCCACATATTAGCAATACCAACCGCTCCAAGTGCCAGACAGATTACCTTAATACCAATCGCAAAATAAATATTCTGATATACAATACGAATACATTTTCTCGAAATCTTAATTGCCTTTACCATTTTCAACGGGTCATCATCCATCAGAACAATATCTGCCGCTTCAATTGCTGCATCTGAACCAAGTGCCCCCATTGCAATTCCAATATCTGCTCTGGATAATACAGGCGCGTCATTGATACCATCACCGACAAAAGCAAGCTTCTCCTTATCACCCTTATATTGTAACAGTTCCTCTACCTTGGAAACCTTATCTGCCGGTAACAGCTCACTGTAAACCTCATCAATCCCAAGCTCTCTTGCAACCTCTCTGGCAGTCTCTGCTCTATCTCCAGTCAGCATGACCGTCTTTTTAATTCCAACCTTTTTCAAAGCCTTTATCGCTTCCTTTGCAGTAGGCTTTAACTTATCTGCAATCAAAATATAACCGGCATAGCTTCCATTCACTGCCATATGAACGACAGTTCCTGACTCCTGAACAACCTTTGCTTTGATTCCAAGCCTGTCCATAAGCTTCTCATTTCCGGCAGCCACTACCATGCCGTCAACCAATGCCGTTACGCCATTTCCACTGATTTCCTCTACATTCGTTACGCGACTAGTATCTCGTTCCTTACCATATGCCTTTTGCAGACTCTTACTAATCGGATGTGTGGAATAGCTCTCTACCAAAGCCGCATACTCGAGGAGCTTGTAGTCCTCCATTTGCTCAGGTACAATCCTGCTTACCTCAAAAACCCCTTGTGTCAAAGTTCCTGTCTTATCAAATACGACATATCTTGTCTGTGCAAAGGTTTCCAGATAATTTGAACCCTTTACCAGTACTCCTGCATTGCTTGCTCCACCGATTCCTGCAAAGAAGCTTAACGGTATGCTGATTACCAATGCACAAGGGCAACTGATTACCAGAAAGGTCAAGGCACGCAGTACCCACACTCCCCATTCCGGTGCTGCACTCATTACTAGCATACGGAAAACAGGTGGTACTAACGCTAGCGCTACTGCTCCGTAGCATACTGCCGGAGTATAATATTTTGCAAATTTTGAAATAAAGTTCTCTGATTTTGACTTCCTGGAGCTTGCATCCTCTACCAGCTCCAAAATCTTGGAAACCGTAGATTCCCCAAATTCTTTCGTGGTACGAATTTTCAATACACCACTAATGTTAATACAACCACTGATGACTTCGTCCCCTACCATCACTTCTCTAGGAAGGCTCTCTCCCGTAAGTGCACTGGTATTCAAGGTTGTACTTCCTTCTATAATGATACCATCTATTGGTATCTTTTCACCCGGCTGAACCAGAATTACACTTCCAACCTCTACCTCATCCGGATCTATCTGCTCCAATCTACCATTTTCATCCTCAACATTCGCATAATCAGGGCGAATATCCATAAGCTCACTGATATTTCTGCGGCTCTTACCCACTGCATAGCTCTGGAACAGCTCTCCAATCTGATAAAAAAGCATTACGGCTACACCTTCTCTGCCATTTTCCAAGCCTTCTGCCATTTCTCCATTCAGCACACGATAGATACCTAATGCAATCGCACCTACTGTTGCAATCGCCATTAAAAAATTCTCATCAAAAACCTGCTTGTTTCGGATTCCTTTCCATGCCTTTTTCAGGATATCGTAACCGATTATCAGATAAGGAATCAGATACAATATAAATTTCAAGGCTTCCATAACCGGCAGCAATTCAAGAATAACAATACCTAATGACGCAAGGATAATCCTGCGTAGTACTTTTTTCTGTTTCTTATTCATATGCAGTTCTCCTAACCTTGCTGACTATGCCTTATAAATAAATCTCACAATCATCCTCTACTTTCTTACAGTTTGCTAATACCTCCTGCATAACCGCTTTCACATCTGCTCCATCTTCAAATTCTACATTCATTTTCAAGGTCATAAAATTAACCGTTGCATCCTTTACACCTGCTGTTTTCTTGGTTGCTTCTTCCATCTTATTGGCACAGTTTGCACAGTCTACTTCAATCTTGTATGTTTTTTTCATAATCTCTTCCACCTTTACTTTTATTATATATGAACAATTATTCATATGTTATATTCAGTATAGCACTACCCTTCTTTTTGTCAACAGAATTTCATGATTTTATTAAAAAAACGTCTCATACTTTATGAAACGTCCTTTTCCTATTTTTTTCTACACAATCAAATCAAACTCTTTTCCATGACTAGATAAGTCTGCAATATATGCCTCCTCCAATGGTATCCATTTTTTTTCAAAGGCTTCCAAATGCTCTTCCCCATCTCTTCTCCGAATTCTCTCTAGCTGTTCTGTCTTTTCCACATCAGAAAATACCTTGAGAGACGTATAATCCCCCAATGCCGGATGACAGCTATAAGCTCCTTCTATTATGTAATATTGGGAACCTTTCACAGCCACATCTTCTCCCAATGCCATTTTACTGCAATCAAATCTACGATAAGAAAATGTTTCTCCTGTTTTCAGCCGTGGCAATACTTCCTCTGCCACTCTTTCATAATGTACATTACCACCGGGCGTCGCAAATCGTTCTTTCGTGCGAAGCTCCATCGGCAGGAAAAAGTCATCCATATGAATCACACCTGCTTCTAATACCTTTGCAAGCATTTCTGTCATCGTTGTTTTTCCGGAAGCGCAACGACCATCGATTGCAATAGTATGCACTTCACCCTGCGATAATCGGGCAAGCTCTTCCAAAATCGGCAACAGTCTGATGTATCGGCTACATACAACTCGATATGCCGGCTTTTCCTGCTGCCGGTAGACTTCACTATGATGTACGGGACCTTGTTTTGACGTTTCCTGCCATTCCTTCATAGAAAAGCCAAAAACTCCCCCCTGTATTAGCGCTTCCACTTCTTGCAGACTCTGTTCAAAAAGCCTCTGCCCTCCATACATATTTGCATACGAAGCAGACTCTACAAATATCCGAAACAGCCATTCTATCGGCATCTTTCTACGTTTCCATTCTCTTAGATTAATGCGACACACCTTATCATGAATCTGCTCATACAGTTTTCCTGACACATTTGTCACTTCTATATCTTCAAATTCCTTTTTTAACCATGCAAAAGCAAAATCCTTATCAGTCAGTAAATGTTCTGCTCCAAATGCTGCCTGAAACAAAAACTTTACAACATCCTGTGGTTGCATGGATGGATGTAATGCTACCTGCTCGTGCAAATAATTCTTGCATGTTTTTTCCATCGTTTCCCTATTCCTCCCTAGTCAATATCCGTAACACTCCTATTCCTTCTCTGCTACAAACATCTTCTATGATATCTTTTACCGATACCTTTTACTTTCACGCTTCTGCTATAATTCGCTCTACCGCTTCTGCAATATACTCTGACAATTTTTTATTCTCAATCCCTATTATATTGGCGTGACAACGATTCATGGGAATCAGATATAATCTTGCCTCGCTTGACGATATGGCTTCCGCCATCTTTGGTGTAATCTCTCCAAGCATGGCATTTGCCATTACAATACCTATCGGACCTACAATCACATCTGTCTTTTTACTATTAAAAACAACCGCATTTTCTCCGGTTGCACCAAGCGCTGTACCACCCTTCATCATATTCGCTGTTGCTGTGGCATTTGTTCCTACTGCAACAATCTCTATCTGTGAATCTCTTATATGAAGCGCTTCTACCAAAGCCTTACCAATTCCTCCGCCCTGTCCGTCCATAACCATTACTCGCATGTTTTCATTATCCTTTCATAGGTATTTTCTACTCGTTTCTTTTTAGTTCTTACAAAATCATATAAATAACTTGACAAGTCTGTCAAGTAGTGTATCATAAAAATAGACTTCAAGAAGAAGTCCTTACACTCAGAAGAGTGTTATATTACATCATCAAGACATATTATAACATGAACATATTTGCCACGAAGGCTTGTACTCTTTTGAAAAAGAGTCTGTTTTCGTGGCTTTTATTTTGACTTATTATTTTTACTTTTACAGAAAAGGAAGGAACTTTTATGACAAAACACTCGATTCACTTAAGAAAATCTATGATTACTGCCATCTGTATGGCTTTTTGTGTTGTGCTTCCCCTTGCCCTTCATCTGATACCGGATGGCGGCACACTGTTCTCACCGATGCATCTGCCTGTGCTTTTATGTGGACTGGTATGTGGCTGGCAATATGGCTTATTATGTGGACTTCTCGGTCCACTCCTCTCCAGCCTCATTACTGGAATGCCGGGCATGGGCTATCTTCCTACCATGATAATAGAATTGGCACTGTATGGTTTTATCTCCGGTCTGTTGATAAAGCTTCTGCACACAAGCCGAAAAATGACTAATGTATATCTCTCTTTAGTGACTGCTATGCTTATCGGACGTATCATCACCGGCTTTGTTAGAGCCTTTCTCTTTGCTCCAGGTAGTCTTTCTATCCAGATATGGGCAACCAGTTACTTCGTATCCTGTCTTCCGGGAATTATTATACAACTCATTCTACTTCCAATTTTGTATCATGCTTTAGAGCGTGCTAATCTTTTACCGGAACAGATGATTCAGTCCATACAGGAAGCGGCTTAAAACAATACGATAGGCGCACATGATAAAAGGAGGTCTGAACTTTCATCAGCCTCCTTTCTCTTATCTTTTATAACATTTCTGAAGCATGATTACTTTTCCTGCAATGCATCACGGATTGTATGAGTAACCATTTTTCTTTCTCGGAAATTTTCTGTTTTCAATACTTCTCCCCATTTAGCCTGAATCATTTCATAGGTATCATTCTGAATATCTGCATCCCAGACATCTTTCCCAAAATACCAGAAGAAACTGTCTGCATCATGATCTGTTCCCTTGTAGGTCCATGTTGTCCAGTTTATATTCTTGGTCTGACACATCTCAATTCCATTCAGATTCTGGAATTCACCAACATAGCCTGCTACACCATATTTTTCCATAGTATCTGCCATAGCCTGTGTCTGAATCTCAAAGTTCTCATTGTCATCATACAGATGTGTCTGATACATCACATTTTCCCATCCCATTGACATAGGGTCAGGAAGATTCGACACTCTCCATATTCCTTCAACCGTAATCACATGTCGATTATCGATTTCACGAATTGCCTTAATCATATGGTCATAAATCTGGTTACTCATTTCCCATGACGCTTTTTGCCAAGGGTCATAGCTATGTTCCCCTTCATAACCACTATTATTCTGCGGCTCGTTCATAATATCATACGCAGCAACAACCGGATTATCCTTATATCTGGCTGCTATCACCGTCCATAACAACTCCATTACATTTTGACAGTTCACATCCGTATAAAGATCATTCCTACAAAGTGTTCCACAACAATGATCCATACTCTGCCCCCCCGGACAGCCGTGCATATCTAAAATGACATACATACCATTTTTTCCTGCCTGATCTATCACCCAGTCAAGTCTTTGAAAGCCTGGATTTTCATCCAAATTTTCGGTAATCCATGTCCCATTCTCATCCTTCATAAAATTCCGATACCAGAAAGGAACTCGTATCACATTACAGCCCATATCTGCTATATTTTTGATGTCCCCTTCCGTAATCCAGTTATCCTGATAAGCCTTTATAAGATTCGCTGTCTTTTCATACCCAAAACGAGATTCCAACACTTCTAGCGTATCAAGATTTGCCCATTTTCTATCCTCTCCATTTACTGGACACATCCAGCTCTCTTGCAAAAGCCAGCCCCCAAGATTTACTCCCTGTAGCAAAACTACTTCTCCTGCTTCTGTTACCAAACTTCCATTCTCTACATGTAGGAAGTCCTTTTGTGTTATTTCCTTATTATTTAGCATAAAACCAGCTCCACATGCAAGCATACCAAACACTAATATACCTGCTACAATACCTATAACCTTCTTCTTCATTTGCTCTCCCTTATATCTACTATAATTCTTCCGAATCACACTCGAAAATACTTCTGCATGACTCTAAACAATACACACGATAACCGAAAAAAGAAAATATGTAAACCTCATAAGATACATCTGTCCTTTTTTGCTGTTCACTTTATTCCAATAACTTTTTACTAAAAAAATAGTGCGTGCCAGCGCACGCACTTTGTAACTACTACTATGTAACAGCAATTTCCTATCACTCAAAAAATGTTATATCTTATATTAATTCTGCCTGAATTCCTCCGGTACATCCTCAAGCTTCTTCCACTTCTGCATGGCTTCTTCCATAGACATTCCTTCACCAAGCGCATGCTTACGCACAGCGTTTACTGACTGAATCTCCTTCATACGCTCACCGGAAAGACTGTAACGGTGCATTGCATACTGTGTCAATATCCATGCAAGCATTGGTAATACACAGAATAGAATGATAACCACCCATTTCATTCCCGGTAAATAAGGAGTCTTGGTATCCGGAAGTGTCTCAATGCCAATCAGCATAACCGCAAGCCCTACAATGGTAGAACCAAGTGAAGATACCAGCTTGTCTACAAGACTAAACAAAGTTCCCATGATACCCGGTACATAATTACCGCTTCGGTAGGTTTCATAGTC
>JAFSGY010000072.1 GCA_017440575.1 Lachnospiraceae bacterium | reverse complement strand
GATATGTTCATAATAATCAGTAAAGATGGATTGTAAGATATTCATAGTTGAATTTTACAATAAAGTAACACAAAGAAAAACCCCTTACCCCTCATGATTGAGGGGCAGGGGAGTTGAGAGTGTCGAAGACACTTTTTTATTGTCAAAAATGATGGAAGACTTTGTGAATACTAAGAAATAATAAAAAAATTAGAAAATAATTGAAAATGTATTAACAATATATTATAATGACAGAGTAAAGAAGTTATGTAAAATTAAATGTGTATATTTTTCGTACAATTATACGCAGATGGATTTGTAAATGGGGGATTAATATGAGACTTACAGATGATTATTACGAGGACGAGAAAGACTCCAGTAAGTTATTTCTTTATATGGTATTGTTTATGTCTGTAGTGGTATTAGGTGTGACAGGGTTGGTTTTCTGGATGAATCATGAGGAGAAAAGTGGTTCGAACTTCGAGCTTGCCAAGCAGCAGACGGCAGAGAGAAGACAGGCTGCCGGAATCAGTGAAGAACAGGTTCCAATGGAGAAAAGTGTAGATTCCCTGATTTCGGGAAGTACCTTAACATCTGACCAGCTTAATATATGGGATTTGTCTGCGCTGAATAGTGTAGAGGAAGTGGAAACACCGAAATCAACAAAAAATGGAACGGTTACGAATCAGACAACTGGAGAAACCATTGTAGATGGTTCTTCTAATAATGGTAGTGAGAATTCTGCTGCGATACTTGCAGAAGGAAAAACATCTGTTTATGATATGCCTGATAAGGACGACGAAGAGGTAGCAGAGGAAGAAGAAACGAAAGAAGATGAAGAAGATACGAATCATGATACACAAACTCTTATAACGCGGGCAGATGGTACGGAAGAGTGGGTGGAGCTAAACGAAAATCTTGCAAAAAACAATTATTCCAAATCTCGATTTGTTTATAAGAATCCGATTATGAGTTATTATCTGAATGGAAAAGAAGCGTCGTGGTGTGGTGTAGATATTTCAAGTAAGCAGGAGGGTGTAGATTTTAAAAAACTTAAAAAAGCCGGCTGTGATTTTGTAATGATTAAGGTAGGAGGAAGAGGTTACAGTAGTGGTGAAATTGTACTAGATGAGAAGCTTAAGGATTACATGACAGGAGCCAAAAATGCAGGTCTTGATATTGGTGTTTATTTCTTTTCACAGGCGATTACAGAGGATGAAGTAGAAGAAGAGGTAGAAACACTTTTAGAGGCGATTAAGGACTATTCTGTAAAATATCCTGTAGTTATTCAGATGCAGGAGATTGAAGGAGATATTGCTAGAGTCGATTCGCTTGATATGGATAGCAGGACAGAGCTTACCAAATTGTTTTTAAGTGAAGTAGAAGATGCAGGATATAAACCAATGCTGTACGGCAATAAAGAATGGCTTGTTACCAAGATTGACCTAGAGGCGTTGGCTGAGTATGATGTATGGCTTTCACAGGAGGCAGATACACCGGATTATCCATATGAATTTAATATGTGGCAGTATGAAAAGACTGGGAAGATAAGTGGAATTTCAGAAGAAACCGGATTGAATATTTGTTTTGTGGATTATGCAAAAGAATAGATTTTATACAGAATAAAGAAAAAAGAATGGAAGCCAGGAACGTGGTATCCATTCTTTTTTTATGACAATTATGTAGCAATTGGCCGATAATTTATCAACTTTTCCGATATTTTTAGCTTTGCATAAATATCTGCATATATAACAGGAGAAAGACCTTCCAGATAGTTTGGAGTATAGTTTTTGGTTACACCATTGCGTTTTAGGATGTCAATGGCTTTATTATAGGCAATGGCAGCTTCGTCTTCGGTATCATAAGTTCCAATGATAAAATAACCGGGAAGATTAATTTTTGCTTTGTATTTTGTCTTGCCTTTTGTGGTAACTTTTGAGACACCAATATAACGGTTAATGATTTTTAAGTTTTCACTACGGAAATCGGTATCATCACCATTTTGAAATATAAAGTCCTTTCCAGGAACGCTGTAGCTACGGATTCCGTGACGATTGAGAATATTTACCTGCATACCATAATCGGCAACGAATAAGTGGCCGTTTCGCTTCATGATTTTATGAGAAGAGTAGTAAAATAAATCATCAATATCGAATTTTAATACATAAGTTGGGGAAAGATAATAATAGAAAAATTTGGGACGGGCATAAATGGGAGTTCCAAAATAAATACCATTATCACGAAAATTTATAAGGATAACCCATTTTTCGAAAGGGAGTGGGCTGTTTTCTATATAGTCATGTAACGAAAGACTCTTAGAATTCAAAATGTGGTCAGCTTCCAGATATGCTTCGTTTGCCTGTTCCATAGTATCAAAGCTTCCAAGGCTGATGTGTTTTCTGCGATATGTGATGGAAGCGCGATAATAAGTTGTATTGTCTTTTTTTACAGCAGAATATACCCCTTTTAACATATGATTTCCCCTTAATAACAAAAAATTTAATAAATAAATCATATCATACAACAGAATATAAAACAATTCGTTGTATTTTTTTTCATATGCTTGAATAGACTAATAAAAGAAACTTTGTATATAAAAAAGAAGCTTCGGAAAGGGTTAGACAAGTATATGTATCAGAAGAAATGTATTCTGTTATTGTTGATAAATGTGTTATGTACAGGCATGCTATGGATGGTGCGGACAAGCGAGGTGCAGGGACAGGAGGCACTGAAAATTGAGCAAGAGGAACGAGCGGCTGTCGTTATCGTTGAGGACAAGCCAATTGCATCACTTCCAAGGGAGATTACACTTCAAGAGATTGAACCAGAATATGTGATAAAAGTTTCAAGACAGGATATCGAATGCCTGATGAGGATTGTAGAGGCAGAGGCTGGCTGTGAGGATAGAACTGGAAAGCTTTTGGTGGCAAATGTAGTCATTAATAGAGTAAGGGATGAGGCATTCCCAGATACGGTAACGGAGGTAGTATATCAGAGGAATTCTCAGTCTGCACAGTTTTCGCCTGTTTCTAACGGAAGGATTGATACGGTAAAAGTATCAGAAGAAACAAAAGAGGTAGTATATAGTGCATTACGTGGTGAGGATGTTTCTCAGGGGGCATTGTATTTTGTGGCAAGGAAATATGCTAATCCGGACAAGGTGTGCTGGTTTGACGACAATCTGACGCATTTGTTTTCCCATGGCGGACACGACTTTTTCTTTTGATATTAAGCAGATAACGTGCTTGCAGAGTGAAAAATACTATGCTATACTTATGAACTGAAAAGTTAAGGTTACTATTCACATCGAATAAAGAGGAGAGTTGTGATGGATTTATTTTACAGAAGCACAAGAAGTAAAAATGAAACAGTAAAGGCTTCCCAGGCTATTTTAAAGGGACTTGCTGATGATGGTGGTTTATTTGTACCGGAATCAGTACCTACCTTGGATAAGACTCTTGAGGAGCTTTCTAATATGACATATCAGGAGACAGCATATGAAGTAATGAAGCTGTTTTTGACTGATTTTACAGAGGAAGAGTTAAAGGACTGTATCAATAAGGCTTATGACAGTAAGTTTGATACAGAGGTAATTGCTCCATTAGTGGAAGCAGATGGTGCATATTATTTGGAGCTGTTCCACGGAGCTACAATTGCATTCAAGGACATGGCACTGTCTATTTTGCCACATTTATTAATTACATCAGCTAAGAAGAATCATGTTAAGAATGAAATCGTAATTTTAACAGCAACAAGTGGTGATACAGGTAAGGCTGCTCTTGCAGGCTTTGCTGATGTAGAAGGTACAAGAATTATTGTATTCTATCCAAAGAATGGTGTAAGTCCGATTCAGGAGAAACAGATGGTAACACAGAAAGGTGATAATACCTTCGTTGTTGGTATCACAGGTAACTTTGATGATGCGCAGACAGGTGTTAAGCAGTTATTCGGAGATAAGGAATTAGCTGCACAGATGGATGAAGCCGGATTCCAGTTCTCATCAGCTAACTCTATCAATATCGGAAGACTTGTTCCACAGATTGTATATTATGTATATTCTTATGCACAGTTATTAAAGGAAGGCAAGGTTGAAAAGGGCGAGAAGATTAATGTAGTTGTTCCTACAGGTAACTTCGGAAATATTCTTGCAGCATACTTTGCTAAGAATATGGGTATTCCTATTGCTAAGCTTATCTGTGCATCTAACGAGAATAAGGTATTATATGATTTCTTTGAGACAGGTATCTATGACAGAAACAGAGAGTTCGTATTAACAAGTTCTCCATCTATGGATATTCTGATTTCAAGCAATCTGGAAAGACTTATTTACTTGACAGCAGGTTGTGATGCGGAAAAGAATGCAGCATTTATGAAGTCCTTATCAAGAGATGGTAAGTATGAGATTACAGCTGATATGAAGGCTAATATGGAAGATTTCTATGGTAACTATGCTTCTGAACAGGAGACAGCAGAGACGATTAAGAATCTTTATGACAAGACAGGTTATGTGATTGATACTCATACAGCAGTTGCTGCTACGGTATTACATAAGTATCAGGAAGCAACCAAGGATGATGCTAAGGTTGTAGTTGCTTCAACAGCAAGTCCATTCAAGTTCACAAGAAGTGTTATGAATGCGATTGACATGAAGTATGATTCCATGACTGATTTTGAATTGGTAGATGAGCTGTCAAAGCTTGCTAATGTTGATGTACCAAAGGCAATTGACGAAATCAGAACAGCACCGGTATTACATGATACCGTATGTGACAAGGAAGATATGAAGTCAGTTGTTATGAAGTTCCTTGGAATGTAGAACGAATCGAGTAGGTATTTTGCCTGCTCGATTTTTGAATATCACAATATGAGAAAGGGCGGTTACTATGAATAGTAACCAAATAGGTAAGGCAGAATGGATTTTAGTATGATATTACAGATACTGATTATGGCATGTGGTATATATATGATGTACTGGGCAATGCAAATGAAGACAACAAATAAGATTCCCGAGATGTTAACTGGTAAAGGATTTCCGATTAATAGGGCAGTAGATCCGGAAAGCTTTATGAAGAAAACATTTCCAGTTACGTTGGGAATGGGGATTCTATTGTTTGTTGTAGGAACGATAAGTGCACTAGGAGTATTAGCATTATATCCGGCTGCGGAAACAATACTGATGATATGCTTATTGATAGCTTTGGTGATTTATGGAAAGTATTTGCTAAAAGTACAGAAAAAGTATTTGATTGGTATCGTAGATGAAAAAAAGAAAAGAAAATAAGAAGAGGAAAGAGAGGTATTTATTATGACAGATCAGGAGATTTTAAAGCACATTGATCACACACAGTTAAAGCCGTTTGCAACATGGGAGGATATTGAGAAGCTTTGCGATGAGGCTGTACAATATCAGACAGCATCTGTATGTATTCCACCAGCATATATCAAGAGAGTACATGATAAGTATGCAGAAAAGATTAATATTTGCACGGTAGTGGGATTCCCTCTTGGATACAGCGTAACAGCAGCTAAGGTTGCAGAGATTGAACAGGCACTTGCTGATGGTTGTAATGAGATTGATATGGTTGTAAATATTTCTGATGTTAAGAATGGTGCTTATGATAAGGTTGAGGAAGAGATTAGGACCTTAAAGGCAGCATGTGGAAACCATATTTTAAAGGTTATCATTGAGACCTGTTTCCTTACAGAGGAAGAGAAGATTGCAATGTGTAAGGCAGTTACCAATGCAGGAGCAGACTACATTAAGACATCTACCGGTTTTGGTACAGGTGGGGCAACCATCGAAGATATCAGATTGTTCAAGCAGCATATTGGATCAGATGTGAAGATGAAGGCTGCAGGTGGTGTTAAGACTAAGGATGACTTGATAATGTTCCTTGAAGAGGGCTGTGACAGAATCGGTACTTCTTCTGCGGTAGGAATGCTGCAGGGTAATGAGGCGAAAGGATATTAAGAAGAATGGGTATCATAGTAGATAGAATCCATGAAATGAAGGGAATTCTGAAAAAGGCAAGTGTTGACTTTTATTTGGTTCCAACTGCTGATTTTCATAATTCCGAATATGTGAATGAATATTTTAAGGTAAGACAGTTCCTGTCAGGTTTTACCGGTTCTAATGGAACTTTGGTAATTAGTCAGGAGGAAGTTGGTCTTTGGACAGATGGAAGATATTTTGTACAAGCTGAGAAGGAATTAAGTGGTTCAGGAATCGTACTTTATCGTATGGCTGAAGAGGGTGTACCAACCATCGAGGAGTATCTTGAACAGCATGTAGAAAATGGACAGACGGTAGGTTTTGATGGCAGAGTAGTTGATGCCGCATTTGGTAGAAAACTGGAAGAGGTGTTATCTGACAAAAATGTCACTTTTGTATATGATAAAGATCTGGCAGATGCTCTTTGGACAGACAGACCAGATATGCCAGTAAGTGACATCTGGGTAGTGCCGGAGGAAAAATGCGGAAAAACGGTGGCTCAGAAGCTGGAAGATGTAAGAGCTGTCATGAAGAAGGAGCAGGCTGCGCACCTGTTGATTACGAAGCTGGATGATATTATGTGGCTATATAATATCAGAGCAAATGATGTGGATTGTAATCCGGTTGCACTTGCTTATACTTTTATTTCAGAGAAAGAGGCTGTTGTATTTGTTCAGGCTAAGGCTTTAAAAGAGGAAGCAAAGGTTCATTTTGAAAAGTATGGAGTGCTTGTAAAGGATTATGCAGAAATCGTTGCCTATTTGGAACAGTGTGTATTAAATGGAAAAGTGATGTGCGCATGCAATGATATAAATTATCTGTTATATAAGCTTATGGGCAAGCGAGGTGAGCTTTTAGACAGAGAGAATCCTACTGCATTATTGAAAGCAATCAAAAATGAAGTGGAGCTTGAAAACATCAGAAAGTATTATTTGCAGGATAGTGTTGTGCTTACAAAGTTCTTGTTCTGGATGAAGAAGAATGCAGGAAAACAGCCAATGGATGAATATAGTGCGGCAATGAAGCTGGATCATATGCGAAGCGAGATAGAAGGCTTTTTAGACTTATCTTTCCCTACAATCAGTGCGTATAAGGAAAATGCAGCTATGATGCATTATAGTGCGACAGAGGATGATAAGAAGGATATTGAAGCTGAGGGGCTGTATCTTGTTGATTCCGGTGGGCAGTATGTAGGTGCGACGACAGATGTAACCAGAACGATTGCATTAGGCGCAGTTACGGATGATATGAAGAAGCATTTCTCAAAGGTTGCAAGTGGTATGTTACGTCTTGCAGATACAAAGTTTTTATATGGTTGTACCGGTAAGAATGTTGATATTATTGCTCGCGAGCCATTGTGGGAGTGTTATATTGATTATAAGTGTGGAACAGGTCATGGAATAGGTTATATTTTAAATGTGCACGAGGGACCACAGAATATCAGATGGCGCTATAATCCAGGTATGAAGGAAGCTTTACTGGAAGCAGGTATGATTGTATCTGATGAACCGGGAGTTTATATTGAGGGAAGTCATGGTATCAGAACAGAAAATATCTTGGAAATCGTAAAGGAAGAGAAGAATGGTGATGGACAGTTTATGGGATTCCGTCATCTGACGTTTGTTCCGATTGACCTGGATGTGATTGATACAAAATATATGGAGACTTCAGATGTGCGTAAGCTGAATACTTATCATGAAGCTGTATACCAGAAACTGGAACCATATTTTGAGGGTGAAGAGTTAGAGATGCTAAAAGATGCTACTAGAGCAGTATAGTATTTGAAAGCTTGTTGCAGAATCATAGGGGTAGAAGATTATGAGCACAGCATTGTATAGGAGTAATCAGACGAGACTGCGTTCCTGCAACAAGTTTATACATATTTTATTGACTTTTCACAAAGATTTTGAGATAATGTTAGCAAATGTGCGGATGGTAATATACACTGCTCATAATCGCCGATTTTCGGCGGTTTGGAATACATTTATTTTATATTAATTTCTAAGGAGGATATAATATGTCAACAAAAGCGTATTATCCAATTTCTGAGATTGGTGCTGGCAAGGTAGGATTTTCTACAACTCGTTCTATCATCGAAGCAGCTTTCTATGGAAACAATGTAGTTAAGGTTAACACCTTAAAGGAAGCTTATGAATTAGCTAAGAATTCACCAGGTACTGTAGTAACAGATATGCCAATCAAGGATGGTGAAACATTTGGTCTTGAGAAGGATGCAAAGGTTTTATTATTCAACGATG
>JAFSGY010000071.1 GCA_017440575.1 Lachnospiraceae bacterium | reverse complement strand
CGTTATTTTCATCCGTATATATCCTTTTAATCATTCTCTCACTTCCAATATTAGAATGTACTTTTTTTATCCGCTTATTCGCCAAACAGCATCTTCTCATTAGGTCATTTTACTGTTATAATATTATTGTAACTATTGAAAACATCATTCATAAAATACATTTCTTTGGGACATACTAAAGAAAAAACTGTAAAAATGCCTTCGGGCAATTCATAAAAAGGAGGTACTGATATGGCACTTTTAAAACTTACAAGAGACAACTTTGAAACCGAAGTATTAAACAGTACATTACCGGTTTTGATTGATTTCTATGCAGACTGGTGTGGCCCCTGCCGTATGTTAGGGCCTGTAATTGACGAGATTGCTGAAGAAGCAACCGACTTTAAAGTAGGCAAGGTAAACATCGACGAACAGCCGGAACTTGCCACCAAATATCAGGTGATGAGTGTTCCCACTTTAGTTGTGATTAAAAATGGCGAAGTCGCAAACCGCGTAACCGGTGTGACACCGAAACAAAAAATTTTGGATATGATAGAATAAGGATTATACAACTTAAAAGTGCCGGTCATATAACCATGACCGGCACTTCTTATATTGAAACATGTCTTTATAAAGCCAAGCTTCAGCTTACCTTATAAAAGAATTATTCCGTTGCTGATTCGTCTTTTGCTTCTTCTGCAACTTCTTCAGCTTTAGCTTCTTCTTTTACTTCCTCTGCGGGTTGTTCAGCCTTAGCTTCTTCTTTTACTTCCTCTGCGAGTTCTTCAGCCTTAGCTTCTTCTTTTACTTCCTCTGCAACTTCTTCAGCTTTAGCTTCTTCTTTCACTTCTTCTGCAACTTCTTCAGCTTTAGCTTCTTCTTTCACTTCTTCTGCAGCTTCTTCAGCTTTAACTTCTTCTTTTATTTCCTCTGTTTTAGCTTCTTTTTTAGCTTTCTTATCTTTCTTATCTTTCTTTTCTTCCTTATCTGGTTCTTCACCGGCTTTTTTAGCCTTTGATTTCTTGATAATGCCAAGAACAATCATGACAACGCCTACAAGGAAACTGATGATAGATAACAACAATACAAGAATCCAAAGCAAACCTTGGAAGCTTAACTTGTTGGTAAGGGCACCTTCTTTTTCACTGTCATTCGTGTAAACAGTGTCAATAATCAAGCCCTTCTTAGCATCATACTCTGTTTCATCATATAAATCCTTATTCGGATTGCTACCGGGCATATCCAAGGTGTAAGATACCGGAATTGCCCAATATTCTTCACCATAAGCCGTATTTACAAGTCCAACAAAGTTTACGCTTTCTTCAAAAATACATGTCTCTTTGAAACCAAGCCACTTATTCTCTTCTACACAGGTGATAGCATCGCTTCTCTCTGTGTTTGTAAGATAGTTGTGTGCATTTGCAATTTCAGCTGCACTACCTTCTAAAGTAAGTTCCACTGCAAGCAAACCTTCATCAGATTTTACTGATTTGATTTTGGCATCTATCTTTTCTTCAGAAGCAGCAATGTATTCTTCAATACGTTCTACCAATACCTTACACTGTTCTTCTGTGGTTCCGTCATCAAATACCAATGTGATTTTACGTGTAATCTTATCAGCGCCCTTAACCTCGGTATCCCATGTACCGCTACCAAAATGATAGAAATACTGTCCGTTATAATCAATATCAACTTCTCGAATTTCATACAAATCGTATCTGTAGTATTCGGGATAGTTTTCATCCAAGTAAGAATACTGCATATAGTAGTTTAATTCGCCTTCAAGCTCTTCCTCAGCCATCTGCATTTCGCCGCTTACCTTCTCTTTGTTAAGGTAATAGAACACTTCCACAGTACCTGATGAATTACAGCCGTATGCAGACATATTAAGATGTTCTTCGTAACAAGCATTCTCTGCAAAAAGAACCTGCTGCATATAATCTTCTTCGGTCGGTTCAGCCGCCTTAAACACGCTGTTATTTCTGTGTGTATATGTATTCATCGCAGCCTGCATCTGATCTGCAGTTACATTCTCAATAGTCACACGATGAGTGTTCAAACCTAAGTCTGCTGTCCACTCGCCTGTAGTTCCCGAAGGAACACTTTCATCCATAAATGCCTTAATCTCAGTTTCATTGTTTAAGAGATTTGCATCTAAAATATCCAATTCAATTGTACGGTTATATGTACCATCCGGATTTACATCTGTAAAAATTCTTATCTCTTCAATGGGAATATAACTCATGGTTGATACAGAAATATAATTACTGCCGTCTACCATCTGTCCGCCATAACATACGTGAGTATAATTATTTTCAAAAATGTAGCCTTCATCACCGGAAGAAACGTATCCTGAATTAATCATCAATGTTTCAAACCAGCTCATAACACTGTCTGAATACCAACCTTCTTCATATACGAAACCGGTATTAAATACAGAATCTCCCACTAAGAAATCAACCTCAAGTTCAGTCTCGCTACCCATCAAGGCCTGCGCTTTAGCTGCTTCATCCTCAAGCGAGGTAAATTCCATAGTAAAAGTCGCAATGTACTTTTCTTCATCTTCTGTTAATACATAACTTAAAGATTCCGGAAGATTTGCTTGAATGGTTGCATCCACAGAAGCAATATCTCCATTTACATACTCGTTAAAATCACTCTTGGTGATAGTATATACCATAACACGAGAACCGCTTAAATCCGAATTCAGATTAACGGTTGTATCCAATGTACCGCCACAGGCTGTAAACATAAGCATGAGGACGGCGATCAGCATTAAAAATAAAAATTTCTTCTTCATCTTCATCCTCCTAGAATATTTCGATTATCCACTGGTTGTTTACTTTAACAAAGGTAAGAGTGTCAGTTTCATAACATGTTCTACCGCCCTCTTCGTAAACAACACCAACCTGCATTTTAACTCGGTTCTCTCCTTCAAGTTCCTCTATTTCCCCGGGAATCATGTTAATATGATAGCCATAGTAAGGCATATCATACATTCCTAAAATAGAACTGTCTTGAATTCCGAAGCATGCCAGTGCCTTGTCCAAATTGCCCTTGTTGATTGCATTCTCAAGTTTCTCAACAACAGCAGCCGGACCTGTCTGAATTTTGGATACACCACCAATAATAAAAGCAATCATCAACACCAATGATAATGCAATTGCGGCAATACCCACTAAAAGATTTTTCTTCATTGCTTACTCCTTTCATCTTTTGCTATATTCTATGCGTGAACGACATACATTAACATTATATGCTTTATTTTCTGTTTTGTCTACTTTTGCCATATATAATAAAAAGGCACCGTTCACTTTATATCTATAAATCACATTACTCTGCATAATACTCACATTCCAGGTTCGTAAAATCTTCCACCGGCTGTCCGTCGCAATGTAAGGTCCCAAGTTCGTCAGCCCTTGCTTCCATTGCAGCATCCACTTCTTCTGCCGTATTCAAAACTACTCCGGCTTCAGCCCAGGCCGCCTTCAGACTTTCTAAATTCTCCTTTTGTTGAGAAGTCATTTCGTCCACATATTTCTCCGGCACAGCAAAGTAATAATAAATTTTATCCCCTATTACAAACCGTTCACGTACCAGCATACCAAATGTTTCCTCAGAAGATAAATTCTCCGTCTCGTGATGTGCATTTCTCCATTCACGCTGCACTTCATAGATACGGGCCAACATTTCATCATCACCATCTAAGCTCCATCCGGGACTGGCCACCTGCCAGCTGTATACAACCTGTAATTCGCAGGAAGCATCCAGTACGCACTGTTCACCTACGTGATATCCGGCACCGCCGGAACCATCCGACGAAATACAACCATATTGATCAATTGTCCAACGACTGCGCGACCACTCATCTTCGGAATAGCACATATACAATTGATTATCCCTATATTGTATCAGCACATAAGTAGAGAAATGATCTCTGTCTATATTATCAATCCTTAATAAAAGCTCCTTGTGCCCGTCCCTTCCGCAATCAATATAGGACCAGGAAACATCATATCCTTCATAGGAACCGCTTTCGGAATTTATAATATAATTTACAATATCATACAAATACATACAACGGCCTTCCTCTTTGGGCAAGGTTGCATATGAAGCGCAATCAGCATATTTATCCGCAAAATACGCACCGCACTCTCCTTTTAAAAACGCCTGATACGCATCCTCCGGCATTGCATATGGTAACACCGGTTTCTCCTTTGTATAACTCGTATAAGAAACCTCTGCCAAACCATAATACCTTGATTCGTAATACTCCGAATCTTCCTTCTCTATCCTTTCAGTATACTCCGGTAACCAACGCCACATAGCTTCGTTCCACTTGCCTAGATCGGCATTCATTCCATTGATGACAAATCCATCGCCTTCCGTTCCGAAAACACCGTCATAGGAATTTTCTGCCGGGACTTTATCTTCTCTTTCAAGCGTATACAACAACTCATACTTTCCGTCTTTTACTTCATAAAATTCATAAGAATCTTTCCCTACACCAAACTCAAACCGCATTAGCATTCCATTGGGGAGAAGGGTCATATACTGCGTGTTATCGCACATAAGAACAACACTGTCATTCTGCTTTTTTAACACATAGGTATACATCGGCTCTCTTACAATCAGTTCTGCCACGCCGTCATAATCCACATCATAAAAGCCGTATTGCGCTTCTTGTATATTATTTACCAGATTCGAAATATTGCCGTCCAACCATGTTTTATAAAAGGTCCGTTCCTCATCCGTCACCGTAAAAACAGGCGGGTCTTTCCTTAAATCAACAATTTCTTCCGTAAATTCTTCACTCTCTTCTGTTGTCTCTTCTTCAGGCTCTTTAGCAATCTCTTCGCTGCCGGTTTCTTCGGTAGTCACTTCCTCTGCAGGCTCTTGTGTAACCTCCTCTTCAGAAGTCTCAGCAACTAATTCCTTACCGGCAGCAACCGTCTTAATGTTGTCTGTCAGTGACTCTAATGGTATAACCGCACTCTCTATCCCGGTTTCTTTCTCACAGCCGGAACATACAAATGCAACACATAAAAGTATTGCTGCTATCAAACCGTATTTCTTTATTCTTGTATTATTTCTCATAAAATTCCGTTTCCCTTTTATCCGCATCAGTTTAATTATCATCTATATGTTATCTGTTTATACAGTTACATTCAAGGTCAAAGAAGCACTGTTTAAGATAGTCTCAAACAGCGCTTCCGTTTCATTACTTCATCACAAATCAATTACTCCATATTACTGCATTGAAGTTGTATCAGTATTTACTGTCTTATTGTCTTTCACGACCAAATTAATGTCTTCAAGACCTGTTAAGTTAACATTTCTGTTAACCTTAGCATCGTAAGATTCAGCATTAATGATGTTAGCCAAATCGATGCCGGTAGCTTCCTTCATGCTTTCAAAAACTTTAGCCATAACGACGGGAACGTTACCTGCAACCTGGTCTACGCCATTGCTGCTGCCTTCACCGCCTCCGATAATGGTAATCTTATCAATCTGGCCAAGAGGCTGGGCAACTTTCTCAGCAATTTCAGGTAATACCTTAATCATCATTTCAGCCACAGCAGCCTTGTTGTACTTCGCATAAGCTTCTGCTTTCTTTTCCATAGCTTCCGCTTCCGCAAGACCCTTTGCTGCAATTGCTGCCGCTTCCGCTTCACCCACAGCACGGATACCTTCCGCTTCCTGTTCTCTTGCGAAACGGTCTGCTTCTGCCTGTGCCTTACGTGCTTCTGCTTCACGCTGTGCCTCGAACTGCTTTGCTTCCGCTTCTTTCTGACGCTGGTAAAGCTGTGCATCCGCTTTCTGCTGTGCTGCATACTTATCAGCTTCCGCCTGCTTCTTAACTTCCGCTTCCAATGCCTGTTCCTTAACAGCAACTTCTTTCTGCTTTAATTCAATCTCACGTTCCTGACGTGCGATATCAGCATTAGCGGTTGAAATTTCGATTGACTTACGCTGCTCTTCCTTCTGGATATCGTAAGCAGCATCCGCCATAGCCTT
>JAFSGY010000070.1 GCA_017440575.1 Lachnospiraceae bacterium | reverse complement strand
TGCTGACTTCTCACAGTTCGTTGTTACTAGGCTAATGAAACCTCTGTGAGACCTCCACGCTTAAGGTGCGCGCTCTTTCTCTCCATATATCCGCCACATTTACTCCGCTACTACAAATGTGATAGTTATTAGACTTCGTTGCTATAAGCCAACTTATCTCTCGTAGCCTAGCCTTATATGTGATTTCTGTTCGTCGGACCAGAGATTTGCTTACAGCTTCCTTCAGATTCCACCTCACAATGGACACCCTTGCTGTTCGGCTATACACTTCCCACTATCTGGGCGTGTTCGGGACTTGCACCCGTTAGAGCGCGCCCATGGCGCGCAAACTTATAAAAGAGTGGCATTTCACCACTCTTTTATAATTACTACACCGTCATAAAAGCCTCTCTTGTTCTCTGATCTAAGATACCTGTATCTGGTAATCCTAGTCTTCTCTGTGCTTCTTTTAGTGCCGCATCTGACTTTTCACCCCAGTAACCATCAATCATACTTGCATCTGGAATTCCATTCTTATCTACGAACAGACCAAAACGCCATAAATGCCATTGTGCCCATTTGACATCATCACCATACTGAAGATAATACCCTCTTCGGTATTGAAGATTTCTTACCGGTTCCAGATATGGATTGTCTGTAGCCATGATTACAGTGTTGTCCGTTTGAACCTTATCCAAGATATTCTCTGTACTTATACTTACTTCCTTAATTTCAAAGTAACCTCTATTTAGGTCAATGTATATACTTGATACACCATACATTGAGCCACTTCCCTGTGAAGTGTGCTGCCATAAATACGGATGTCCATCTTTTCCACGCTCAGCATACTTACCCATGCTTGAAGCATACTTGGCAAACCACAGAGGAAACTCTGCAATCAAATTCAATGTAAACTTTCCTGACCGGATATAGTCCTGATTACTGTAGATACCTACCTGATATCCTGCTGACTGAAGTTGTGTAAGGAACGTTCTTACTAAGCTACTTCTCTTGGCATTAGACAGTTGTCCTGCATTTGCATCGCTATCGTATTCCCAGTCTGCCCATACCATACAATGAATATATGCTTTATATGGAGCAATAACTTCGATACATTTCTTAGCATTGTTTCTTGCTGCAGTCTCATTCTTGGCATACATAAACCAATAAATACCGACCATAAGTCCTGCTTTAATTGCAGCATTAATATATGTAACAAAGTTTTTGTCCTGCGTAGTTCCGTAACCGGCACGAATGATCACAAAGCGAATTCCTGCCTTGTACATTTTGTCGAAATCAATGTTTCCCTGCCAATATGATACGTCTGAACCTTTCAGAATTACTGTGCGGTTCAGCACCATGATAACTTCTTTTATTTTCATAGGCCAAATTCCTCCGCCATCCGCTTTCGCTCTTTGATTTCTGTCGCATGCTCTTTTGCAAACTGCTTAACTTCTTCCTCTTCCATGTCAGCCATATTAGCTACGTCCATAATTGGCATATCATACGCAAGAGCTTTTATTACTTCTATCTGTATTTCCTTATTCATTGGCAACTTCCTCCACTTTGCTTTCTGTAATTTTATTTGAAGCATCCACCAATCCCTCTCCGATGATGTATGCCACTACGGTAGCACCAGCCATGATAATGGCAGCTACTTCTGATGCCTGACTCTCTGCACCGCCACTAGCTACAATCATCATCGACACAAAGGATGCTACTGCTGCCCATAATTTTCTACTTGTCAACTTCTTTACCCAATCAATTTTCTTCATTACTTTTTTCCTCCTTCTTAGGCGGCTCTGTTGGAAGAGCCATAATTGCGTTATATAAATTGGTGCCTACCCCATTTCCTCTTAGAGCATGATATTGCTGATACTCATCCTCTAAGGCTTCTTTAACAAAAATCGGACAGTATCCTAAATCATCATGATATTTGTTATAAAGCCGAATTATATCTGCTCTTAATAAAGCTCTTATCCCTCTTCTCTGTGCAATTATCTGTGTATATAGATATGTAATCACAGATGCTAATACTGTAACGATTTGCCAATTATCCGATACAAACTTAACCATACCCACTCCTTATATTTTATCTATTTACTATCCCTTCTTTAGCTTACATCCAACATATTCTCTATTTGTACCAATTTTAAAAGCAACACATCATAGTGCATTTTTTTCACTATTACCTATACCATTAGCTCCATTGAGTTCTTTCCTGTTGAATGATAGACTTTTACTATATTCACTAAATAGAACAAACGATAAAAGGGGGAAACTACAAATGAAATGTCCAAGATGTGGAACAGAATTTACTACTAATTTTTGTCCAAACTGTGGGACTCCGGCAACACCTACACCACCACAGTATTATGCTAATCGATCAGCACCTAAGCCTAAAGCTTCTGGCTTGGGAATTGCATCATTAGTCTTAGCAGTTATGGGCTGTACCTATGTATTAGGTGCAATACTAGCCATTATTGACATTTGTAAAAAAGATGGACATAAAAAAACACCTGCCTATGTTGCATTAGGTGTCTCTGTCTTTTGGCTATTAATCTCTATTCTGGGAATGAGCTCTACTACAACTTCAACCGATAATGCTTCTACTACCGATACTGCCATAAGCTCTTCTGAAGAAATAGAAACACAAGAAGAAATATCCAGCGAAGTAATTATTCCAACAGAAACTAAAGAAGAATTTATTGCCTCTTGCCAACCTGCTGACTATAAGACGCTTGCTAGATATCCAGACGAGAATATAGGTCAGAGAATTGTTCTAACCGTCAAAGTATCTCAGATTTTACAAGGCGGTTTGTTTGATTCTAACGAATATTATCACATCTATACAGATAATTCTGGATATGGTTATTATTTTGACGACGAATACTTCATGTATGACTCTCGTATCGATGATGATACCAAGATTTTGAAAGACGATATTCTTACTATCTATTGTGAATTCGCTGGAGTTCAAAGTGTCGAAAGAGCTTTTACAGGAACTAAAGAAGATATTCCTGCTGTCAAAGCATACTATATTGATATTATAGAATAATAAACTAATTAAGAAAGAAGGAAAACGTTATGGACATGGCTATAAATATAGAGAGTGTTGAAATAGGAGACACTGAGAATCATTTATTATTTAAAGGATATGTACCAAGATTTGATAATTTTCATATTTATAAATTTGATTATACCGGAACAGGATTAACATCCACATCTGGATTGTCCGAAAAGCAATTAAAAAGATTAAATGAACAGTTGAAAAAAGACTATGATTATCCCCCTTTTAATGAGGATAAGGCAAAGAAAATATTAGGTAGTGGAAAGCAATATAGAATAAAAATGTAAATGCTCTACTGATAAAATAACTTCAAACCTTATGTGCAAAGCGTCGGTTCATGAGCCGACGTTTTTATTGGTCTAAATATCAATTGCATCATTTACTGCTGCCGGCAATGGCAATCCCATCAATCCTGCATTCTCTACCAAGGAAATTGATTCATTAATGATAAAACCAATTATCACCATGTCCCTGATGTAATTCGTGCCAATTACCAAATCAATACGATGTGCCATAAGCACAAATACAAGAGTCATGCACTTTTTACACAGTCCCTTCCAGCATGTCTTCGACTCTAATGTGCCAGTCTCCGTCTTACTACTCTTATGAAATACAGCCGCAACTAATAACCCCGAACCATAATCCAACACCATAAAAATTAATAGTGTTGCAAGTCCCGTGTCCCATCCTCCAAAGAATCCTGCGATTGCACTTCCTGCTGCTCCCAATACTGAACAAATTTTTCGTTTCATCCCTTATACCTCCTTCTTAAAATAAAAAATGAGCCGATAAAGATTTTATTCTCTATCGGCTCATGGCGCTTATTGATTTAACTTAATTCTACTTAAATTCATCCTACTATGCAAGCACTTTTATACCATAATACTACAATTTATGATACTCATAATATTTTTTCATTATCAAACTATACAAAAATACTCTTTAACTATCTCAATAGCTTTATTGTTGAACTCGCTCCTATTAAATTCTTTTGTTCCACCATTATACTTTTCATATTGCACTTTCATCTCTTTGGTAAATCTATTTTCATCTAATCCACTTCTTTTTAATAACAAATGAATTGTACGAAAATCATGTATTTTATGTTGTTCATATTCAGCCCTAGTCAATATATACTTTTTTCTTCCTTTTTCTATTATTATCCTTTTATCTATCTGCGATAACAAAACAACATAAATCGGAGTAGCAATAGCATATCTTATCATATTACCACTATTATCAACTTTCATTTCTGAATGTAAAAGTTTCGCAACAAATTCATACTCTTGAAATATGCCATTATGCCATCCTGAAAACTCATCGATAAAATCTGCTAAATAAGCATCATTAACAAATAATTTCATTTCGGAAATTGAAGCATTTCTTTCTTTCATTTTTTGTATCATTTTTTTATCATCCGTTGATCGTATCTCCGATTGTCCATCTCTATCATTATATTTTAATGTTTCAAAATCTATTCTATTTTCAATAGCATTAAAAAAAGAGTCAATATATGAGGTAGAATAGCAATAGTCTTCGCTTATTTTATTTCCGATTATATGATGTTGCGACCCTATTAACAAAATCTTATTTAAAATCCCATCACCATCCACTGCTTCTCCAATCCAATATGTTGCATTACTTTTATAATTCAATTTATTTCTTGCATTCCACCCCATTGCAAGTGTTCCTCGAATATATTCTGCATCACTATATATATCTCCTATGTCATCTATCTCATTAATAACTTCGTTTATTTTATCATATACTGATTTTATGTTCTTTGTTTCTGCCTCTACTGACAATATTCCTACCTTCAGCCCGCTTTTTAAAGAGCGCTCACTTTCCATGTTTGTAATCTGACTATATAACATGTCAACTTTTGTTTCTGATATATATACATAATACTTCATAACTTATTCTCCTTATGTTTATGGCCTTAATATAACATGTTCTTCTGTTTTATAAAAGTATACCTTCTCACAATATTTCACAAATAAATTTATATACTTTTACTTACTCAATTTCTTTGATTTTACTGCTAAAGAAAAAGGCCTATAACAGCCTTTTAATAAGTTTAAATAGTAATTTAATGAGTGATATAGTTGTTATTTCTGAAAATTCATATAGCGGTGGTAGTGGTTCGATGAAATACACTTTCACATCTGATTATAAACGTTGCGTTCTAATAGCTAATGCAGCACATAACAATTCGGATGTGTCTGTAAGTGTATCAATATCGTGTGTTTACAACTTAATAAAGAATAAATCTTTTACTTCTTATAGCTCACCTACGAAGTTACAAGTGTATGAATTAACAGATGTAAAACAAGGTGATACTGTGCAGATATCATATAATCCTGCACTTTATTACATCATATTCACTATATAAATCAATTTATTAAGTTTCATTTACTAAGTCATAAATATACTCCTTCGCTGTATCATATGAGTAGTGAGTAATGGTATCACCTGCTTTGACATCATTCAGTAGAATTATTAACACTTGTACCATTCCACCGCCACCCTCTGTATCTGAAAACTTAGATGTAAATAAAGTTTTGTAATCAGAAATAGTTGTACTTTTAAGCTCATACGCACCACTATACTGATTATCAGAACCAATTCCAATATACAAAACTTGCGCATAGTCTTTTGTAAAAGTGTATGTATTAGAATTTGCGTCTGTATTATATGTTTTTTCTGATATTAAAGCTAGTTTAGGATTTATTTTGCTTGTTAAATTACTATTTTGTTCGCTATTAAACATAGCTTATACCTCCTCTGCATCCAGCATCTCCTGCACCTGTGCCCGCCATTTGTCCGGCACCTGTTCAATGCTCATATCACCTGACTTAATTATTTTATAATAGATTGTTGCCATATTATTCCCCTCCTACCGTAGCTTTCAATTGATTGAATTCTGTTTCCATATCGCTGATCTGCTGTGCCAGCTCCATCATTGCTACCAGCATATCCTGCTGCGTAATTATTGTATCATTGTTTGCAGCCTCCTGCTGTTTTTCCTGCACCTCAGCAAGATATTCCTCATATGCTTCAGTATCAAATATCCATGCTCCATGATCGCAATAATAGAACCTCATTCTTTCAGGTGTATCATTAGGAATAATATCCATAAGTGCACTCTCGTTTTCCAAGTGATACTTTGTCTTATGCTGTTTATAATACTTCTTACCATTCTTTTCTTCGAATGCTACACTAATCTTCATGCTATACCCCTTTCTTTATTGCGTATATTGTTGGTATGGTTATTGCTTCAATCGGCTTAGACTTTGCATAAATCCTAATCTTACCAGATTGTGTGTTGTTGTAGGGTGCAAAAACTTCATCTGCAATCTCTGCCGGTGCAAAGCTTACCTTGGCACAATGCTCTGCTGTTATACCTTCTAACGTAATATCCGCTTTATATGGATATTCTGTCACTATATCCGATTCGCCTGTCAGAGTTGCTGTGTACGTTCCCCAATTACTAGCTGCTACCACTACATCCGTATATACCTTGGTTACCTCCGCAAAGGTATCATGTATTCTCTGTTCCAAATTATTCATATTCTTAGCGTTGAAGGCATCCCCTTCCTTTGATACTGTGCCTTCACTTCTTGCTACATCCACCAGTTCTTCTGTTCCTGTTGTTACATTCGTCAACTTACGCCTTCCTGCATATTCTACTACCCTGTCTACCCATGTTTTAATTACAAATGCCATACTAAATCACTCCTATCTCATCTCCACAGCCAATATCTTCTCCACAATAATATTTATTGCTCACGCTACGCATATACAGACTGTACATGTCAAATAATATACGTTCTATGTCGTTCCATTTTTGATAACTATTTAAAGGTTGCACCGGTGCAACTGGCGTTGTTTGCAGTATCGCAAAATATTCCTTGAGCTTAGAAATATTAGAAAGTATTCTTTCAAAATCGCTTTGTCTCGGTAATCCTCCGATATCCCACTGCTTAGTTTCCAGTTCCAAATCCACATATCCGGCCAACTCATCTATATTATTCTCAACCCTGTTTAAATCTGCTGCGTTCAGATATCCTTTCGATGTCCTATTTTTCACATCCTCATAGGTTCTGTCATACACAAATTCCAATTACAGCACCCCCATATCCTCTCCAGCAATTAACTCTCCAGTATAATAGAAATCTGATACCAGCTTGTAATATCCTCTCAGCTCTGCTGTACTGATAAATCCTCCTGTCAGATCCGTAGTCATCTTTTCTATTCCGGCCAGATAGTTTCCATATGCTCTGTTGTTATTTTGAATCTCTCCCCACATTCCCGGAGCATCGCCTTGATTCAGAAACTTTATCTTTAAGCCTATCTGCAAAGAATAGTAATCTAAAATTTCTTCTGCTCGTTCCAACGCTGTTTTTCCGCTTAATACTGTACATGTGAAGCTCTTAGTTTTTCTCAACTTCCCTGCCTCGATATTAGGCACAGATGCAGTTATCATTAAATCATCTTTGCTATATTTTTTACCTTTTATAACAATCTCTGTGTCTTGCTCTGCAACCTTAAATTGCACATAGTTATAAGATTGCTCTATTATTTCTCCCGTATTGATAACCATATCCTTTGCAGGGAATGAAAGTTCCACAGTATATATTCCCGGATTGTACACTCCTTTCACAATCTGCTTTTCTTCATCCACCAAAAAGTATTCTGGATATTTAATAGATACATCAGATATATAATCCTTATATGATACTGATGTTGAAAACTTTCTTGTTCGCTCAATTGCTGTCTGTATCTTCCTTCCCGGTCTGAAAATTCTCATGCTATTTCTACGTGTACTTTCGGCTACAGCTCCACAAGCAAATAACACTTCTCTTAAAGCTTTTCTGCAGGTTTGAATCTTAAGCCATCCATATAACGGCAGACTTCTTACTTCATCATCTACCTCATAGTCTTCTATTCCTGCTACCGTCATAATTTCATCAATTACATTTCCGGCCAATTCTCCATCATAGACCTTACCATTTTTAAATGTATAATCATCCAAAACACCTTTGAAATCCACCGCTGAAATACTTGTAACATTCTTTGTTGTCTTAACATCATCCAAAAAGAAAGTTCCCAACTCTAATGTATTTCCATTTACCACTTCATAAGCATGTAATTTCTGCCTCTTTTGCATTACTTTGTGTAAACCAGATATATTTCCAACATTAAAGTCATCTTCTGTATCTATCAATTTATATGACAGCTTGTTAATAGCAATCTTATCTGACGTCCTGTCTGTTTCTTCTATCAGGCTTGCTCCCTTAAGCGGCATTCCACCTTCACCCATTATCAAGTCTGTTCCATATTCTATGTGCCAAAGCTTTACATACCGACATGGTCTTGCTTTCGTAAACGTTATTTTCACTTTTGCATAGTTCTCTACCTGATTCCTTGCAAAATACACATTACTATCTATTTCAAAATATTTGCTCGCTATCTGAATTCCATAGATGTCATACCATACAATATCCATCTCTAAAGGATAGTCATCCTTGAAATAGAATGTAAATCCAATGCTTGAATGATTCTCTGTAAAACTAATATTAAGACACGGATTGTTCGAAAATGTACCATCTCCCCCAGACATAGCATTAGAATAAAATGCAAAATCTTCCGGTTCATCAGGCATCTCATTTTGAGATGCATCTAGTAAGAAAAAATTCTTTTCCAGCGTCGCATAATCCCCCGGCTCAGTATTTTCCTTCAGCAATTCCAAATTCCCAAATTCCTGATTGCATTCACTTGCCGGTGTACTATCCTGCAAAGCTGTAGTATCTTTTAATCCATATACACAATAAAAACCTGTCTTTGGCATTCCGAAAGTCCTCCTACGGTGTTCTGAACGGTTCCTTCATAGTGAATTTACACGTCAGACCTTTAAACTTTGCTGTGTCTTCCATAATTTTACTTATCTCATCTGACACTTGACTAATATACCCTTTAAACTCAAATATTCCTTTAGTCGTAGGTATCTCAAAATCATGGAAAGCTATCGGCTCTGTCAGCTTGTTAATCAACATCTCATATGTGTCATCATCGTTGATGGTTCCAAATGCCAACGTGTAATTAGCATATACACCTGCAACTTCTCTCAGCAAATCGCCATCTTCTTCGTTGCGTTCTGCATATTTATCTAATACATCAAAATTTCTTTTAATAGATAACAGAGGCACATCAAATAATGTGCCATCTATTCTAATTCCCTGCGTAAATTTCATTATGTATTTCCTTCCAATATATCAACATTAAGTCCCCTTCTGCTGGCTTCCTGCATCCAATTATCCATGAACAGTCTTGCAAACTTTTCACTATCCATATACAGCTCTACAATAAGAGGACCTGTTCCATTATTTCCACCCACTGCTCTAGATACTGCCTCTTCAATTGTACTCAATGGTGCTTCAATATTCGTTTGTCCATGTGGCTGATCTCCTAATATTGCTAAAAATGGATTTCCCCCTCGAATTACATCTCCATCCGCAAGTGCCGGAATGTCAGGAGCCTGCACACGTCCAAAGGATATAGGATTTAAAGTTGGTAACTCCCAGTTCATTCCCGGTACTTTATTTGCAAGTGCTTGTGCTTCTTGTACTAGTGAATTTATCTTATCAATCAACTTATTAACCATATTTTCACACGAAGATATAATTCCATTTGCAACGTCCACTGTTTTAGAAACAATGCCATAGAATCCATTGTGTACGCCTTTCTTCATGTTCTCGCCAATTGTCTTCCACTTTTCTACCGTGAACCACGGTACTACATCCTCTTCCCACCAACTCTTAATATTCGTTTTCCAAGTTTCACTGGTTTCGTCCCATTTTGTGGAGATCCCTTCGCTAATTCCACTCGCAACCTCAGCCCACTTTTCTACAGTAAACCACGGTGCTACATCCTCTTCCCACCACAACGCAGCTCCCGATTCTTCCCACAGGATTTCAAATTCTTCCCAATTTGCAGCAAGTCCTTCCTTTAATCCTGTCGTTAATTCCTGCCATTTTTCTTTTGTGAACAGATTTCTAATATCTCCATCCAACCATTGATAAACTCTGCCTAAGAATTGTGCTAATTGTTCTTTTTCCTCCTGCTCATCAGGTAATATCATTTTTACAAATGATAAAGGCTGCACTGGCAATGGTCCTTTCAACATGGCCTCAATTATATTGTTAAGCCACTCTGGTGTTTCTATTTCCAAGTTCTCCTGACCTGTTATTTTCTTCAGAATCCCTTCTGCTATTCCACGTGCAAAGTCTGCTGGCAATTCTCCGGCTGCATCTTGCAAAGCCACAAAAAAATTGATTAAATCCCATGTAAGGTCTCCCCATTGTATTCCACATATCAAATCTACAAATTTCTGTCCTAACACCTCAAAGGTGTCATTATCTCCTGTAGTCTCTATGGCTTCTGTTGCTGCTTGTAAAAGCCCTGATGCAAAAGTGCTAAAGGTTTCTCCCGTAAGCTCTGCATCCCACTCCATCAGAAAACCTTTTACTCCTTCCGAAAGAGATTCCCCAAATTTTCCCCATTCGAAGTCCTTCCCAAAGCTATTTAGGAAATGCAGACACGTATTTAGCGAACCCGCTGTAGTTTTTCCCACTTCCTTAAATGTAGCCGGCTTAACAAGACCATTTAAAAATGCCGCAAGCCCAGAGCCAAACATATCCGCATTACTATAAACTTTCTGCCACTCTATATCCTGCATAGATTTCTTTAATTTATCACTTAATAATGTTCCTATTCCTTCCCAGTCACTCGCATTCACCATCTGTTTAAATCGTTCTGCGATACTAGTAATTTCCGCATTCTCGATTGGCACCTCTTCAAACATATCCTTAGGATTTGTCGTAGTACCTCCCGTTGATGTATCCTTTTTATTTAATACTTCCAACGTATCAAAAGATGCCAACACTCCCTTGGCTTTCTTTGCTGCTGACGCAGTTCCACTTAATGATTCTGCATAATCTTCCTGTACTGCTACTGCTTTCGTCCACGAATCTTTCCCCGCTAATACAGCTGTAAACTGTGCTACTCTGTTTGATGCCTCTGTAACATAATTAATCAATGTAATCAAATGAGGAATTGCCATCTGTACAATTGATCCAAATGCAGTTGCAAGACTATTCTTCATTTGTGTATTAGAAGATTTTAATTGCGACATCGCAACATTATAATCATCCGCATAAATGACCAAATTATTAAAACCTTCCTTCATTCCACCAACCATGCTATTAAAAGCTTTGGTTATATTGTTGAATATTAAAAGACTCAACAGAATCCCTCTAGTTCTACTTCCCAGAGTCGATAACGTCTTACTGCTTTTCTTACTCCCTTCTATCATGGACTTAAAGGCACTTTGGGCTTTATCCTTAATCTTTGCAAACTTATCCGATGTTTCCTCCGTCTGTTTATTTAGTTCTGTTAATCTCTTATGACTCACCTTCAGATTCGCCGATAATTCCTCTACTTTATCTGCTGCTTTCTTGTACTCTGCCGAATCCACACCACTTGTAAATGCTGCTCCTGAGCTTTCCAAATCAGTAATCCCCATTCGCAGCGCATCAATCCTTTCATCAGCCTCTGCTATCTGTTCTTTTAACCTCAGAAAGCTTGCACTTGTCCTATTTGCACCAGTTTTCTCTAATATTCTCAGTTTTCCATACAAACTATCTGCCTTCGTTTCTGCACTGGCCAATTCTTTTTGCAACTGTACATATTCCTGTGTTGGTATTTTAGCAAATTCCAGCTGCTTCATTTTATTACGAAGATTCGCTATTTCTTTTTCTGTTTTACTTATAGAATTTACAACCTTCATCATCTGACTATTGATATTTTTTGTCTCAATTTGTGTGTTAATTCTAATAGAGCCATCATATCCTGCTGCCATGTATTATTCACCCCTTCACGTACTTCATGAAATTATCGATTATGTCTTGATCTTCTGGTGTTATCTCCTCTTCTTCCAAGTTATATCTCTCCTTAGCCTCTCTCAGTGCCTTTTTTGCTTCAGGTGACATCTTATTATCTACTTTCCTTGTCCTAATATCGATAACTCTTGTATACGCACACTCATCCAACGTTGTAAGCAATGCCATGAACTCCCAAAAATGTAAATTCTCGATATTGAGGTTTATTCCATATTGTGAACGGAATGCTGCGTAAATACGCCACTGGTCTATGTCATAGTCTGTTACCTTTATATCGTGTTTCTTTTTTTCTATCCTGTCTGTCATCCAGCCTGATAAGAAATAATTTATTCCCTCGATTGCCGTTTCCAAATCCGGTATATTTTCCTTATCTAAAAAAAGGAGATTCAGTGCAACCGCCACCCTCTCCTTTTCCATTAACTCCTTATCATTAAGTGCTTGAAACATCTGAATGCCAACTCTGAAATCGGAATCAATCGGAAATCCCTTATATTCAGTTGGAAGCTTGTCCATTAAGATATTCCACATTATATACTGTTAGCACCCTTTCTCTCGTTACTGTATTTACTTCCTATACTTTCCTGTCTTTCTTTCTGGAACTTATCCATAAAATCAACGATCTGATCCATAAACTCTCCAATTACATACTCATCCGGCTCAATATTTCCAAACACCTTTTTACAGGTATCTGAACCAAATAACTTATCTATCCTGCAACATGCTTCCTTGCATATTTCACTTTTTCCCTTAATATCGTCCAATATCATCTCTATTGTCTTTTCTGTTTCCTCTGTAGTCTGCTGTTTCTGATTTCTTAACACCCCTTCCATCCATGTGACAAGTTCTCCAAATCCCTCAATAAACTTATTATCTTTAACAGAGAATTCAATAAAATCTCCCCTATCATTTACCTCTATCTTCTTTAATCCATTATCTACTCTTAATTTTTCCATCCTTAACATCCTTTCGAAAAATGGGCGGATTCGAAAGGTTTCCGCCCATTTATGTTAATATTGCTTAACATCACTGTTATGAACTGGCACTAGCAGTCGTTGTTTCTGTAAATGTCTTGGTTTTCATATTGAAGGTGCCTTTAACACCATCTCCTCTACCACCAATTGTTAACGCATTATTTACATTGCCTCCTGCATCTCCACCAGTACTACCTACTGAGATTGCACACTGTCTTCTTACAGCCGGATACTCTGGTCCATTTCCCTGAACTCTTACTCTGATATACGATGTCACTGCTTCCTTACCTGTTGGAAGTGTATCAATCATATTATTTACCCATGTCAGTAGGTCTGTATCCTCCTGATCTACATCCTGCATTTCCACAGAAATAGATGGTGTATATGATTTAATATCAGTAGTTCCATTTGCCTGATTAATCCACTGTTCCGTCTCTTCCTCTGGGTTAAATTCTTCCGTCAGCGAATTGATTCCCTCACCAAGAAGGTGATACTCAGAAGTAGCAAATGTCGTATCCATTTTTATATCCACAAAATGTGCTAACAAATGTCTTTTCATGCTCAATACATTCCTTTCTTCCTATACTCCACTATCAGATGAACCTGATAATCCACACTTCCATCTTCAAGCTTTCCTGCGGGATATACTGTCTGCCTTTGTTCTATCCCTATTATCTTTCTACCATCTGTCAGTGCAGGATACTCTGATAGCTTATAGCCTGTTTCAATTAAAACTATTTCCTTACCACAAAGCCACTTTGCAATATTAGAAAGTGTTTCCTCTCTAGCCATCCTCTCCTTATCAGAATCTGGCTTAGAACGATACAATAACGTAAATGGATACTGTGCTATAAAGGCTCCATTTACATATCGCTCACGTATTATTGCTCCCTGCTCTGCAAACATTCCTACTGTATTGGAATTTATATCTCCATAACTTTTCTTAACACTTTTAGGAATAGCAGGGCATTCCGATACTAATGAATAAATAGCTTTTCCTATGACTTCCTGCTCTTCCGAGCTAAGGATTTCATATGCTTTTTCCTGTGACATCAATTTCCTCCTATTTCGAATCTAGGAATCAATGAATATACATCTACAGTGTTTAACATGTAAGAATAACCATACTCGTTACTCATATATTCGAAAAAACCTTCCTCATATGTCTCACTGTCAATCAAGCCTTCTGGTAATGCTCTATCTATTCCCAGTTCCTTCTTTTTACATATTGCAAAAAAAGATTTATCCCCCTTATCCAGCGTAAAAGTTCCCTGTATTTCCTCATCGGAAAGTTTTTTCCATTGCACCGGTGCAACATAAGGCTTTGGCAATGAACTATCATTTGGTATCTTTACTATGCATGAATCTGCACTTTCCAATCCACTTGTGCGGATATTTGCTCCCTGCGTAAGTTCAATCCTCGCATTATCGAATCTCGTTCCGATATAATATATCTTTCCAAGTCCTTCGTTTTCATATCTGTTGTATAACACAATAGAATCTATGTATCCGATGCCCATACACACCTTCTTCCCGGATAATCCCCTGCATATAACAGCATTACCCCGTTTGCATCTTTCATGCCTGTTAAATATCCACGTATTACACCATATTCATAGACATCTCTTACTTTCTTGTCCTTAGCTGCCTGTGACACAATTGTGCTCACCGTATTATCTGCGCCTGTGTAAGTAATTGATTCTGAACCTGATGAAACAGACTTTACAATCTTTCCTCTTACTTTCCCATCTTCCTGTGTGATATATCCTGCCCCTTCTGCTGCCACGGCAAGATACTGGTCAATCTGATAGGAAAACTCTGCTAATTCACAGGCACAGTCTTTTATCGCCTGTACTGTTTTGGTATCCGTCGGGAAAGCAAATTCTAGCTTTCCCGACGTGGAGGAATCTAATATCCTGTCGGCTTTTCTTGCATAGCGTTTCATATCATCAGCAGACGGAAACACTTTCCCGCCATATTCTTTTTGGTAATATTCAAAATCTGCATACATTTCTGACATGATCCACTACCCCTGTTGCTCTAAGAATTCCTGTATAATAACTGCTTTTGTTGCTGTCTGTGTCACGCTATAGCCTAATTCAGCAGCAAGAGCTATAATATCCACTTTCTTCATGGTATTAAGCTCCTGCTCACTGTATCCGACACTCTCATCCAGACTATAGCCTGCTATTCCCCCGATTCATCACCGATGCTTACCGCACTTGCTGCATTAGTGTTCTCAGACTCTGTTACTGTTGCATTCGGATTAATTGTTACTACAGCAATCGCATCAATAAACTCTGCAAACAAAACAAATCCCATAATTGCATAAGATACACCTGTTGCCCTGTCATAATCTCCCTTTGCATGGAAACCAATCAGATTTGTTTCTCCATCAGTAGTATATACAAGCCCCATCTTGGCAAAGTCGGAGTCTGCCGGATCTACATAATATGCAACAATATTATTCAACGGTGTTGCAACAAGCCGTCCTCTGCTAATCTCACTTGTCATAAATACAACATCGGCTCCAAGGAAATTCTCAATATAAGTCATACCAAAAGCTGTTTGTACTGTAATTTCAGAACTTCCAAGATATGCATATACATCTAACGTATTAGCAAATACTGCAATTCCTGTTGCATTCTTATGCATTGTCTTGAACTTATCCTTTACCTTACCGATTGCCATCGCAAATGCCATCTGGAATGTCTTTTCCTCAAACGTCATAGTTCCTGTCTGAAGGTAATCATAAAATCTGTCCATGACAGTGTCCTGCAACTCTACCTGAAATTCTTCATCTGTCATTCCAACTGCGACATCATATCCATGCTTCTTTACCGCCTCAATAGATGTTTCCTTAGAAAACTTTTCAATTGTAATCTCCTCGTAATCCTTTTCCTGAACGGTAAACTTTGAACGGGGAATCATGTCACCTTCTGCAACCTTTCCACCCTGTAATGTTCCCGTTGCATACTTAGACTTCAACATCGTTCCCGGTGTCATTCTGATTGCTCTTGTAATACCAAGAATCTCCTGTAACGCCTGCCAATTACGTGCAAAGCTGGTTACGAAATCAAGCTCTCTTGCAGTAACATTAATGTCTGCTGTCGTGATTACATTATCATTTGCTGCCATATTCTAGCCTCCTATTTTCTGAACAGATCCATATTCTCAGCAATTGCTTTCTGTCGTTCTGTCCTGTTCTTAATCTGCATAATCTGTTCCTTTGTCATCTTGGCAGGCGCTGGATTATTCAGTGTACCGATAGCCCTTGCCCTGTTTGCCTCCAAGTTTTCCTGCTGCTCATCCACAAACGCTCCCGGATCCTTTTCCTTGTAAATTGCCATCATGTCTGAAAGACCTAAAATCTTTCCTTCCTTGACTGTTGCCTTTGACTTTTTGATATCAGCAACAATCTCTCGCTTTGCAGCTTCCGAAGTAAACTTATACTCTTCAAGCCCTCTTGCAATGGCATCATCCAAATCTCTCTCTGCCAATCTGTTCTCATAATGGCTCTTCGTTGTTTCAAGTGTTGTCCTGAGTGTTTTCATCTCTGCAAGGATTTCTTCCGGTTTCTTACCTTCGAATCCGGTCAACGCTGTTTCGGCCGTTTCTGCGCGCTCTTTCCATGCATCCCTGTCCTTCTCAACCTTTTCCACTGCTTTGTTGACCTCTCCCTCTGACTTGTATGTCTTGCGGAACTCCTTATTGAATTCCTTTTCCTGGTCCTCAGGAAGTTCAACTCCATACTTCTTTAACAATTCCAAAATATCCATGTTTTCCTCCATACATTTGTTTATACTGGTCTGTCCACAGTTGTGAGTAAGCGTTTATACCACGCCTGGTGATTTTATTGTAATTTACAGTTCAGCAAAATTTGTACCATTTTGAAAACTGCTTTCTTGCACGCAAAAAGGCACCTATCTTTCTACGGATAAGTGCCTTACAGCCCTTGCATCTAATTCACACATTATTCAATATTCTCAATTTTCTTTATATCACTAGGTTCATATTCAAATACTCCATCTGCATTCTCTATAGCAATATAATCGTCTTCTCTTTCCGTTTCTTCTTTGTCGAGCACGCAAATAACAGTACCTTGTCTTATATTTCCCTTTTTATCTATTATACGAACTATATTGCTATCTCTGTAATTCCATATATTTACCATTTCTACAACTCCTTTACCGGAACGATGTGACTACCATTTTTGCCATAATGAATCGCTGCTCTTTTAGTATCGTGCCACTGTCCATCCTTATAGTACTGGCCTATTATCTTATCACATGTTACATACTCTGTTGCCGAACCTTTGCTCATCTTAACAATTCCCTTTCCACTCATATTATCGACTATTTTCTGACATTCTTCAAGACTAATGGTCAATTTATCCTGTGGACCTTTATAACCGTTTGGATTATTCAATCTTGTTCGAAGATAATCATTAAACTGTTTTGTACCTTCTATGTGTTTCAAGTAATGTTGTTCCTTAATCTTTGTTCCCAATTCTCCACTTCTTATAGCTTCCTTAAGTTGCTCCTGCCCTTCTTTCATGTTTTTCGCAGCCAATGCCGTAGCTCTGCCATTTGCCATGCTTGCCTGTTTTTTCTTAAACCCGCTTACCTTTAGTCGATCCACCTCTTTTGTAAAACCGTTTTCTTCGCAGAAATTACTATACTTCTTATTCTGCTCTCTTAGCTTCAGTGCCAATCTGTCATAATCTTCCTGTAGCATATCCTTTACATCTGTTTCTGCTACCATATCGATTTCTTTCTTTTTAGTCAAAAGCTCTCGTTTTGTCTTTCTGATATCCCTTTCATACGCCCTTTGCTGTTGTTTTAATTTATACCTCTTTCGATTTTCCTCTGTATCTATTTTCAGGTTTCCATTTTCATCCATATACGGATTTCTAAGTCTTTTATCCCAAGGCTTATGTCCATGTCTGCAATTATAACCATGTAGTCCACGTGGATCTCTTACATATCCGGTTCCCGTTTCAGCATTTATCTCATATCCTGTCATTTCAAGCAAATTAGGATATTCTGGCTCACTTCCATTGATACGGAATATCTTGCCCTGCCAGTTTTCATGTCCAGCAAGGTAAGATTGTCCTTTCTCCTGTATTCTCGCCCCAAGATGTGCAGAGACTAAAACATATTCTGTTCCTGCCTGTACTATGTATTGATTTGTTATCTGTGCCGCTGTTTGATTCATGGATGTGACTACACACATACGGACTGCTGCCTCTAAGGTTCTCTGTGTGCCTCTAGGATAATCAACCATAGCTCCCTTCCCAGCATATCTGTCTAATATATCACATACTTCTGCTGAGTAACTCCTTACTCCTGTTGCTATCCTTATCTCAGCTTCATCCAGCATTTTTATCAAGTCCTTTTGACTTCTTAGCATAGCAGACCTTGTCAGATTCTCCAACTCTCCCTGACTCTTTCTCCATTCCGCATCCATAACCGAAACAACATACGGATTACTTAGCGGGCTTGCTATTTCTATTCCCATTTCATTAAATGCGCTTAAATCATCCTGCCAGGATGTCAATACAGCTTCTTGGAGCAGTTCCTTCAATTCTCGTCTGCTCATATTGGTCATTCTAGCTATCTTATTCAATATAACAGTTCGATGCTCTCCCATCTGCTCCAATTTCCAAATCAGCCAATCTGCTGTTCCAGACATTTCTCCCGATTTCAACAGTCTTTCTGCTATATCTTCCATGATATAATCTTCCAGTTCCCTGTACATCTCAATCAACTTATCTGCTTTATCATTAAAATATTCCGGTTCCAGCATATCTAATCCTTTCCAACTGTTCGTTTGACCAAATCTATCCATTCCTTCTCATGGTCTTTCTTAGCACTCTCAAACCATTTTGAACCAGTTCCCGGTTCATGATACTCAAGTATTCTGTCTGTCGGATATTTTTTCTCATGGCGTTGTGCAAAAGAGCGACCATCTTTTGTCAGATATAATATCCCTGTATAAATATAATGGGCATATGGAGTGTCGTATTCAATAACACCTCCATGAATGCCCTGAGGATATCTTACACTGTTTCTTAGCGCTCCTTGATTGAACGGAACATAAGGCTCGCAGTCAGCCACTACCTGTTCGTTCAAAAGCTTTTGTGCTTCCAGAATATTATTATCTATTCTGCTTGTATTAAGAGAAATGTTTACACACCCTACATGCTTATCAATCCTCATCCCTATCACTCTTCCTCAAACAAACCGCTTTTTTCTGCACTTTCTCCTTGTGCTTCAGCAACAATTTCTTTTGCCTCTTCTTCCGACATTCCTTCAAATTTTACATAATATCGCCATAATGGATACTTGCCCTGTATCACATAGCCCCAATGTCTTGCCCTGTCTTCTTCCCAATTGTATGTAATATCACCAAATGCATACTTTACTTCGTATGCTCCTACTGGTGTGATGTTGTAAATATCTGCAATAGCATTTGCAGCATAAAGCATATTGTCGGTGGCTTTCTGGAATACGTCTCGAATTTGTTTGATGAGCTGTATTGTTTCACGATCATCCGCTTCTACCTGTGTAGCGGTGACATGTCCGGTTCTTCCATCCAGTACAAACTGTCCTGTGCTGTATCCACATTTTACGCCTACTAAATTCAGAAAGTGATTAATACCCTTTATCCTTTCATCCGTTTGAAGCTGAGGGTTAATTTCATGATACTCTTCTCCCGTTTCTGTTCCCGGAAGAATATGCACATATCTCGGAAGCTTCTTTCCTATCTTGTCTACTGCTCCATTAGGGCTTGTTCTGCCCTTAACCGGTTTCCCCTCTCCTACCGTGAGCATATCACCCATAAAGATTTTTTTTTGGCTGTCAAAAATTTCATCCCCCAATCTGGTATGCGCTATGTCCAGATTCTTTAACTCTTTTTCTGCATTAGCAAAAATAGAACACCCTAACGGACTATTAATATCAACATTATTGGCAACTGGCATCTTCAATACTGCAAATAAAGGCTTTTCTATATTAGCAATATACTCCTCTTCCTGCATCCAGCTCCATTTTGTATCCTTAAGCATAATCGGCAATCCCAGTCCATCTTTTCCCGCTGAACGATATATCTTATTCGTTATTGCATAGACTGTTTCTCCTACACTTTCTAATTCCTCGAATCTATGATATTCCATTCTCGTGTAATACCACTTTCCATCCTCATCATGATATCTATCGAAGAATATTGCCGCAGTTATATTCCCATCTACGTCTGTATCTACCGGAACATACTCCCATGGCATAATATAATCAATCCCACTTCCATTCGGCTTTATTATGATATGTCCAAATGCACATGCCTTCTCAAATTCTTCCTGTTGCATCTTCACGATAAAACTATCTGCCAGCGCTTGAAGCCATTCCGCCCTTACAGAACCCTCTACATTAATTTTTAAATCGAGTGTTGTTAATCGGGCTGTCTCATTACAAATCTTTTTCGCGAAATTGAAAGATTCAATATCATCGTCTGCCCATGGTGGTTTTCCTTGATAAATTTCACTCCACTCTTTAATGGCTGCACTCATAATATCTGATTCGATACTTTCTACCTTGAACTCTCTTTCTACATCTCGTGTAAACATCCTGCTAATCCAACTCCTTATCATATTCCATATTCTCATGCACTGTTTCCTCTCTTGTTATAGAATTTCTCCAGAGCATATCTCGTGGCATCTATCGTATGGTTGTCCTTATCCGGGTAACCTGATATAGGATTGCCATCCTTATCTCTTTCATACTCATATTTTTTAAACTCTTTATATACGTTTGGAGTTCTTTCTTCGTCTATTACTATTGTTTTGGTCTGCAACCACTTCATTCCGTATTCAACAGACCCGGGTCCCTTTACTGCTGCCCTTGCCGGAATACCATAATCTCTGTAATCTGCCACTGATTTCTTCTCTTGACTATCACATGTGACCTCATAATCGTCATATTCCTTATCCAATATCCATTTTGCAGTATATGCATTCTGTTTCTTTTGGATATAAAGTTCGTCGATAAAATATATGGTCTCTCTTGCTTTATCATAGTACAATCTCACAAATGCATACGGATCAGGGAAGAATCCCCAGTCTACACCCTGATATATTCTGTCAAATGACTGTATCTGCTCATCTGTAATCTTTTCAAATCTCAGATATTCAAATACCATTCCACCATTTCCATTAGGAACTCCTTCATACTCATGCTCATATGCTTCTGGATTATTTTTTTTCAAATGTTCTGCTTCTTCTATGAATGGTTTTCCCAGCCATTCTTCTGGTACGTCTTTATATGTAGAATGATGTACCACTCTGTTTTCCTTTGGTTTTCTTACATATTCATTCGCCCAGTTATTATCACTTTTAGGAGGATTAAACGTTTTAAATATCCATGCAATATCACCACCTCGAATAGCAGACTGTTCTATGTTTCTTACTTCTTCTTCTCCATTAAACTGATCTAATTCTTCGAACCATAATATACCTATATATCCAAATGGAGGCGAAATTGATTTTATTTTTTCTGGTTCATCTGCTCCCCTAAAATATATTTTTTGTCCTGTTGCTTTTATCGTAATTTCTAACGGACTTAATTTTTCGTCAAATTCTTCTTCAATTTCTTGCTTCCTTAATGCCCACTTAATTTTTGCATACACAGAATCTTTTAATGTTACTCCTACTTTACGACATACTAATGCATGCACCTCGTGATTGTTTTTCATTATTTCGGGAATTGTATTTCCTACCACTGAGGACTTTGTTGAACCTCTGCCACCTTTTAAAACATATTCCAAATGTTTATGATTTCTAATATCTCGTATGACCGAATGGAATGTATCTGGAATAATATCCAAATCCATGTGATACGTTTTGGCTTTTCTTGCCTCCTCTGCTTCTCTTGCCTTTTTCTCCTGTTCTTCCTTAATGAGTAAGGCTTTCTCAAGATCCTTGGCTGCCTTCAATCTCTCATCAGCAGATGGTTTAAAACCAAAATCATCTTTATAATCTCCCCTTAGGATTTCTGTCCTTAGTTCCTGTACCTCTTTCAGTGTCGCAATCCTATTTGAATCGATTATATTCTGCCTTTTTTCTATATACTCTAATATATTAGGTTTTTTAAGGTTCTCTGCTCCTATTGCTCCTGCTGTTTTTGCAGAATAGCCCGCTCTTTTAGCGGCTTCTGTAGCATTACTGCATTCTATGTAATAATCAGCAAATGCCTTTTGCTTCTCTGACAGATTTTTTGCCATTTAATCACCCTGCTTTTTATCCCCTTGCTCTTCCTTCCATTTTTCTGCAAACCACATCAATACTTCTATTTCTGAGCACGTATTCAACAGTTCATAATCTTTTTCGCTCATCTGACCATTTCTCTTCTTGTACGGTCTTTTCTCCGTTATTCGGTATCCCGTAATCATGCGATACTGTTCTTCACTGTAAAACTGATACGTTGCTATTTTGTATATTTTTCCTTTATTTAATAATGCTGTTTGCATTTTTTTTATAGTCTGTTTTACCTTCTTCATGACCTTATTTTTGCATGGTTTTTACTTTGCTTTGTACCATTTTGGCATAATAAAAAGCACCTTTTTGGTGCTTTCTACCTATCGCAGCCTTTTCTAGTCCAAAATAAATGTTAATAAAGAACTATTTATCCACATTTACAACTGCTCTTAAATATAGTATATTTATTACAATATTATATACTAAGACAAAAGGAGGTAATTGCATGACTGTCTCAACGCTAGCTCTGGAAAAGCTTTGTTCCACAGGCTGTTCTATAGTTCTTAATTTTTCTGATTGTTCTGCAATTTCTTTAGAAAAGCTTGTTTCGCTCACAAAAAAATCAAATGGACATATTACCATAAAAAACTGCCAAAATGCATCTTCGCTATTACTAGAAAAATTAGCAACACTAGGAAAAGAACATATCACAATTGATTTTACTAATTAATTATTCTACCGAGTATGTTAACATACTCGGTTTTTATTTAGATTCGTATTTTTATTTTACCCAAATAAACCTGTCAGTTCTTCATAAATACCTTTTGCCCTTTCGCCTCGTATGGTATTTAATACAATGATTTCTTTTTGCTCAACATTTATATGCATAACTGATAAAGTTGGAATATCTCTTTGTACTCCTTGTCTGTCTTTTCCGTCATAATATCCACTGTTACTGTAGTTTCCATTTATTTTCACCTTACCTACTTAACTAACTTTTTATTCAAATTTTAAGTCCTCATCTAGCAGATGATAGAACAGTCTCCTATATCCATAGAAATCAGTTCTTCCACAAGGTATTCTCCCTAATTTATTATCATATTCTATTTTTTCGTAACTCTTATTCTTCTTCACAGATTCTACTATGTGCTCTGCAATATCACTATTCGCTTTGCGAGCGGCATGCAATACCTTATCTTCTGCTTGTCCACTGGAACAAATGTCCTTAAGTTCCTTATACCTTTTTTTACTTATTCCATATTCTTCCCATGTAACAAATCTTGGATTTATCTTCCCCTCCATAATATCCCTCCTTCAATCTGTGCTATACTGCCTCAACGTAATTATGAAAGATTTGTTCTACATATCTATCTGTCTTTCCAATATAATGCTTTCCTGTTACATTCTTCGGTGCATGTCCTAAATACTCTCCTACTGCATCCTCACTTCCTCCACGCTTACAGATATTGGTTGCGGTTGTCTTTCTAAAGATGTGCGGATAAACTCTCCTATCAATCTTAGAACGACCAGCTATTGTTTTAATAGCCGCATATACTCCTTCTGCTTCCAATACCTTTGTCTTATCCCCTCTCAGGTGTGTAAACAAAGGCTCTGTGCTTTGCTGCGTTACCCCACGCTCCTTTAGATACTCATTAATGAAATGCATTGCAAGCCTGTCTAATAATACAGTGCGGTATCTGCTTGCTTTGTGACCATATATCACTATCTTTCCTGTTGAAAAATCAATATCATTAATCCTTACCTGAGGCACTTCTCCTCTTCGCATTGCTGTACAACGCATAAATTCCAAAATAGCCCTGTCACGCTTATACTTGCAACCCTGCTTAATCTTCTCAACGTCTGTTGGTTCCAGATAATCTATTGGCTTTTCCACCTGCTTAAATGGTTCTACGCCATCACAGGGATTATCACCGATTATTTTAACCTTTCTCATCCATGTGAAGAATGCAGATAGATTTCTACGAAGATTATTCAGAGAAGTATTGTTATTGTTCAACTGCTTTTTGCGGTATAAATAGCACTCTACATCGCACTCACTCACCTTATTCAACGGCTTATTGACCAAGGCGACAAATTCGCGGATTGTATGCATATAGGCTTCTACTGTACTTTTTTTAAGCTTTGTTGCCTTACGTGCCATAAACAATTCAATTATGTATCTGTTCGTATCATCGACTGCTGCCGGCAGAGTTTCTATTTCTGTCATTTCCACATTCTGAACGGCTTTTACAATAACTGCCTCTAATATAGCCATGATTGCCGGTTCTAAATACATTCTCATTCCTACAAGTATATCGTTCTTCAGTTTTTCTTTCGTATTCATGCTGTCTTTCCTCCGTTGTCTCTTGCCCAAGGAAAGTCATTATGTTATAATGTCCTCAGGCTTAATGTCTAAGCGATAGAGGTACTTTGGTCGGTGTGTCTATCGCTTTTTTATTTCTAAATTGTATCTTTGTTCTCCTGTTCTTCGCATTCTTGGAACATATAAATTAATTCTGCCTTTTCTTTATCTGTCATTGGTTTCATATTCCTTCCATGTAAGGAACGAATATCTTTTATTGTTACTCCAGGGTATTCTGGATACGGGACAATATCATCTTCATTCTGCATTATGTTCACTCCTTGAATTTCAGTTTTGTTGAATATCAGCCAACTCTTTTTTAAATCTTTCTTCTAACTCAAAGATAGTTCCATAGCTTTTAAATGGTTTATCTGTTTTGTTTTGCATTTCTTTCAAACGCTCCCAATATTCAGGCAGATTTTGATATATGTTTCTAAGTTCATTAAGATTTTTATTACCACAGCACCAACACGATACTCTATCTAAAATTTGATAAAGAGAAATATCTGTATTTGGTTCTTTCCAATCAAATCCTGCTTTATAGCATCCTACAAAGCAGTCATTTTCTTTATAGCCCCATTCAATTAAAGGATATTTCTTAATCAAATTTCCTTTTTTTGTCGGTGCTTTTACTCGGTCTAATTCATCTACTGCAATCCCAACATATTCAACGATTACTTCATTGTGATAATGTGTTTTATAATAATCTTTAATTGCTTTTGTTTTGTATTCTGTCATCCATCTGCATACGCCACCACACCAAGAATAACCGTATTTATCTGAACCGTCTCTTGTGTTGATTTTCTTTTCTGAGAAACAATAATCAAAATCATAATCTGGTCTTACAACATCCCACTTGATACCATTAGCATCAAGAATCTTTTTGACACGCTCCCAAATATCATAAATTGCTTGAAACTCTTTACCACCATCAAAAAACAACACTACATCTAGTGGATATTTACGTCTTATCAATTCTAAAATCATCCATAAACTATCTTTTCCGTTACTATTACTTGCTATATAAATCATACCTACCACTTGCCAAATCATTCGGCAGTGGAAATATAGTAATCGACTCGGTTTCATAGTCACTCCGCTATATTTCACTGTGCAATTCACCATACTAATCTTGCACAAACCTCGTCTACGAGGATTTAGGCATTACTCCTTTCAATAATCTTAATTGCTTCCTGCATTGCTACTTTATCATTTCTGTAATGTTCTGCATCCGTTGTACACGAATCTCTTAATGCTTCATTTTCCATTACAGAAAGACTTTTTTCATATCTTTTCAATATTTTTAATACTGTTATTGTTTTCATTTTCGCTCCTTTGCTAAATTCCTATTCCGATTTATAAACAGCTTGTCTTATACGTTTGCCATAATCCTCGCACGCTTGTATGTAACCTTCATGATATATTTTAGCTTCTGCCAATTTTGCATTTGCTTCCTTTTCTAAGTCATCTGTAATCTCATGTGTTATATCAATCAATTTTTGTTTATCCATATATATTCCCTCATAAAATTCCTATTGTAATGATCTTCTATCCCTTGCCGCCGACCTAAACATCATCAGGAGCATTTCAGATACAGGTCTTTCTCTGTCGCTGCGCCTTGCTTTCTTTACTTGCGTTAAGGTTAAAAGCCCTTCGCACTCTTCCATGGAAGATACAAATACACCTACTTTCCACGGAACTTCTCTCTGCACCTTTTCATATACATCTCTTGGCATAACATAGTAGTTATAATCTCCAATGAAATTGTGTCCGTTCTTGCTGTGAAAATCCTCTACCGAAGATTTAACCTCATAACAGTAAAAATCTCCTTTTTCAATTCCTGAAACCGTGTTATTAACTGGCTTAAATCTCATATAATCCACTCGCACAGGATGTCCCGTGGAATAATCAAACGTAACTTCTCTTGCTATATAAATTCTTGTATCTTTCTTAGGGTTTATATGTCTTTCCAATGCCAACGAAAGATTTTTTGTAATTTCCGGTCTATTGCTCATGTTCCCTCCATCAAATTCCTAACTAAGCAACAAAGCTATAATATTTCTTAAAGCTCTTGTTATCTCTTTTTTCTTTTTGATAACTAAAATAATTTTTTCTATTTCTTCGTCTGTCATGCATATTACCTCACTAAATTCCTAGTTATTTTTTAACTCTCTCAACTTCATCTCGGCTGCAAATTGCTTAGTAAATACTGTTTTGCCGAAATCGTCCTTGTCAAATTCAAACTCTTGGTACGGGTCATTATTGGAATCAAAGAAGCAGCCGTTATACTGCACACAATACTTCCCATCTCCCAAATCAGATATGATAATTTGTGAAATTCTGACCGGAAAAATATAATCAATATCTTTTTGTGGATAATAAACTGTGTCTCCTACCTTGCAAGATAACTGAAATAGTAATCCTTGTTCCTCTAGCTGCTTATATTTATTAAATTCATCCCAAGCATCCATAGGCTTACAGCATGTGTCAAAACATTTCTGAACACAGCCATTCCAATCTTCACATTTTTCACATTCTTTGTATTTTAATTTTTCCATCTGCATTCCTCCGTCAAATTTCTATCTAAAAAACAGACAACTTCCGCCCCTCCGTCTTGCTCCACTTCACCCTTTTAAATGGTGCTACCGCTTCATCCCACTTTTCTTCAAAAACTGATTTTACTTCTTTTTCGGAAAGTTCAAAGCTGTATTTACCATCCATCTTTTTCCTGCTGCCAAGGTAATGTTCCAAGCTCCTGAGGGAACATGGTAGCTGTTCTGTAATCTCTTTCCTTGTTACATTCTCCATGATTAATCTGTCATCCTCATATACGTTGTAATATGCTTTCTTCCCCATGCTTCCTCCAATCCGTACTTTTAGCACTCCTGCATATTGCGAACCATCTCCATAGCTTCCTGTAGGTACTTTATCGTAATGTCATACTGTTTATTACGTAAGGCTTCATTCGCTTCTGCAACCAAGCAAAAATACTCATTTCGCCATTTTCTCTTTTCTTTCGAAAGCTCCTGTGTTTCCTCTGATACCATTTCGGTGGCATCACCTATATGGTCTGCACTAACACTTTCCTTGTTTTCTTCTTCCTGAGTAACAGTTTCTTTGTATTCCTCTGGTACGATTCCTGGAATATCTTCAACTGTAGTCTGTCCCTCTAATGGCTCGTACTTTTCTTCGACTGCTACCGGCGTCTCCTCTTTTTTCGGCTTTGGTGCGGGCGCTTTGCTTACCTTAGACTGTTTTCTCGGTTCTGCTTTCTTCTCCGGCTTTGGTGTAGGAATCGGGACTGGAATTGTAGCAGAACTTTGCACCGGTGCAACTTCCTCTTTTTTCTCTTCCTGCCATTCTTCTCCATATTGGTGCTTATAAGATTCTTCAGCTGACATATTCTCACACATACAGTTCTCTACCGCACAAACTAACTCATTCCACGTACAAACTTCCTTTTCTCCCGAACGAACGTGTATCAGATTTATATCTCTTCCTGTCTCCTTGATAGACAGCATCATCCTGCCCATTCCCTGTATACGCACACTGTAAATGCCTTCTCCCTGCGGTGCCAGGATATTATGATAATCTTCCCTTAACTTTGCTTTTTTTAGTACGAACTGCTCTGCTTTCGCTTTTTGTACCTGTTCATGCAGCTTTTTATACAGTTCGGTATTATCATGCAGCATCTGCCATACTACCTTCTTCAGATTGGTGTCCTGCTCTGCTACTTTTGTATCCTGTGTTTCTAACAGTAATTCAATTTCTGAGGTTTTCTTCTCTTCGTCTATTTCTTCCTTAATCTCTAAAACCTCAGATTTACTAAATGCTGGAGTAATCTCGTCCGCTATGGCTTCCGGAAGCTGAAGCATAATAGCAAGCTTTGCATATCCCAATCCTCGGAATTTATCCTGAAGCTTGTCCGAATAACCGCCCTCTGAAAATCTGTCATTGATTCTTGTAAATCTTGATACCTGCGACTTATCCAGATGGAATCTCTTCATGGCATAATCGTTTACATCTTTATATTCCGTATTGACCAAAATCGTTGTGTCACGGAATATCTTCAGCATATATCCAATCTTCACGAAGCCTTCTGCTTCTCTCTCCAGCTCACACTGTAATTCCTGATCCAGCTGTTCAAAGCTCTGATGTGTGATTATTTCCGGCTCTGCTGCCACAGCTGGTATCATTTCCTGTATATTATCCATTTGCTACCTCCATAAAATCTTCTTCCAACACGTCCACCAACAGCTTTCCTGCTAGTCTTCCATGCCATACTTTGTTACCATCCTTGCGAAGCTTCTCATATTCCTTCTTGCGAAGCATGCTGCTCTTTTCCCCTAGCTCCTTATCCTCTTTGGATAATCGTTTCTGAATCTCCTTCTGCCACTTCTTCAGGAAGCCTACTGCATCCTCAAAATCCTTGTTCTGATTATCTCCTGTTGTACGCTTCTGTCTGATATTTCCTGCCGGTTCTACCTCCAATGTGTAATATGGCACATCCTTCGATGCTGTCTTACGCAGGAACAGCAGATATGTTTCACGATGGCATATTCTATCCCAGTAAAAATCACAGGTATGTACGCAATGCTGTAATATGGTTCCTTCACGGATGATATCCTCTACGCCCTTTGGTGCTACAATGCAGTATTTGTCTGACTCATATTCGTACTTGGTAAGCTCTGCACAAATCTTATCTACATCCTTGAAGCGCTTTCTTACCTCTTCTGCCTGTTTCTTAAATCCTTCCTGCTGTAATATCTCAATTGCTTCTGCGTGCTTAGCTTCCAGGTTCTTAGGCTTGTATATCTGTTCACTGTCTACCGGCATTTTAGCTTTCTTGGCCATATTGAGATAATCCTGCCAGGTCGTTACTATCTGTGATGGTTTATCCTCTGTCAAATCCTGCTGCCGCATCAGATAATTCCATATCTTCTGATATGACATCTTTTGGCTTATGAATTCCAAATTCTTTGGCACAAGGTTCGCATCTGCAAAGTAACGGATCATATCATCTGTATAAGCTGTATTGTTTTTCTTTTCCAACTGCAGCCAGCGCATATGGTTGATTCCACCATTCATATTTTTCAGACGGTTCAGGCGGTTCTTGTCCAGCTTTAACATTTTGGCCAAATCAGTTCCTTCCTCGTTTAAAAGGTCTTTATCATAACTACATTCCATAATTTCTTCTGCTAACCGGAACATATCAATCTTAACCAGCTTCTCTATTGCCGGATTGCCTGCTTCTTCATAAAGATATTTTTCAATGTCCATCCTTGGCTTTTTCTTAAGCATGATAGGTAATCCAGAATGCTTCAGCTCACTTTTGGCCAGTCTCCCTATATTTGTTGGATAGGTCAGTCCTTCTTTCGACGAACCATATCTGTAATAATAATGTCCAATCCCAAAGTATCCCCGTTGTCTTACCCAGCGGTACTCCTTATTCTTATACAGTTCCATGCAATACAAGGTAATACCTTCCTCCCTGTATAACGCTCTCCGAAATTCCTTTACTATGTAATATGGCTTATCATAGGTTGTGTTACTGTATTTTTTCTGAACTTCAAAGGTTCTGATTACGAAGCCTCCTGCTATCTTCTGTATCAGCTTTAAATCATAATACGTTGTCTCTAACCGTTTGATTTTTCCATCTGCCTTGAAGGTTATCTCTGTCTTACAGCATGGGCATTTTGCCTTTTTATTGTGTCTCGGCTTTATTACCGGAACCTGTTTCTCACAATAAGAGCAGTAACCCGTTTCTGCTTCCTTTTTAGGATCATAGTGGTAAAAAATAAAGTGTTCTTCTACTCCCTTCTTCTGCATCCAACGAGCAAAGCCGTTCGGGACTTCCGGCACTAATGCCATATCTGCATCCCAAGGCGCTGTTTCCCTTCTGTAGCCTTCTTCTCTTTTCTCCTTCAGAACCCTTTGCTGATATTCCAAAATGCCACGAAAACCACTCTTTTCTACTTTGAGCTTATTGCGGATTGTCTTTGCTCCCTCGGCATTAATCCAATCCGCTTTTTGACTCTGGCTATATAAATAACCCCAACCATACCCAGGATAATCTAAGTTCTCAATCATGGCTTTACGCCACTTTTCCTCGCCATTGGCAAATTCACGGGTGATATATTCTTCTCCATCCGGATTGATGAATAGTTCAAATCGTGGTGTATCAATCCCATCCTTCATGTCTTTTGTAGTGAATATTGCTATCTTCAAATAGCCGGAAAGTTCCTGACAGCGCAGATATATAGCATACTTGTATTTATATTTCCTTGTTTCCCATTTACCGTTCCAGCCTTTTTCCTTTACTTCCACGCCATTATCAGCTGCTGCCTTCTGCATCATTTCCCTGGTCGCATTAAGCGCTCTGAGCTTTCTTAGTTTTTCCTTTACCATTTTTCTTTACCTCATTGCCCGCTATGTCATACCATGTGTCCTCTTTTATATCCTGTCCATCTACTTCATATGCGGCCATCTCTGCAATCTCCTTGGAATCCTCCGCCTCCTGCAAAAGAAAGAGAATTGCTCCCTTGTCACCTCTTGCAATCGGATTCTTTCCACGTACAATTACAAAATACTCATCTGCTGTTCCCTTATCTTCCTTCACCCTTCTATTATTCTTACGCTCCGGGTGGCTTACTATATAGTGGCAGGCATGCAGAGCTAGTTTCTGTATTGTAATTTCTTTAACAGGTGTCAGTCTGGTACAGGATATTCTGGTACCATGAGCATCCTCGTGAATATCTCCTTCTGCCCTTACAATAAAATAGCGTGACTTTTCTGGATTTCCATAATAATCAAGCACGTCCAACGGATCCTCGGCACAGTGTAAACCGGTATGTGCACACTGCGCACCAGTCTCTGTTTCATCCACGGTTACTCCGGGAGCGTATTGAAATGTTCCCCTCCCCATGGTGCACGTCATATCACTGTTAAAACCTTTATATGCAATCATGACTCCACCACCTATTTCATGTAATAATCTGTTATCAACTTCTTAAGCTCTGCTTTTCCTGGAACGCCTAAGTAAATTGGTGGGTCCAACTTAGCCGCTTTTACAATGTCATCATTCAATTTCGCCTTGTTCTCAAAAGCATACTTCAAAGCACGTCCCATGCATTCTACTAGTTTGCGGTCACTCTTTAGCACTGCCTTACAGAGTTCTTCATCATCCGTACACATCTGTTCCACGCACTCAGCCCAGTCCTTTACAAGTCCTCGTAGTCCTAGCACCGCACCTTCATGCTTCAGCTTTCCTACTGCTGCCATGAGAAGTGTTGCAAACTCTTCTACAACTCCATCCAAATAATCCTCAACATCCTCTTTATCTATTCCATATTGTTCGGCCAACTTAAAAAGATGTTTCTTGTCTCCTGCTTCCTTCAGCTCTGCTGCCAATTGGTTCAAATCCTCTATGGACTCAATCGTTTCATTCTTCTTTTCCTCTTTAGGCTGTTGCACTGGTGCAACTTCTGTATTTTCTATTTCTAACATTTCCGGCTGTTCAAATTCTTTCTTATCCATTCTCTCTTCTCCTCCGTGTAATACGTTTCTACATGCTTCTCCATATATTCCATAACTTCCCTTACCGTCATTCCCTTAGGTATCTCTGCCATTCCTTTTTCCATTCCGTTCCAGTAAGACAGTTTTCCCCACTTATAATCAAGCTGCACAAGCGCACCGCTTCTGTTATACTGCGATACTAAGGAAGCATCCTGTACATTGCCCTCTAATGGTGTTATAAACCACCATGTTATACCTCTGTCTCTCAGCTCCTGTGATATAGGATAATAAACACTTCCTGTTCCCAGATTTTCCATAAATTCAAGGCCTTCTACCTTTGTATTTATCCGGTTATTCCTGTCCACAAGACTCCTTTCCCCACGCCCTCATACGGGCGTGGCTTACCATGGCTTTTAAGTAACTGTGTGATATATAAAAATACTCCCTAATATGAGTCAAAAGGCTAATGCACTACAAGTATTCCATCCTTATTACGCTTTGCGCTCCTGCATTCCAAAGCATCTGCCATAATCATCTGATTCTTATACAGTTCCAGATACTTGGTCAGCACTTCAATAGCGGCTTCTGCCGAATAACATACACAAGCATAATGTCCTGCTTCTTTCATAGCCAGTAAAAATGCCGTCTGCTCCTTGGTCAGTGTGTTTTTATCCCACTTCATTTCAATGTATAGACCTGTATAATGCCCTTTCGGATATGGTAAATGCAAATCAGCTACACCCTTTGTCAGCCCCATATCCTTAGCTTTTCCACCATTCTTACGCTCTCCCTCATTTGGTATATGATACAGCCAGCATAATTCCGGGTATCTTGTTACTGATGCATTCCGCCATGCGATAACCCTCATCTGTTCTGTATCTTCACTTCTCTTCATATTCTGCAATCTTCTCTGTAAGCTCATGTAATATTTTCCTCCTGTTGGTCTAATCTCTGTTGTTTCCAAGCTACTCCCTGGTTCTTTATTTTCTTAATCTCTCCCTGCATTACTTTCTTGTAAGAATGGTCCTTCGCACAAGAAAAAATAAGCTCATGCCCTTCTATAAGTGGTAACAACTCCTGCCATTCCTTCATATTGGCAATCTGCTCATTCCGTGCCGTCCTCCATCCATTGGCAAACCATTCATATATCCTGCCAAACCGGATATTCTCACTTACGTATCTGTTATTCATATAAATGGTAATGCTGCATGGTTTAGTAAGTCTCTTTAAGGCTTCTATTAAAGCAAGTAATACTATCTGATTTCCCGTTGCTTCTTCCAGCCCGTAATCCTCTCTTGTCTCCGGATTTCCATTCTTCAGAACAAATTCCACGATTGCTCCATACCCTCTGTACTGTTTCCTTACACCTGCCTCATCCGTCTCTATGTAAATATTCACTTTAAACGTCTTTTTCACCCTCTTTCAAAAACCCGCAACTCCTAGTAAATACTAAATTGCAAGGCACTTATCCACATATGTGGATAGCATGTCAACTGGTGACAAATTGTCATCGGTTAGCCACCGCCTCCATAGTCCTGCTGCCAGCTTTCTTCCTTTACATCCAATTTGTACTCTGTATAATAGAGATATGACATACCCGTAAAAGCATTTACGCCTGTTCGAATACTGTTCTTATCTATGTAATAGCCCTTTTTCGGCTTTGGACCTTCTCGTAGAAGCTTCCGTACAGTCCAATGCTGATATACTTTCCTCTTTGGTACTGGACGGATCAGATTGCGGCTGCAATTATAAGAAAGGTACTTTCGCTGTTCTTCCTCCGCTAAAAGAGAAAGCTGCTTATATACATCCCCATACTTTTCCGGTTTCTTAACAATATATTCAGCCAACTGCTCATAACCGCCCTCTGCATGGATGGACTTATAATCTACAACTCCGTGTTTCCATATCTCCTGCATCAGTACATCCGTATTCAATTTTTCTCTTAGGCGGTTGACCAGGATATGTATATGTATTCCTCCACGCTCGCCTATCTCCATGCGGTAAATATACTTGAAGGCTTCTCCTACCTTCTTATACCTTCTTTGCATGGTCTTGATAAAATTATCAAAATCCTTCTTTACCTCTTCCCATTTCTTCCTTGTACCTTTTGGGTATTTCAGGCATGCCCATATATCATATGGTCGAAAATTCTTCTTAATCAGCCGCCTCATTTTCTTCTCACGGTTCTTCTGATTCTGTATTCTTATCTGCTCCGGAGTAATCTTCTTCCTTTTTGCTCTCTTCTCACCTTTGGCACCGTAATTCCCTGCAAACTTATATTCATATTCATTCGAGTCAATTAACTCGTATACATCCTTCCAGTAAGCCATCCTCTTCTGCCCTTCTACTTAACTCCTCTTATGGATTGTCCGTAAGTTTAATATATTAATACTGCCACAATAGGGACTCCCAAATCCCTTGATTTTCTTGACTTTTTCGGCGTTTTGGCTTACAATATTCCTATCCAGTAGGTTGGTTTGTAAGTCATTGCAAATCAAATTCAGAACCAGGTATTGTCACTACCCGGTTCTATTTTTTTGCCTTAGGAAGTCTCGTGTATCTCGTGTCTACTACTTCCTGCCTTGTCTTGTTATTGCGGATGCACCAGAGTCTTGCACGTTCCACCTGCGACTCCGAGAACAGTCCTTCGTATACATCTTCTGTCTGCTCATCTATGTATGCTCTGTTGCCGAAAAGCATCTTTATGTCCTCTTCTTCCAGCTTCATAAATACTGCTATTGCCAACGCATGGTTATAGGTCCACATGGCAGACAGATAATCCTGCTGGTTATACTCCTTCTGGAACTTCTCTGCTCTTGCTTTTAAACCATCAACAACTTGTCCATATTCCAGCATGAGACACCTCCAATCCTCTAAAAATCCCTCTTTCTCCCTGAAAAAAAGGTAAAAAAAATAAAAGCATATAAAATACCGCCCTTACTCACCCTATAAGACTTGTCCATTTATACCGCACTCACGCGGTCTTATCGTCATGTTCTTCATTCTCTGCAATCCCCTTCTGCATCCGGTAATACAAGTCAGTCAATGCCTCTGTCATTCGCTTTGATGTGTCTTCTGAATAATGTACCGTACATGTATAGCCACCATTATTCTCTGCCATAGACTTCACCTCCTCATTCATTCCTATGTATGACTGTTTGTCCATCATTCCATCCATGCCCTCTGTGCGATGGCAGATAATGGGATATCTGCACACCGCTATGCCTATGGTTGTTGTCCGGGGGAACAACCGGTGCTTACGCACCCCACAGAAGGCACGGAAATTTGTTTACCACCACATAAATTCGTTTCCAGTAGGCTTGTAATGCCAATACTTACCACTCTCATAGCGAATGCAAATATCACCATTATCATCAATCCACGAATCTACCGGATGTCCTTCCTGCCACTCTTCCATACTGCTACAATGGCACTGATATATTCTGTCTATCAATTCCTCACTTATCTGATTCAAAAATTACACCTCCAAACTCGCAATGTTCTCTTCAAATGCTAATAGTTCTGCATTTAATTCTCTTTTGAATCCTTCCAGCTTCTTTTTCAGCTTACATTTCGCCTTATCATTCAAAGCAAAATATTGCATTCTGTCTGTTTTAATTAAAACAACATCTGGATACTTCTCTTTGATACGTGGATAACAATAGTCTGCAAGCTCTCTATTCCCCATCATGTGGATACTATTAGGCTTTTTCTTCATTTCATTTAACAGATACAAATAGGTATCGTACATATCACCACTCCTTATTCGGTTCACTCACACCCTATATGCGATGCGCAATGGCCTGAGGAGCAATCCATTGCACACGCATTTTGCGTTATAAGGGGATGCGGTGCTGACTTGTACACCGCATATAGGGCATGAGTTGTACTGGTGCAACTTGCTTTTTACTTTCCTATCTCCTATACTTTTCTCACAGGCTCCCGCCAGAGCCGAGTTTGAAAGAAAGGAGACTTCTTTATGACTAAAAATACTGAAGTAATTTTACAGTTTCTCAAATCAGAATCCGAAAAAGGCAAAAAATCTTTTACACGATTTGACCTTATACCCATTGCCAAACTTTCTGATTCTACTTATGAAAAAATCATTAATGAACTTGAAGAAAACGGATACATCGAAGTTCAGCATAATATTGCTAGTACATTCCGTCTTATTTAGATTCTTCATAAATGGTTCAGTGTGTTACCTGCACTCTGAACCATTATTCATCAATAATACTTCTAATCGCATTCTTGAGTGCCTCTGCATCTTCTCCCATTTCAGCAAGTCCATTTTCATCCTCTTTTATCTCTACTTCTGCATTCTCTCCTGCCTTGTGATGAAAATTTAATTCTTTTATATGATTGCCATATGCCTTGCCATCATAAAGAATTTGCGTGCTTTTACCTACGCTGACTATGATTATTGGTTTCTCCACTCTCCATCACCCCTTCCCTGCTGACAGTGTTTTTATTTTGTTTTCTTGAATATTTCTTTTGAAAATGTTAATATGTTGCTACCCAAATAGGGCAAGAAAGGTGGAATCGCTATGATTAAAAAACTGATCCTGCCCCGTTCCTTCGTATAAGAGGTTGCAAACCGTGGTGCCACAACACGTAAAACTGGCTAAATGTAGCAATCGGTACGGCGTTACCTACTCAGAGAAGAGTATAATCGCACGCAGACGGCACTGCTTAAAAATGCTTCACCGTACCAGATACTCCTCTTGTTCCGTCAACTAATGGGCATATGATAAAACTGCAGAACTAAAACTGCATAAGTGACGGAGTACTTAAAGAAACAATTGGTCGTGTCTTTTGTGGTGAAAACCTGCAAAGTACATAAGGTGAAAAAATTTAGCAGTAAACTGTCAGAAACACGACTTCTGGCAGTTTTTTGTTTCTTTATCCTTCCCTGCTGATGCATCATACCTTATCGGTTTCAAGAAAAAATCCGTATTAACCTCTAATGCTCCACATATCAGCGCATATTCTAGACACGATATTCTTCTATGCCCTTTTAATGACATATTTAATTTAGGTAAAGGTATTCCAGTTCTTTGACTTACAAAGGTTTGTGTTATCCCATTCTCTTTGAGGTATTTACTTATCTCCTCTTCTAACTTCACTCTCCATCACCCCTTCCCTGCTGCTAGAAAGTAATCTATGCCTACTCCGAAATAATCCGCTACCTTTTTTAACTTATCTACAGACGGAGATGATTTTCGCCATTTCGATATTGTACATCTTCCAAATCCTAATGTTCGTTCCAATGCACCTACCGTAATCCCTCGTTCCTCACATAACTTTTCAATTTTTTCTAACATACTTCACCACCTTATGAGAAAATTTTCTTTTTGCTATATTGACAGTAAAGAGAAAATATTCTATCATAATATATAACAACATGAAAATATTCTTCTACAGTCTTATAAATTGGCGTTTGTATTCAACTGTTTCAAGGATATTACGAGAATGTTTTCTCTTTACATCCTTAACTATACGAGAATATTTTCTTCTTGTCAATACTTTTTCGAGATTTTTTTCTCGTATTTTAAGGAGATTATATATGACTTTAAAAGATCGAATCAAAGCATTAGCAAATGAACGTGGAATAAGCCTTCCTGCTTTAGAGGCAGAATTGGGCTTTGGTAACAGTACAATTGTTAAATGGGACAAATCTACTCCAAATGCTGAAAAATTAAATGCTGTTGCTAAGTTTTTTAATGTAAGCATGGATTATTTATTGAATGGTACAGAACTTACCGAAAAGGATAATAAGGATATTTCTAAGGACTTGGAAAATATAATGAATAAGCTTGCAACTAATGAAGATGGTCCTGCAAGTTATGATGGGGAAGAGATTCCAGATGATGACAGAGAAATGTTTGCTGCACAGTTAGAAATTATGCTTCGTCGCTTAAAAACCATTAATAAGGAAAAATACAATCCTAATAAAAACAAAAAGTAGGTGTACAGATTGAGAACAGACATAAAACGCTTAGTCGCTTACTATACAAAGAAATGCAATAGCAGAAATCCTTTTGATATTGCAAAATATTTGAACATACAAATACAGATAGGTCCTCTGGGTTCCCGGTGCGGTTGTTACATGTTCTTGAAGAACCACAGATGTATATTTCTGAATGAGAACCTAGAAGAACACGAGAAACAATTAGTAATGGCTCATGAGTTAGCTCATGCTATTCTACACAGGAAGCAGAATTGTTACTTCATCCGCAATAAGACTCTTCTGCTCAATTCAAAAACTGAGAAAGAAGCAAACCTATTTGCTGCAGAGCTTCTTATCCCTGATGAGGTATTAGTTGAGAATAGGAGCTATACCACCAGTCAGTTATCCAGATTATTGGGATATGAGGAGAAGTTTATAGAATTACGTTTGCAGCACTGAACATTGCACCGGTGCAACTTACCATTTTGCCGACGTTGACGCAATGCTCTTGCGATGTCGCACTACATAATTACGAAAGAGGGAAATGTTAATGAGTGAAGAAATCACTAAACTAGAAATAAGTATTATTCCAAAATTTTTAGACTCTGCTCTTACACCAGTTGCTAAAGAAGCAGGTGAACGTCTTGCAGATATCGTAAGTCTCGTATTTACTCCTATAATAAAAGCCAAGGCAAAAAGAGATAAAAATATCGAATTATTCCTGAAAGAACTGGATGAAAAAGTTAATAAAATACCAGAAGAAAATCTAACAGAACCTCCATTATCTATAGTTGGTCCCGCATTAGACAATGTTTTCAAGTTTTATCATGATGAAGAACATCTCCGTCAAATGTATTCTACCTTAATTGCTTCTTCTATGAATTGTGATAACGAAGTACATCCTAGTTATATTGAGATTATTAGGCAATTATCCAAGCAGGATGCAATTGTTTTTAGTTCTCTTTTAGAAAAAACTTTCATTGGTGATCGTAGGTTTATAACCCGTCTCCATTTTTGTTTAAGTATTGAAGTTGATTTTGACCGTTTTTTCCTTAATAGTGCAGAAGTATATAGTCCATTATATTTATTTAAGGATGAAAAATTGGTTCATTTAGATACAGCCTTATTTAAATCACTATATTTGCTTCAACGTTTGGGTTTAATAAATATACGACGCGAAAAACATTCTCTGACTTTATTAGAAGACTACAAAGTAACTATTGAAGGGAAAGAAAACATGCACGAATGGTGCGTATATAAAAACAGCATTACACTAACACAATATGGTTTAGCCTTTGCTCATGTTTGCTGTGAGAATGCTGGCTCTGAAGAAGACCTTATTCATGGACAAGAGCAATATCTAAAAAATGTATTATGTGCTCCAGACCATCTTTCATTTTCATAGCCTTTTTCTCTTTCGGAGTCTTTTCAAGAAATAGCAGATATCGAGAAAATGATCTTGCGATGTCCCAATTGAAATATACAAAACTATCGTACACTTAATAAAATGAATGGAGGTTTTATGATGTTCTTTTTCTTTGATGAAGAACCGATTGCAACACCAACGGATAAAGCCCTATCCAAAGCTTTATCTCTTGAAGAAGAAACTAATTATTCTGAGTCACTATTTGAATCCATTAAGCATATCAATGAATATGGACAAGAGTTCTGGTATGCTCGTGAATTGCAAATTGCGCTTGAATATAAACAATGGCGCAGATTTGAAAGCGTTATCGGAAAAGCAATACTCGCCTGCGAAAATTCCGGATTTTCAAGTTCTGACCATTTTGCCAACGTTGGCAAAATGGTAAACGTAGGTTCTGGTGCGGAACGTGAAATTGATGATATGGAACTTTCCCGTTATGCCTGCTATCTCATTGTTCAGAACGGTGATCCACGCAAAAAAGTAATTGCTCTTGGACAGACTTACTTTGCTGTCAAAACCCGTCAGCAGGAATTAATTGATAACTATGACAAAATGACGGAAGAACAAAAGCGCCTTGCTATCCGCCATCAGATGGCTGAGCATAACAAACAGCTCGTAGCTGCTGCCAAAGATGCCGGTGTTGAAAGCAATTATGACTATGCAATATTCCAGAATTATGGATATAAAGGATTATATGGTGGACTCGGTGCAAAAGAGATTCATGAACGTAAGGGATTGAAAAAAAGCCAAAAGATACTTGACCATATGGGTTATGAAGAGCTGGCTGCCAATCTCTTCCGCGCCACACAGACAGAGGCAAAATTACGACGTGAGAATATTCAGGGTAAGGACAACGCAAACAAAACACATTACGAAGTCGGTAAAGAGGTTCGTGATACCATCCAAAGACTAGGTGGTACTATGCCAGAGGATCTTCCTACTCCTGATAAGAGTATTAAACAAATTGAACGTGAACATCGTAATAACTTGAAATAAATTTCACTAACGAAATTTTGAACCGTAAGCAACTGTTTCCAAAATGGAAATTGTTCAAATAAAAATAACCGCCTGAAGTTGGTAGCTCCAGACGGTCATCATGATAACTATTAACGGATGTACCGCTATTCATTATCTCCGAACAAGATAAATATAGCACATTTTGGTACATCCTCGCAATAGGGTGTATTTTTTATACCCATTTTTCATAAGATTACCAGGAGGTGCTATATGGTAATAGGAATTTATCCTAGAAAATCCGTCTACCGAGATAACAGTGACTCTGTAGAGGTACAAATCAATATGTGTAAAGAATATGCCGGAATCATTTTCCGTGATGCGGTATTAGAATTCAAGGTCTATAACAAGGACGAAGGCTTTAGTGGTAAGAATACGAACCGTCCTTCCTTTCAAGAACTCATGAAAGACGTACAGGACAATATTCTTGATGTTGTCATGGTCTACAAGCTGGATCGTATCAGCCGTAACGTAAAAGAGTTCTCTGCTATGTACGATACCTTCGAACAGCATGGTGTTGCTTTTGTCTCGGTAAAGGAGTCTTTTGACACCTCTACTCCTATTGGAAGAACAGTTATGTATATTCTGGCCGCATTCGCTCAATTGGAACGTGAAAATACTTCTGAGCGTGTTGGTGACAATATGCTTGCCCTTGCTGAAGCCGGAAGATGGACAGGAGGCAATTGTCCAAGCGGTATGACCTCTATAAAAAAGAAAATAGGCACAAAGGAGCATTCTTTTCTTGTTATCGATGAAAACGAAATATGGCGTATTAAAATGCTATACGAACTCATTCTAAGCGGGTATACCATTACCAAGATAGAACGATACTGCAAGAATCACGGAATAAGAAGTCAGTCAGGTAAGTTCCTATCCACTTCCCAGATACATAATATTATTACCAATCCTGTTTACTGCCAGAATGCTCCTGAAGCATATGAGTACTTCTTAGAGCATGGCTGCAAACTTCCTGATAAGCGTTTATTTGATGGTGAGCATGGACTGATAAGCTATGGTAAGCACAAGACAGGTAAGGACAAGACTCTTACTATGGGCAAAGATAACTGGACCATTTCCATAGGCATTCATGAACCGGTTATCTCTGCTGAAGACTGGATTAATGTGCAGAACCGTCTGCAAGGCAACAAGCAGTTCCGTAAGCGTAAATATGATGTTGGTCTACTGAAAGGTGTCATGAAGTGTGGATGTGGCTCTAAGATTGTTTCCAGAACGTATTGCAAGAATGATATATGGTTCTCTTATTATTACTGTGACTGTATGGCAAGAAGAGGCAGGGCATACTGTAACAGTGAGTATGTACGTGTTGAGGTTATTGACAATCTGTTCCTGAAAGAACTGCACCGTATACGTCTGAACCCCGATTATATACTCCTACAAGACGCTGTAAGCGATATTTCGAACTTATCCGCAATTCAGTCCGAGCTAAAGGTTGTAAACGCTTCTCTGGGCAATCTGACGCATTCCTTGCAGGAAAATATGTCTTCGACTGCTGCCAAGTATATTATTGCTCAGATTGAGGAATTGGATAAACAGAAAACAGAACTGGAGGCGCAGCTCCGAAAAGCCGAACTGATAGAACGTAATAAGAAGAAAGCAGAGAACACCAAGCAGCATGTCTATGAACAGATCTGCTATCTGCTTGATAATTTTGATACTCTGTCTTATACGAGCAAGAACGAGCTAATACGCAAGGTCGTGAAGACCTGCACGTTAAAAGAAAAGAACCTGGACATCAGTTTTTGATGTGCAGGTTCTTAATTCCAATCTATATTACATTTCTACATAACATTCACATCGGTGTACCAATCTGCCCCATCATGTCATGCCCTAGATGCTTTCTCTCGTAACCATAGCTCCTGGACGCCCCAAAATCATCGTAATCCTGATATGGAAATCCCTTGGCAATTGGTGAAAAAGCTTTTAAACCATATTTTTTCTCCTTTTTCACCTTTCCATTTTTATCAATTTTCTCAATCTCAAACTCACCAAGCATTCCACCTAATACTGCCTCATATGCTTCATAATAGTATGAAAAGTACTTATACTTTTCCTTCAATTCCTCTACTGTAATCTCTTTAGTTGCAAGCTTTTGTGCTATCTCCTCAATATACACAATGGATTTTTTATCAAATTCTCCGCCCCCCTGTACTGCAGCATAAGCAAGAAGTGTAATCCAATCAAGATGTACCTCCCCATAATAACTTTCTATATCCAACTTGCAAGCCTTTTTCATAGCTTCTGCCGACACCTGATAATCCACCCATTTGATATAATCTTCACTGGTTACCGCTTGTAGCCTCTCATACTCGTGCTGTTCTGCAAAATAGATTCCTATCACTAAAATCATTGTAAATACTGCTAATGCTGTCATCATATATTGATATCGATTTTCCCTCATACCTTCCACAAAATGTCCCATTTCTTTTTCATTCAAATATATATATGACTTTATAACGCTTTTTAAGACAAAAACAGGTATCGGATTTCTCCGATACCTGTGCCATCTTCCATATGAAATTAATTTTCCGGCTCAATCAAACCGTAGGTATTGCCTTTACGCTTATAAACAACATTCACTTCGTCTGTTTCTGCATTACAGAATACGAAGAAATCATGTCCTAACAACTCCATCTGAATACAAGCATCCTCTGCATACATTGGCTTTATATCAAATTTCTTAGTACGAACAATCTTAATCTCATCATCGTCTTCTTCATAATCATTCTCAATGAAATCTGTTCTTAAGCTTGCCGCACCTGCCTGCTGCTCTGCTCGGAATTTATTTCGATATTTCTTCAGCTGTCTTTCAATCACTTCAGCCGCAAGATCAATAGATACATACATATCATTGCTTACCTGCTCTGAACGAATGATATTTCCCTTAACAGGAATGGTAACCTCTATCTTCTGTCTCTCTTTTTCAACACTTAGTGTGGCATGTACCTCCGTTTCTGGCGTGAAATATTTTTCCAGCTTGCCGATTTTGTCTTCTACTGCTGCCTTTAAACCTGGTGTAACGTCGATGTTCTTTCCGCTGATAATAAATTTCATGATGTACACATCCCTTCGTTC
>JAFSGY010000069.1 GCA_017440575.1 Lachnospiraceae bacterium | reverse complement strand
GGAAAAGGAATCAAACGAAGAGTCCTGATAGTTATCAAACATACCTTCTCAAAAACTGGCTATTGAGGCAGTTTATTTCGTGTACCCATTTTTCCCAATCAAACTTTTTTCAATTTATACTTGACTTTTTATTAGTAGGCTCCAAAATACATTTGAATCCGATCCTGTACATTCTTTAAGCCAATTCCATGTGCCCCTTCCTCGGTTACACGTTCCTTGGCATAAATTTTATTACGCAGCTCCTGCAAGGTCGCCTCATCCATACCCTTTCCTGCGTCTGCTACCTCAATAGTACATTCTTTTTCATTTAATATAATACCTTTGATATAGATATTAGTGTCCTCTGCCATATCCTCGATGCCATGATATACTGCATTTTCAACGAGAGGCTGCAATACCATTTTAGGAATTCGGATATCATAAATCTCATCCGGAATATTCAGTGACAGATAGATTTCATAATCAAAACGCAGATTCAACAGATTCAGATAGTTTCTTATATACTCCACTTCCTCTGCAATGGTTACGGTTCCGTTCATCCACTTCATGCTATAGCGAAGCATCTTTCCAAGTGATGTAATCGCATCGGAAATATCGTATTTTTCTTCAATCTCTGCCATCATCTTGATACATTCCAGTACATTATACATAAAATGCGCATTAATTTGATTCTGTAAAGACTTAATCTGCGCATTCTTTGCCAAAAGCTGCCTGTCAAGGTTATCCTGATTCAGCTTCTTAATTCGTTGAAGCATACGGTTAATCTCTCTGGAAAGCTCTGTAATCTCATCTGCCCCCTCTTCCGGCAAGGTAAGCTCCAGATTACCACCACGAATCCCCGTCATAACATCATACATCTTATAAAAACGCTGCATAATCACACGCACGGCAATAATGCTGACTACCACAAATGCCACCAGTACTACAGCCATTCCCAGCGCATAGATCCACAAGCTGCTGTAGAAGCTTTTCATGGTATCCTGTAAGGAAATTAGATGTACATAGGTACCATTTAAAGCTGGAACCTGCATCGAAGCCATTATAATCAGCTCGCCGCCAATTCTGGTCTGTCTGACTCCTGCTCCCTGTAGCATCTCTGCCTTAATCTCTTCCTCCCATTGATTCCATACATTATCTTCGCTTTCTACATGGTAGCTGCTGCCATCTTCCCCATAAAAGGCACTCCACTCTGTTGTACTATCCTCATACAGCTTCGGGAAAAGGCTTTCCATATAAGAAATACATTCAATTACATATAATTCCTCGCCCTCAGCATTCTCTGCAACATAAAGTAAGCCTACCAGATGCTGTGTCGGCACCGCTACATAATCCGGAAAAATGGTATCCGCATAATCCAGCTTCCACTCACCACTATGATATTCCCCGCCCCAGCTTAAATTCTGAAGCCTGTCATAGCGATAGAAGCTTGGAGCCTTCTCTGATGCTATCTTACTGTTTGCATAGATTCTGACCTGATGCAGATAGGGATTGGCATTTGACATATTTTCAATCGCAGCAATCTCCTGATTGTAAAAAGCAAGCTTCTGCGTAATCTCCATATCCTGTCCGCTATGAAGCAGCTCCAAATAATCCGTCAGACGTGCTGACTGTTTTACTATCTCCGTGGCAAAATTACATACCTCACTGGTGGTATCAATTGCCTGCGCTACCTGTTCCAGCCTCGTCTGTTCATCCTTCATGGTGCTTTCTACCAGACTATTCATCATGTGATTCGTTAATGCGATTCCCCATATCAGAGAGCAGATTGTAACAAAGGCAATAATCGTAATCACAATCTTTGTACTTAAGCTTTTTGACCTTTTTTTCTCATTCATTGGCTCTTATTCCTCTTCCTCAAGACCGAGTCTTTGCAGCTTTTCATGCATCTGCGCTGCGCTCGCCTTCTGTAACTGTGAAAACCCGAGGTTCTCACGTTCCTCGACAAACTCCTCCATAATCTGGTCAAATGCTTCATCAGACTCTGCCACCAGAAGCCTTGGCAGAGTTGCTCCCCATAGCTTTTTCACCTTGGTATGAATCTCATTTTCTGTTGTTCCTGCTGCAAACATCACATCATATTGTGCCGTATAAACCGTATAGTCAAAGGTCCACTCCTGAAGCTGTCCCAATGGCTCCGGCATAGTTCCCTGCCACTTGGCAGCCATTGCATTATTCTGTAGCATCCAATAACAGGAATCTGCCCCATACAATCTGTCATATTCCGTTCGATTCGTATTTAACAGTTCTTCTATCTCCAGATACATCTTCGGTTTCCCATTCTCATCATATTCCCAGGTTACGCCCTCAACACCATACCAGGTCATGAGCTGTCCCTCTTCACTTAAAAGATATGACATCAATTGAATTGCTTTTTCAGGATGCTTGCAATTCTTACTAATCAATGTTACCGTCCAGCCATTGATTCCTGTTCCTGATAATTGATAATCATCTCCTGCCAGATTCCTTGGTCCATCAATTGCTATATAAATGTGCTCTGGATTGTCTGCATACAACAGTTTTTGCTGGTCTGCCATATCCGTTCTCTGATATAACATACAAAAATAACGTCCCTTGGCAAGCTTTTCTTCCATCTGGGAACGAGTATCCAAAAACACCTCATCCTTAAGACATCCCTGTTCTCTCAGATTGCGGAAGGTCTTGAGCCAGACTAGAAAGCTTTCATCCGTATAACGGTCATACGCATTTCCATTCTCATCCATATATGGCACAGCCAGAAAATCAAATAAATAGGTATCAAAGGAATCACACCCCTCCTGTGTAAACTCATGTGCACCAATTGGAATCAGCTCTTCACCATCTACAGTAGGGAACATTTCCTGTGCCTTTCGTACAGCCTCCGTAAAGCCTTCAGGCGTGGTCATATCCGGTGAACCAATCGCCTCATAAATATCTTTTCTGACTAAAAAGGTTTCATTAGAACCTATTGTTCCATATTCCTCATAATCCTCTATTGTATACGCAGAGTTCGGATACTGGTATAAATGCCCATCCTCTGAGGTATACCAGTTAATAACCTCTTCATCCGTCACCTGCCAGAAGTATGCATCATAGGTATCTGCCAGCTCATCCAAAGCATAAACCATATCCGAGCGAATCATCTCACCGATTTCATCCTCCCACCAACCAAGCGTCAGAAGGTCTGGCAGACTATCTGAATTCATCAGTGAATTCAACTTTTCATTCTCATCACCGCTTGGCACTACGAATTCGATATCAACACCCGTCTTCTCTGTTATGGCTTTTGACACCACATTCTCTCCCCATGAGGACGGAAACCATGAAAAATTAATATACCATGACAATGTTGTCTGTTCCTGCACTGCTTCCTTTTCCTGTAAAGAAACAGTCTGTTTGTCATTCTTAGCACCACAGCCCGCTAATGTAGCTATGCAAATTGTAATTCCGAATATCCTTCTTACTTTTTTCATCATTTGTAGATACCAGCCTTTTTCATGCTTTTTTATTAAGTATACAACAGAAAACACGCCCCTGAAAGCGTGTTTTCTACCAATATCACTATTCCATATAAACTTCTATCTTTGTAATCCCACCGTTTCTGATTTCCTGCGCTGCCTTGCCAGTGACCACATTACTATAAACACTCTGCACTCTACCATCAGATGTTGTAAAACGATACTCGGTAATCTTATATTTACCCGGAATATAATCTTTCTCTGTATTCTTAACATGATAAATAACTTTGGTCTTACCTAAAAATACTGCTTCTACGGTATCGCGCTTGCCAAGCAAATAAGCTGGAATCAATGGCTCTAATCCAAGTACAAGCTCGCCCTTTTCCATGCGGAATACCTTCTGGCCAAACATCATCGTCTGCCACATATCCATGAACTCTACCGTAGAACCGCTAAGTCTTGCTACAAAGCCCTTACCATGAATCTTCTCATCCGGATTCGCACTGCTTGCAAGGAAGGAAGAATTTTCTAAGATACTTCTTCCATAGCGTTCTTCTGGCTGGAATGGAATCACTGCCTTATAAAAGTCTTCCATATATTCCTGATATAATCCACTCTTTAACAGCTCTAACAGATACTTATATTCCATATGAAGCCAAATGGATTCATTCTCTAACCAGCCCGGTGTAAAAGCACGGCATCTTCCAAGCTCATAGGATTCTGCTGCTAATGGCGCATTTACCTTGTACATGGAAAGCTTCTCATCATACAAAGCACTCTTACGTACTTTGTCATATACATCCCTCTTCTCATCATCCGATAAGGATAACTTCATATATCTTACCGGCCCCTCCAAGAAATAAGGAAGGGTATGCTGCTTAAAGCCTATTGGCACAATACCATTTTCGCCATTCTCATAAGAGGTTACCTGATAGGTAAAGTAGGTTGGCATCAGACCATTTCCGCAAGAAACAGCATATTCCATACCCATTTTTACCACCTCTAAGATACATCCTAAGAAGCTCGTTAATTCATCTGCTGAGACTGCCACATACTCTCCGGAAACAGCCTGATAAATCTTCTCTCGATACTGCTCCTTTGCTGTATTTAATGCATCCCACACTGGATAGTAAGCTTCTCCACACGCTATATCCTGATTCAGAATCTCAGAAACATCCTTCATCAACCCCTGAAGCTCTTTTAACACAAGAACATCTTCCTGATAGGTAGCAAGCTGCTTCATGGTAAATTCCAGATTTCTTGCAAGCTCACAGGTCTCCGCCGTAGAGGAACCAAGAAGTCCCGGAAGTCCATTCAAAGCATCATACCAGCCTGGCTTACCGCCTTCCATGTCAATACCACAGCCATATGGATCTAGTGTTGTAAACTTCAAAACATTCAATAACACAAGCTTTTCCATCAAGGTTGTATAAATTACCTTTCCATGAACATCACACAAAAGCTTCTCTTCCGGCTTGTCATCATGAATATGATAAACGCTCTTATATTGACGAATGCCATCTTCAGTCACTGCGTAACGCTGTGCCCTTGGCAATACACCTGCACCCGGTTTCATATAAACATAGCTTCTATCCTCATATAAAATCTTATGTTCATCCTCAGGATATACAGATAAATAATTCTCGATTAAGTCAAGATTGTATGTCCAGTGGTCTACCCAATAGCCTTCTAAGAAGTCTGAGGTTACAAGGCTTTCTGCCATATCCACAATCCTTCCAATCTTTTCATGAAGAAGCTTATCTTCATAATTCTTCTCCTGATTTAAGAAGGCCGCAAGACTTCCAGGTGTAAATGGCTTGGTTAAAAATCCAAGCTTATCCTGCGTACATGCTAATACTACTGCAGCCTCTGCAAGCATATCTTCTGTAAGCTTATAGGTTGTCTTCTCCACACCAAGCGGATTATAGCCATCCAACTGGATAAAATCATAAAATGTATGCATATTTTTATCCTTCACCATCGGATAGAATCTTGCATCACATCTACGGTTCTGATTGATATCACGGAAATTTCCATTACCCTGTGAATAATATTCCGGCAGGATTCTAAAATAATTATAGTCTCGCTCCATATCTCCATGCTTTCTTGCATAGACATAGAAGATTTCCTTTTCTCCTAAACGGATTGGCATACCACCACGAAGCACGTTATCCAAAAAGTTCTGGCGACAATATGCATCAAATGCCGGATTGGCAGTTTTGGTATCCATCGCATCTGTAATCTGTCTGGTAAGCTCTGTTGCCCTTGCAAGCTTCTGTTCAAAATAGCTTCCATTCAGTGCCTTTTCCTGATATGCATGGAACAATTCTTTATTAGAAGCATGCCCGGTTACCTGATAAATACTATAGCTCTCCTGAGGCTGTAAGGCAATCTCTGCACCATAGAAGCAGCATGGAATCTGATTCATGGTCATCTGCTTTTTACCAAGCACACCCTGTATTCCTTCTTCTACAAAAACATGAGGTATTGCATAAGAGGTATCATAAGCAAAAACAGCTTCACAATCCACAACCGGCTGCAAACGAGTACCATTGTTATCCACAGCAACGCTGAAATTTCCACCTTCAATAGCTGTAACCTTTGTAGAATCCGCAAGACTTGCTCTTACTCTGAAATAAGGCTTACACTCCTCCACGTCCTCTACCTGCATCCATGCCTTTGCTGTCTGGGTCATATTCTTCATATTGTCCTGACTAATTCCAAAAGGCACAATCGCAGGGCAACCATCCAGATAAGAAAAGCGTAAGGTATCTTTTCCTGTATTGGTAAAGGTAACCTTTCGAACCAATGCTCCTACCTTTTCTTCCGGCAAAGTAAAATACGTTACTGCCGTTGTCAGCTTATGTGCTTCATCTCTTTCCTCTATAGACAAGGTATTCTGGTCTACATACATCGTGTGAGGTATATCATCCTTGGTAAATGCTTCAAAGCAATCCTCTTCCATTCGGATAAAGGTTCGATACCCTAATCTTCCTGTATGTACATATGCCTGATGTGCCGGCACGAATTCCATAATGGAATTGTCTTTATTTTCTGAACCAAAACAGGATATACATTGTCCACGGTTTACATAATAACACCACATAGGAATTCCCATAATGCCACTGATACCCGGTAAAAATCCTGAAAATACGGATTTCTTCCTATAATCCTCTATCACAAATCTTCCTTTTGCATCAATCATTTTCCATTTCTCCTCTAATCAAAGCTAAACTAGACTTACTTCTATCACATGACATTCACCATTCTGTAAGTCTTGTAATACTGCTCTCTCTATCGTGTACTCCTGTACGGTTTCCTTACTAAGAACAGTACCATCCAAAGCTACACTTCCTATTCTATATTCACCAAAGCTAAGTTTCTTCGGATTACAATAGCAAATCTTAAGCTCTTTTCCTGCAAATGGCAGCTGTACAAACGCATTCCCATTTGCATCAAACTGACTTTCCATCAGCTTTGGAGCAAGCTTTAAATTCCCCATTTCTCCTCTGACACCATACATCTGTGTAATGACAGTCATCATATACCAGCTTGCAGCACCCGTCAGATAATGATACATACCTCTTCCCTTTTCATTAAAATACTCTGGGATTCCCGGATAAATACGGCTTGTTTCAAAGTCTACTGCCTGACTGAATAACGTGTGTAATGCCTTATAGCCTTCTACTGCAAAGCCTCTCTGGTACAGAGCATTCGCATACATGGTTGTCATATGTGAGAAAACAGCACCATTTTCCTTATGCCCATACGCAAAACTAAACATACGACCCAAATCGTCCTTCTGCTCATGGAAATTGGTATTTAAGCGATAACCACCGATTCGCTCTTCATACAGATAAGCATCTGCTGCCTTTACCATCTTAGCAGTCTGCTCCTTTGTAGCCGTTCCTGACATAATGGCAAATACCTGTCCGGTCAGCATCATGCGAATACCACTTTCAAAGCTTCCCTCTACTGCTCTTCCATGATTGTCATAATAGCTGTTAAACCAGCCCTTATCTTCCATTGCAATCCACTCAGTCTTACGGATATGCTCCATCATCCAATCTGACATCTGTGTTAGAATACTTGCTACTTCTTCTACGGCTACTACTTCTCTTTCAGTGGAAACCGTATGACTACAACATCCACAATAAGCTTGTAAAATAGCCTTTTTCTCTGCAATATCCTCATACACAGCCTTATCCATTACCAAAAGAGTCTTTAACTCCGGAAGAAGCTTAATTTCCTGAATACCAGCATTTTGTAACGCCCTTAAAAGACTTGCAAGTATCTTTAAATTTCCTGCATAAGCCGCACTAAAGGCAACGCTCTCTCCTCTTGCCTCAGCCATATCCAATGCATCGTTCCAATCTGCCCCACGAAGCCGCATATGGTTATGCTCTCCAACCTCATAGAAGCTAGTTAAATGCTGTATCAGAATATGCTCCAATATACTTCCTCTGACCATATTACCGGAAGCATCCTGCTGCCAGCAGCCCTGTTCTTCACTCCAGTAAGCATCCTGTGCTGTTCCACGCATAATCTGAGCATCCTTAAAATAAGGAACCTCTTCCAATAACAGCTTCACATCACCCGTTTGCTGAATATAAAAATCTGTTGTCATTAATGGCCACAAGCCATGATCCATCCAAACTCGCGTAATGGAATTTCTATCAGCAATAAACTCTCCCTGCTTCGTTCCGATAATCGTAGCATTCGAGCCATCCACACGAACACCGGCAAAGTTATCTACCAACATCCTGCCAACGCCATCCGGATTCATCATCAATAGCGCCAGACAATCCTGCCATAAATCTCGCCAGCCTCTTCCACCTTTACCATAATCATGATGTGGAAGGAACGAACAGCCATAGATTCTACGAAGGGTCGGCTGGAAGCTTACCCAGTTCATAAACTGGTCAAACTCTTCCTTGCCGGTATAATAAGATACATTCTGTCTGCTCAACCAATGCTCCTTTGTCTCGCCAAAGGCTGCCATTACCTTATCTAAGGTTGCAAAACGTTCATACGTCTTATTGCATCCATGCATCCACTTTGCTTTTTCCTGTACTTCTTCCTGCTCCTGAATACCCATCATGACAATCCATGTGGCACTCTCACCCGCTGGAATCTGCCTTTTATCAAATACGATACCGCCCAAGGCTTCGTATCCATCTATCTGTGTTCTTGCTGATACCATATTCTCGTATACATCAGCCGCATATAAGCTTCTTGGCATATACAGACTGCCGCCCTCACCAATAAAATCCTCCACTACCGGATAAAACCCAACCGGCTTAGCTCCTTCTGCCTCTGCACCTAACACATAATATTGTACTCGATTCTTCTTATGTCCACGCTCATCAAATGTCAGTGTCGGATTTACCACAACGCCTTCCTCTATGGTATGGATTCTATGAAGCAGACTGGTTACATGCTTATGATCTCTGATGTTATCTGCACTTCTTCCATATAACGGAATCGCTGCCAAAGGCTCTACCTCTACTGCATCGTCTGAATCATTATGTAAAGTCACTACCATCAACTCTACTGCATCTTCTCCAATTGGGGAAAAGGAGAGAGTCTCACTTTTCAGTCCTGCCACTGGCAACTTATGGTAAAGCTTATGCCACATAAAGCCCGCTTCCAATGTTGTCTTTACGTTCTGCTCATCTAAAAATTGCTTACTTTCTTCCTCGGCACTGGCACCGGTAAGAGAAAATACTCCCTTACCTGCAATCTTGCACCAAAAATTTCTAGTTGATTTATTGTTATGCAACTCCTCAGCACTGACCGGCTGTAACAAAAACGTATTCTGTCCAGTCTTAGCATCACCACCAAGGAGTGGAGTTAGCGCACTCTTCATCCCCGCATCATTCGCAACCGGAAAATATAAATAACTCGTTAACTGGGGATTTTCTATTCTAAACGTTCCGTTGTTGTCGATATATTTCATTGTTTCTCCAAACCTCTATTCCTTTACACTTCCTGCTGAAATACTGCTGATAATATACTTCGAGAAGAAGCAAAATACCAATAAAATAGGAATAATAGAAATTGCTACTGCAAGATAAATCGCACCCTGTTCTGACTGAATATCGGTAGAGGCACGCATCGTTGCCATCATAACCGGTAAGGTAAACTTATCATTCTTATTTAAAATAATCATTGGTGTCAGATAAGAATTCCAGTTTCCAATGAATCCCATAATTCCCATGGTCGCAAGAGCTGGAGACATAATTGGAAGAACAATTCTATGGAAAGAATATAATTCACCTGCTCCATCAATTCTAGCCGCTTCAATCAATGCTGGTGGTAACGCTGACATAACATACTGTCGCAGGAAAAATACTGTTCCCGGCGATGCGATTGCCGGTATAATTAATGGTATGTAGGAATTAACTAAATGAAGCTTTGTACACAGATTGTAGAAACCAATCAATCCAAGCTGTCCCGGAATCATCATAAACACAAGAATCATCGTAAATATTAATTTGTTACCTTTGAACTTATACATAGCAAGTCCGTATGCGGTAAGAGCAGAGAAATATACGCTCAATAAGGTTGCAGGAATTGCTACCAATAAGCTGTTCCACATACCACGGAACAAATCAAAGAATTCAAATACGGTATCCCAGTTCTCCTTTAAGTGAGAGCTTGGAATCAACGTAAAGGAACGTGTAATCTCCACACCACTTCTTGTGGCATTTACCATCATCAGTAAAAACGGAACCAAACACACAACTCCTAATCCAATCAGAAAAATGTAAAGTATGCTCTTTTTGATGTGAAATCCAATATTATTCATACCTCTTATTTCTCCTTCCCATTAAATAACTTCAACTGAATAATTGAAACTGTAAGAATAATCAAGAAAATCATGTATGCAATCGCCGATGCATAGCCTGTCTGAGTCGTTCCTGTTTCAAATCCAAATTTATAGAGATACATTACCACAGTCTGAACCGAATTATAGGATGCACTTGCCTTATCTGACATCAGATATGGTAAGTCGAACATCTGCAATCCACCAATTAAGGATGTAATTGCTACATATAAGAGAATCGGTTTAATAAGTGGTAATGTGATTTTTCCAAATACTGTCCATCTTCCGGCACCGTCAATGGCTGCCGCTTCAAAGTAATCTTTTGAAATTCCCTGTACACCTGCCATGAGCATGATAAAGGAATTACCAAACCACATCCAAGTCTGAATAACTGCTATCGTATTACCTGCATAAGTTGCTGTTCCCAACCAGTCAATTGGGTTATAGCTCATACCCAACAGCTTATAAATCTCACTAATAAGCTGATTAAAAGTACCATAACGCCAGTCTAATAATGTCTTAAATAAAAATGCTACTGAAGTTGCTGCTATCAGGTTTGGCAGATAGAAAATAACCCTAAAAAAGCCAAGACCTTTCATTTTATACTTAATGTCACTAAATACCATCATGAGCAGAAAAGCAATTCCAAGCTGCATCACGATATTAACACCCCAAATTCTTACGGTATTCCATAAAGCACGCCAGAAAAACTTGTCGGTGACAACTCTGACATAGTTATCAAACCATACCCATGATGCATTACCAATTCCGGCAATCTTTGTATTTGTAAAGCTTAAATATAAGGTTCTAAGAACCGGATATACACTAAAAATCAGAAATACCACAACAAAAGGTAATACAAATAAATAACCTGCTCTGTCGTAATTCTTCATTCCCTTTTTCTTTTTCATATCTATAACCATGCCTTTCTTCATGATGAGCCTCTAAAGCTTCCTATCGTTTTTAAAACTGGCAGGCTGTTAACCTGCCAGCTGTTTTGTATCTTAACGATTTACTGTAATTTCAGGATAGGTAGACTCTACTACATCATAGAATTCTGCAACTGCTTCTTCTTTTGTCTTCTCACCTGTCTTAATAGCTGAGATTGCATTACCCCATGCATCGCCGATAGCCTTGTCATATCTTGTTACCTTAGAGTAATCAATTCCCTTAGCCTGCTCTAACCAAAATGCATAAAGCTTCTGTCCACCGTATACTTCGTTTGCATCATCCTTATGTGCCTCAAGTGCCGGAATCAGAGATACGGTATCACCTTCTGAAAACTCAATCCACCAATTTGCTGTTTCTTCATTCAAAGTGCAGAACTTAACAAATTCCCAAGCTGTTTCTTTTCTTTCTGACTGGGAAGAAACGCCAATATATGTACCACCACCAAAGCCATAAGCTGGTCCTGCACATACACCCCATGAACCGGATGTCTCACCAACGTTATCTCTCATAGTCAGAACACCCCATGCTGGAAGTCCGTATGCAAATACCTGTGTTGTCTCATATCCTTCTGTTGCTGCATTGAAGCTCTCTGCATCCCAGATATTCATATCATCTGTACCCCACTGAGTCTCTGCTGTTAAAAGAGGTACCTCGCCAGCCATTGCCATATACCATGGAGTAGCCCACTGTGAAGCATATGCTGTTAAATCCTGCTTATATAATTCGATACATAAATCCATGTAATCATATCTTGCCTGTGCTACATTTAATACACCATCTACTACCCAAGCAGAGTCACCTGAGAAATACTGTGTTTCTGCATCAGAAGCAAAAATTCTATAACCTGCATCCTTCAAGGTCTGTGCTGTTTCCAGAATCGTTGTATAATCTGCAAAAAGCTTTCCTACCTCTGTTGGGTCATCTGTTCCAAATACTTCCTTTGCAATATCTCTTCTATAATAGAAGCCTGCTGGAGTAATCTGATAAGAGATTGCTCTCTGAATTCCATCTGCATCCTGTCCAACATCCCATACATAATCTACAATCTGATCTGCATAGTCCTGTGCACCAAACTGGTTCAGATCCTCGAAGAATCCTGCATCATAGAAGTCCTCTAACATCTGAGGTTCACCTACGATAATATCTGGCTCTGTTTCTCCTCCAAGTAAAGCTGTCTGTACTTTTGTAGGGTAGTTTGCCGGTTCAATAACTACGGTTTCTACCTCAACACCTGTCTGTTCCTGGAATCTCTCACCAAATGAGATTAAGTCATTTGCAAGTGTCCAGATTACAAGCTTTCCATCATTTAAAGCTTTGATATCTGTTGGAGCTGTTTGGGCTGTTGGTGTTGCCTCTGTTGCAACCTGTGTTGTTGAATCAGCCTTTGTCTCTGTCTTAGCCGCTGCAGCGCTATCTGCTGTTTCGCTGCCTGTATTGCCACAGCCTACTGCTGAAAGTGCCATAACTCCTGCCAATGTTAATGCCATTACCTTTTTGAGTTTCATAAAAAATATCCTCCTTCTTCTTTCAAACCTTGGTAACTTCGTTTGATGAGTTCATTATAGAGATTCTAATAACTCAAAAAAATGCACCTTTTTTATAGAAAGGTGTCATTTTTTTATTTTTTGTTTATGGTTTTCACAGAATAAACACATTTTAGAAAAAAAATAAACACAAATTGGGATTATAGTTATACTTGTAAAATGAAAATTAACATGATATATACAAATAGAACTCAAAAAGAAAGGACTTTATCTATGTACGATTACAATCAGAATAATCAAAATCAAAATAACGAAACACAGAATACCAGTAGCAATCACAGCAGCTATACACCAAATTCTCAGACTCAGGAATATTATTATACGGCTGGATGCAATAATGCCAACAATACTACTTATCAATATGGTATACAGCCTGACCCTCAGTCAATTAAGCCCAAAAAAGTAAAAAAACAACACCCTTTTGCGAAAAAGGCAGCATGCTTTGTTGGTCTTGGATTACTTTTCGGTGCGGCAGCAGGTACCGCATTCAGTATTCCTACTTATTTTGCGAATCAACAGCTCTTACAGACCAAAATAGAACTGCAACAGTTAGAGGCTACAAATGCTTCCTCCTCACAGCTTTCCACTACAACAGGCTCTCTCGCCACCACAACACCAGCTCCTTCGGCAACAACCGCTGATATCACAGCCATTGCAAACAACTGTCTTCCAAGCGTTGTTTCCATTACCAATAAGGGAGTAACCGAGGTACGCACCATGTTCGGTACCTATCAGCAGGATACCGAAAGCAGTGGTTCCGGCATTATCATTGGTGCCAATGATTCAGAGCTATTAATCGTAACCAATTATCATGTAGTATCCGGCAGCAGTGAGCTAAGCGTGGTATTCAGCTATGATGAGGACAGTGATGAACCATCCCTTGTAAGTGCAAAGCTCAAAGGCTATGAATCCGATAAGGACTTAGCGGTCATCTCCGTTTCCATGGACGAAATTACTGATGAAATGAAGTCACAGATTAAAGTAGCAACCATTGGTGATTCCTCTACCCTACAGCTTGGTCAGGATGTTGTTGCTATTGGTAATGCATTAGGCTATGGACAATCTGTTACAACCGGTATTATCAGCGCTTTAAACCGTGAAGTTACGGTTTCCGGTGACGATGGTAATCCGATTACCAATAAATTGATTCAGACAGATGCGGCTATTAATCCTGGAAATTCCGGCGGTGCTTTGTTAAATATGAATGGTGAATTAATCGGTATTAACTCCGTAAAGGTTTCTTCCAGCTCCGTAGAGGGTATGGGCTATGCAATTCCTATTTCCGATGTGCAGTCTATTATCGAAGAACTGATGCTTAAGGAAACCAGAGACGTGGTTGCCGAGGAAGCACAGGGCTATCTTGGTATTGGTGGAACCGATGTTACCAACGAAATTTCACAGACCTATGATATGCCAATGGGTATCTTCATCAATACCATTTATGAAGATTCTCCGGCAGCAGCCGCAGGACTTTCTAAAGGAAATATCATTACAAAATTCGATGGGCAGACTGTTAAGAGTATGGCTGAATTAAAGACCTTATTAACCTACTATAAGTCTGGTGAAACCGTGAATATCATTGCCATGGTTCAGGGTAGTGAAGGATATGTAGAAAAAACCTTTACATTAACTCTTGGCACCAAGGATATTTTTGGAGATGATAACAACAGTACGCAACAGAGTCCAGTACAGGAACAGAATCCTCAAAACGGATACCATTATCAGAGCCCTTTTGATTTTCTCTTCCCATTTGGATATTAAGCTAATAGCAAGAAAAACCCCGACAAACACTGTCGGGGTTTTATCATCTACCATCATTCCTTTAGCAGTTCTCCTATTACCATAAGCCCTGCTCCTAGAATAATTCCAAAATCAGATATATTAAAAATCACATTTTTAAGCTTATTCTTTACACCAAAGGAAACATAATCAACCACGTACTTCCTGCGGAGTCTGTCATAGGTATTGCTATAAGCACCGCCCAGCAAAAGCGAAAGACCTGCCTTTAGAGCTCTCTGCCCCTTGTAACCTAGAGTAGCTACATACACCCCTGTCATAAAGGCCGTGAATATGATAGAGATAAGAGCTATCCTCTTTGGATTCTCAGCTCCTGCTCCCAGCATGGCTCCTGTGTTATGATACTTCCGAAGCAAAAGCTTTCCGCCTAACACTGGCTTTACCAATCCTGTAGTTCCCTTTTTTTCCACAAAGAGCTTGATAATTCCATCTGTTATAAACAATAGTGCGCCTAACCATGTGTATCTCATAGATATCCTCCAAAATGACTGTTTTGAATCACTACCTATGATAATACCGTGTACCGGACTATAAAATCAAGTATCTTATACCACTATCTTACACTATCCATCACATTATCTACGGCATCCTTTACCGTACCGGCTACGCTTCCCCCCAGCGAGGAATCATTTGCAGCACCATTATTTCCACCTTGTGTTCCTGTTGTGCCTCCCTGGGTTCTTGTTGAGCCACCCTGTGTTCCTGCTGAGCTTCCCTGAGTTCCTGTTTCACCATTCTGTGTCATGCCGCTATTATCCTGTGTTGCCTCTGTCTGACCTTCTTCTGTTGCCGGCTGTAAGCGCTGTGGAAGGCTACGATAGAAATTCTCCAGTTCTTCATTAATCTGGAACTGATTCTCCTGTAATAAAGTCACATACTCCTGAACAAGCTGACCTAATCTGCTATCAGGATTCGCTTCTGCAAACTGCTGATAATAAGATAAAGACTCCTGATCTACGACATTTTCTGTTTCTCCCTGATAATAATGTGGCACACCTGCTGTCTTGTCATAGCCTCCTGTAATGGCATTGGTTGCAATCTCTTCATATAATCTGGAAGCTGCCTCTGTGGAAACATTGTTTGGATACTTTTCGATATGCTGTTCGAATAATACCGCTCTTTCTAACATTTCTGATAGAGTCAGACCGATTGTCATACGATTCTCTTCATCAGACATGGTCATCGATGGAGATTCTGCTTCCAGCTTCATAAGCTCCATAAAAGCAACCATATCTTCCGGCATATGCTGACGGCTCTCCTCTAATCTTGTAAAGTCGATGTCACGGATATTATCACCATATCCTAATAAACCTGTCAGATAACGGTCTACATCCATATCACCTGCATTAGCGATATTCGTATTAATGTAGTCAATCACTCCATTTGCATCATTTGGCTGTCCTAAGAGACTATCAAACTCATCTGTCATATTCGTACCTGCCTGTTCAGTCATAGGTACATCCTCTGTTGCAATCTCTGTTGTCTGCTCCTGACCTGTTAATGGGTCTGTATTCTCCTCATTATTTCCTCCACATGCGGAAAGCATTGCACAACAGGTAATACTCATCAATAATAAAACAACTTTCTTTTTCATTTTCCCTTCCTCCCCAGCCCTATGGCTGAATCCATATTTTGTTGCAATGATTTTTTATAACTCTTGCTATGGATATTTTTTACTTGAAAAAAGGAAAATATTCATACTTTTATCATGTTCCTGCTAAAAAGCGAAAAACACCTTCTATGTTCATAAGCCCATAACCATATTCACGGTTGGGATATTCTATACTGTCCTCTCTTGTGGCTCCACGAATTAAATAATTGCGAATACTTTCCGAGTCTACCAGAATATCATTCTGCTCTACAACAGCCCATTGTAGTATCTGCGCCACACCGCCAGCCGTAATAGCTGCCGCAATACTAGAGCCATTTCTTTCCCCAAGAATGGTACTGACATTCACGCCAGGGGCAGCAATATCCGGCTTAATCTGTTCGTCTCTGGAAAAGCCCCTTCCGGCATTTACATACAAACTATCATTTTCATCATTATAGGACGTCACACTGATGGCACGTCTAGTATATGCCGGGTCTGTCAGCGTAATAAAGGGATCCGGCTCCAAAAAATAAGTTTCATCAGTCAAAAACTGTGTAATCGGAAGCCATAGGTCAAACACACCTCGATTCATGCTTCCCTCTCCCTGTATCCTAACTGTCCAGATTCCTGCTGTCGGATTCTCAAAACGAAACCGTATCATCTCTGCATTCGACCACGGCTCTACCAACATATAATCCACCGTCAGCCGCGTTCTTTCAAAGACAAAGGTATACGTCTGTGGTCCTTTGATTCTAGGATTAATCCGCTGTATTACCTCACCTCCCGGTGAACGGATGGATGCAGAGAAAAGATAGGGTTGTTTCCCCCAGAAATCCATAAGAAATCCTTTTTCTCCTTCTCCTACCCGAATCTCAACCTCCTGTTGCTCCTGTCTGTCCGTGATTGCTCCTCGAAAATGTCTTCTTGCGTTTCCTTCATTGCCACCACCAATTACAATAGCTCTGCTCTTTTGAAAGGAAATAGCAGTCAGATAACGAGCCAGAGGAGATGCACCTGTGTGATCTCCTAAATTCGTTCCAATTCCCAGATAAATAACCAATGGCTGATAAAGGCTCATCGCAAATTTCTGTAGATACTGTACTCCCTGCATAATATCCGTTTCTGAATAGCACGGTACTCCTTCAGGAACAAGATAATACTCTCGTAAATACGGCTTGATTTCCTTTAGCTTCACCATCACAATATTACATTCCGGTGCTGCCCCAATAAAACGGTTTTCTCCTCCTATGCGACTTCCTGCTGCCACACTGGCAGCCGCTGTTCCATGCCCTATCTCATCCGTACTTGGCACAATTTCCCTTGGATTCTCACTCTCGATTGCACGCTGAATTGTCTCATTCGTGTACTCAGAACCATATTCAAACCCTTCTGGTGGCGTCCCAGTCTGTATGGTCTGATCCCAAATTGCGGTAATCCTGCTTCTTCCTGCTACGTCAAGAAATACTTCATTTTCATATTGTATCCCGGTATCAATGAATCCAATCGTCACATTTTTTCCAGTCAGGTTCAAGGGCTGTCCCTGTGTGGCAAGAATTCCTGATTCCATCAGGGCAATCGAGTTAAATTCCCGCTCACTTACACCATTTCCTTCCAACTGTGTCAATCCATAACATCTTGGAATAAAGTAATAGCTTGCATCGGATATACTAAGATTTGGAATTGCTTTACGTTCTACATATAGAATTCTTAATACATCAAGTACCTGATGATAACAATTGTCAACAGGTATTTGATAGTTGAACCTCTCAGGAATCACAAAATCCGTAATAATATCTGCATAGTCATTAGACAAAATCCGCTCTTTACAGGTCACACACAATACCTCTTCCTCTTGAAAAGCTTTTTATAGTGTATACCCTAAAGAGCGGATTTATTATTGTTTTCTCATTATTTCATTAAAACTCAAGGAAATTCTGTACATCCGGTTTCTTTGGTTCTTCCGGCTTTTCCTCGTTTTTTTCAGCCTTTGGTTTCTCTTCTATTTTCTTTGGATGAACAGACTCCGTACGAATCTGAATCACAGGACCACCGGTTCCATTGATATAATCGCCGGTAATGGTTACCTCTCCGATATTTTCATCCTTTGGAATCTCATACATAATATCAAGCATGAATTCCTCAATAATGGCACGAAGTGCTCTGGCTCCGGTATCACGTTCCATTGCCTTTTCAGCAATTGCCTCTAACGCACTAACATCAAAGTTCAGCTTCACCTCATCTAGCTCTAAGAGCTTCTGATATTGCTTCAAAATCGCATTCTTTGGCTCCTGAAGAATCTGAATATAGCTGTCCTTATCCAATCCATCCATTGGACAGATAATCGGCAGACGTCCTACAAACTCAGGAATCATACCAAACTTCTTGATATCCTCTACCTTAACCTTCTTTAAAATATTCTTCTCTTTGTCCAAAGAATCCTTTAATTCCGCATTAAAACCAATAGACGTCTGCTTGGAAAGTCTCTGCTTAATGATTTCCTCCAAATCAGGGAAAGCACCACCACAGATAAACAGAATATTTCTGGTATTTACCGTAGTAAGAGGAACCATAGCATTCTTGCTGTTGGCTCCAACAGGAACCTCTACATCAGCTCCTTCTAATAGCTTTAGCATTCCCTGCTGAACAGACTCCCCACTAACATCTCTGGAATTGGTATTCTTCTTTTTCGCAATCTTATCAATCTCATCGATAAAAACAATACCACGTTCTGCACGCTCTACATCATTATCTGCTGCCGCAAGAAGCTTTGAAATAACCGACTCAATATCATCGCCGATATAGCCTGCCTCTGTTAATGAGGTCGCATCAGCAATGGCAAGAGGCACATCTAACAGCTTCGCAAGAGTCTTTACCATATAGGTCTTACCGCAGCCTGTTGGTCCTAATAGAAGAATATTAGACTTTTCAATCTCAATCTCATCCATCGTTCCAGTTGCTACACGCTTATAATGATTATAAACGGCAACAGAGATCACCTTTTTGGCATAATCCTGACCAACCACATAGTCATCCAACTGAGCCTTAATTCTATGTGGTGCCGGTAAATCTTTCACATTAAATACAGCCTCTTTGTTTTCTTTTGTTTTTTTCTTTTTCAGCTTCTGACGGTTTGGAATGCCTCCATCCCCTTGCAAATCTGCAATATTTACAAAGCTAATATTCGGAAATCTTCTCTTTTTACCATCTGTATCATCCATTCCAAAGCCGCCTGTATTATTGAGCATGCCTTGGTAATCAAACTGGCTGACTGTATCCATTGTCTTATGCATACAATCTGAACATACCGAAATATGATTCGGAAGCTTGAACATTCTTCCCGCCTTACTCTCCGGCCTTCTGCAGATAAAGCAGACATCCTCATATTCACTTTCCTTATCATAATCATCCTCTGTGGATTTAGAAGGCTCATCCTTTTCATCGTCTTCTGATATATCAATCATTTCAATATCATCATTTTCCTTCTCTTCCATCGCTTTTTCTCCTATATCCTTCTCTTCAACTTCTTTATTATCCTGATCTGACATTTAAAAACCTCCACGTAGCTTATCTTATTCCGTCCTGTATCCTAACGTAACAGTAATTACCTTTTCCTGATAACCCATATCGCTCTGACGCATAATTGTTACTTCTACACTCGTTCCGGCAGCATAATATTCTAACAGTTCCTGTAGCTGTGTCATATGTGTAATGTTCTCACCATCAAAGGCAACAATAATATCTCCCTGCTGCAATCCTGCCGCTTCAGCTCCGGTATCAGCTACAATATCAGCCACATAAACACCAAGTGGCAAATTGTAAGTCATGGAAACCTCTTCAGTCACATCGGTTCCCGATATACCAAGAAACGCCTTCTCACTCTCGGCTACCTTCTGTCTTGTCTCACGGAGCATCAATTCCTCAATAATCGGCTTTGCTGTCGTAATCGGAATCGCATATCCCATACCTTCAATCAGATAATCTGCAATCTTACTGGAATTAATGCCGATTACCTCTCCCTTAACATTCAGAAGTGCACCACCGGAATTTCCCGGATTAATGGCTGCATCCGTCTGAATCAAGAAGCTGGTCGTATTATCATCAAACTCAATCTCTCTATTTAATGCACTAATAACCCCTGTTGTTACAGATTGACCATAACCTAGAGAATTACCAATCGCAATCGCAGGCTCTCCCACCTGCAATGCATCAGAATTACCTAAGGTTGCAATTGCAATTCTCTGCTTTGTAGCTTCCTCAATATCCACAAGCAGAACTGCTATCACAGCAAGATCATGCTCGGAATCTGTGCCTTTTACGTAAGCAATCACCTCTGAATCATCGATAAACTGCACACTAAGCTGATCATTTTCTTCAATAACATGATAATTGGTTACAATAAGCAGTTCATCCTCATTCTCGCCTACAATAATGCCTGAACCACTTGCTTCTTCTTCTGATTCATCACCATACCAATCCATTGCGGTATAGAAATTCGTAATCGATACAACACATGGCATAGCTGATTTTACAACCTCTGTCACATCAGAAACGACAGCAGTAACCGTCTCCATTTGTTGAATCTCGGTTTCTTCCTTCGTTCCCTCAATCTTGATAGGCTCAGAATCCTGGGCAACCTGATTCCTCTCCACTTCAACCAGAATATCCTTTTTTACATGTTCCAGTTCCTGTGATACATTCTCTACTTTGGCAAGTCTTCCGGTCACACCCGAAAATACTAATATCATATAGATTCCAAAGCCTGCAAATACACCGAATAAAAGTCCCTGAAGGCATCTGAACAACACCTGCCTTAAAACAGGATGCTGCTTCTTAGATTTCACTTTTCGTCCGACTAAGTATGCATTATTATACTGCTCCATATTTACATATTGCTTACGGTTCTCCATCTCATCCATATCAACAACCATGCCTTTCACATGTTTTATCTTCCGAAAAAACGTTAAATTTTTTTCTTCCAATACTGCTTATTACTGCTACATTTTATTATTATACCATAAGAAAGACGCTTGTAGTGAATTCCTAACTGATATCCTAAATATTTACATCCACTTGATACAATAAGATATGGTATCAGCCTCTTTTGCTTGTGGTCAACAAGATGTCTGATGGTCTTTTTCACCAGTGAGATTCCTTCACTTTGGGACGATATTCCTGCAAACACCTCCGGATGTTCTGCCTGCGATACGCCAAGGTCAAAGTTTCTCTGAAATTGCTGCCAACAGGAGTAATTATGAGAATGAAGTACCTTCGCATCTGCAGCATATACAATTTTATATCCTGCCTGAACCGCACAGCCTGCAAAAATCATATCTTCATTAAAAATTGCTTTTTTCACGAATCCGCCCAGCATATCAAATATATTTCTATTATATGCAGCACATACATTAGAACAGAAGTAGGTTTTAATACCAAGCTCTGCCAAATCCTCCTTTGACTTTACTCTTGTTTCCTCAGGATAATTAAAGCTTCTGGTAAACTTCTCAATTTCTCTGCATTCCGGCAATGGAAGCTGTCTTGCGTAGGCTGCTGCTGCCCCCGGATTGTGTTCTAATGCCTCTACCAGTCTTTCAACCAAATATTCATCTGCCGGAATAGCATCATGAGTCATACAAATAAAAATATCTGCATTGGAATAAGCTGTTCCTCTGTTTCTTGTTGCCCCATGATCAAATTCCTTGGCTGATACATGGCGAACCTCAATATTCTTATACCGTTCCAAGAACCCTGTTCCGTAGAACAACGCCTCAAAGTACTTTTCTTCTGTATTCATAATGATAATCTTATGAACCGGATAAGTCTGTTTTTCCAAAGACTCTATCAGGCGCATTACCTGCTTTCCCGGCTTATAAGTTAACAAAATGACATCTACCTTATGCTGCATATTATCAAGCTAACCTCTCTCATTTTAATTTTATTTTTACTCCACAAAAGGAGCCGTAGGAACACGGCCCCTTTGTTACTATTTTGTATATGCTGCTGTCTCACTTTGAATCTTCTGACTACAATTTTTTACTGTTTCAGACGGCTTATAATCCTCCTCTGTAGCTCCAAAGAAGAACTGATGAAGCAGTACAACATTCTCTTCAAGAGTCGTCGGAACAATACAGCTTCCCTTCTTGCCAAGCTTACCAGTCCAGAACTCTCCATCAAATGGGAATCCGGAAGTTTCTCCAAATGAATAATTAGCAATGCCCCCTAAAAGCTCAAGAATCTCACTCAGTTCTAAGGAAGTAGCAACCTGTGGGAATACCGCTTCTGCAATACCGCTCAATTTGGATGGATCCATAGTCAACGCCTTTTTCGCCACTTTTTCAATTACCGTTCTCTGTCTTTGAGTACGACCAAAGTCATTACCCACCTGACGAATACGCATATATGCCGTTGCCTGTAAACCATTCAAAAGCTGAGGCCCCGCCTTCGTAACCGGTTTATAGTCTACTCCTGCTTCTGCTACATAATTCGGCTCTCCTGCCGCATTCACACCATCCTGCTTACCTACCATACTAATCTGGAAGTTATTCAGATGGATAATCTCTGCTTCTGTCACATTAATCTCTACTCCACCAATGGAATCAATGGCGTTAATAACTCCCTCAAAGCCAATCGTCACGAAATCGGTGATATTCATATCAAGGTTCATATTCAACATGGCAATCGCCTGCTTTGGTCCACCATAAGCATAGGCAAGATTTGCCTTATTATAAGTATCTGTACTCAGGTTCAGGAAGGTATCACGATACAAGGAAACAAGCTTCACCTCACCAGTATCCTGATTGATAGATGCAATCATAATAACGTCCGTTCTAGTTGCCTTATCAAGCTGCTTCTCTCTAGAATCCACACCAAAAATAGCAATGTTACGATATCCCTTCATAACACCTGTTTCCATGGATTCCTGTATTTCTTTATTGATTTCCAATTCAGCATCATCAAACTTTACAATATTAATCTTTCTTACCTGATTAACGCCCCAGAACACAACAAGCAACATGAGAAGTACGAAAATCTCTGCCACAAATAACAGAATCTTGTTACGTTTCTTTCTCTGAAGCTGCTGCGGTGTCAGAGGTGCTTTTTCCTTATTTACAGGACGTTTTGCTCCCTGTGGCGGTCTTCCCTTCTGAACCGGACGCTTTTTTCCCTGTGGCGGTCTTCCGGCTGCTGATGCAGGTCTTTTCGCTCCATTAGGTGCAGCCTTTCTTGGTCTGTTTCCCTGTGCCGGCTTCCCCTGTACAGGCTTACGTGTTCTATTTTGTCCTGTTGCCCCAGGCGTTCTATTATTACTTCTGCTATCTTCCATTTTGCACTTCTCCCTTAGTATGCATTCTTATTGATAAAACCCTTAAAAATGGTCAGAAAAAGGATTTTTAAGTCAAACCCTAATGTCCAATTCTCAATATAATACAAATCAAATTCAATTCTCTTTCGAATCGAGGTATCTCCCCGATATCCATTTACCTGTGCCCACCCTGTAATTCCAGGACGCACCTGATGCTTTATCATATATCTTGGTATTTCTTCTCTGAATTTTTCAACAAAAAGTGGTCTTTCAGGTCGTGGTCCTACCAGACTCATATCTCCCTTCAAAACATTGAAAAACTGAGGCATCTCATCGATACTTGTCTTTCGTAATATTTTTCCAATCTTTGTAACACGCGGATCATTTTTTTTCGTCCATCCCTTTTTCTCTTCCTCTTCCTTTTGTACCTCCATGGTACGAAACTTGTACATTTTAAAAGGTCTGTTATGGAGCCCCACTCTCTCCTGCTTAAAAATCAATGGTCCTTTGCTGGTAAGCTTAATTCCAATCGCTGCAATCAACATAAATGGTGAGAAAACGATAATCAGCACCACTGCTCCCAATATATCAATCAATCGCTTCACAAACATATTTACTGTATTCGTAAGCGGTACTCTTCGTATATTAACAACTGCAAGCCCACCCAAATCCTCCAGATAGGGACTGCTTGGTATGACTCGATTATAATCAGGAATAAACTTTGTATGAACACCTGACTTTTCACATATATTTACAATATCCTCCAGAAAATCATAATCCTCCAGAGCAAGTGTGATTCCAATCTCATCTAACTTATTTTCTTCCAGTATAATAGTAAGATTCTCAATATCTCCTACTACTTTAATCCCTTTATAGGCTGTTCCTCTTGGAATCCTGTTATCCAAAATTCCGCAAATCTCATACCCCCACTCAGGATTGGCCAATATCTTATCAATATAGCTTTCTGCTGCTCTTGAATAACCAACAAGAAGTATATGCTTCATATTATACCCTTTTTTCCGAAAATATCGCAGGGTATGTCTGACACTTCTACGCATAATCGCTTCTGACACAATATTAATGACATAAAATAACGCTATCATTCCTCGTGAGAAATCCGGAATCTTTGCCGCATACAGAAAAACCATGATAGCAAGAAGACCAATTGTATTCGCCTTAATAATATTAAATAACTCGTATTTCTGTTTTGCCATCCTCTTTGACGTATACATATCAAAAATGTTATACAACAGCAAATATCCCGGTACTACCGCAAGCAAAACCGAAAAATAAATTTCCTTTGCCAAAATACCAGTTCCCGGAAGCATTTCTACAACAGAACCACCAAGCCACAGAAACCAGGCAACAAAATAGGACGCAGCAACAACAACTGCATCCAATAATACCAGCAGTCTATTAAAATATTTCTGATTATCTCTTATCAACTATATCACCCTTATATAACTCTTCACTCCGTTCACAATCATGGTATATTTTACAATATTTACTAGCAAAGTACAACTTTATTTTCTTTTTTGTTGCTTTTTGCCTATTTTTGCGATACCATTCGTCCCAAATTAAACCAAAGCTGCCATTGCACCTTCATATAATACTTCATGCGATTGCGCCTAAAAGTAACCTTATGTCTTCTTCCTTCTTCGCTTGCCGAAAGCCTAATACCATTCACCAAACCTGTCACATATTCCTTACCAAGCCCCTTCCTCATAAAAAAAAGAGTCTTAACTAGAAAACCAGCCAATAAAAAAGGGGAATTCATTACGATTTGCAATAATGGCATATTCTTATACACAATATAAATACTGTTCTGAGAAGCAAGCTTTGTCTTAAATGCATTATATCTGGATCCGCTTGTCGCACTTCCTGCATGATAAACAACTGCCTCTGGCGCATAGATATTCCGATATCCATAGAGCTGTGCGCGATATCCAATATCAATATCCTCTAAATAGGCAAAGTGATTCTCGTCAAAGAGCCCTATTTCATCAAAAACTTTTCTTCGATAAATAGCTGCTCCTGCACAGGAAGCAAAAACATCACAACTCTTATCAAACAAATCAGGATGCTTTCCCTTTCCTCTTGCAAATGCCCATCCTAATGCACAATAATAATCACCTGCATCATCCAGCTTGTCCTTATCATGAAGTGCTATCATCTTCGCACTAGCAGAAAAAATATTTTCATCCTGCTCTATCGCCTTTTCCAGCTCATGCACAAAGGAAAGCTCTACCCTTGTGTCGTTATTCAATAAAATAACATACGGTGTTTTACTTGCCAGAATACCTTGATTCACAGCCTTATCAAATCCCGTATTTTCCTGATTTTCAATCAAGGTAACCTGTGGGAACTTCTCTTTTACAAGTTCAAGACTACCATCCTTCGAGGCATTATCTACCATAATCACTTCAACGTCTATATCCGTTCCAATAAACAGGCTTTCCAGGCATGCTTCAATATATTTTATTCCATTGTAATTTGGTATTACTACCGTTGATTTTGCCATATTTGCATCCATGCCCTTCCTATGTGCTATATATACTTTAATTGTTTAAATCTTACGAATATTCTCCGGATCCAACAACAGTCGTCCTCCATCCGCAAGCAGCTGACGGCTCAATCTTCTGTTTAGCTTCTCCAACTGCTCTGCATCCAATTCCTGCATCCACTGTGGAAGCTCTTTTACCCCTGTATTTTCCGACATCTCATTTTCTTCATAAAAGGTATTTACATAATGATACCCTGTTATTTTCTCATACAAAGCATGGTATTTCTTGTTCACAGCGAGATTTCTGATATCCAATACCGTAACATTCTGATATAAGTCCATTCGATTCATATAGCCGGCATAAATCAACGGCTGTCCCTTGTACAAACCGCTTCTGACCTTACCTTGTGACACAACAAAGCCACCAACGGCAGCAAGATCATCCCTATGCTGCAGCACGCAATTACGGTATGCAATACGGTAGAAGCCAAGATGCTTATTATGTCTAATATCAGCCTTCCAGCCCATACGTTTGGTAAAATCTGCTAGCGCCTTTCTTCCTGCCTCATACGCATACATCTTACTTAACGGATTCTCTGCAGTAGATGCCTCATGGCAACGCCAATGATATAACACTCTTGGCACATGTACAATCTGCTCCTCTACCTTTTTCCCTTGTCCTTCCCGTTCCTTTAGTAACAGACTGCTGACAATACGAAGCACTAAGTCAAAATCCTGCGCTCCATCATATTGTTTTCGTATCTGTAATCTCTTCAGTTCCTCTGTCTTTATCATCATAAAATGACAGATGTAATTATTTGTCATAATCAAGTCAAGATTAAAATCCAGCTTGAAATGCGGATCAAAAAAGTTCTTGCCTTCTGAATCACATTTATCTTCATCCGAATACAGCATAACGGGTGCTATATTTTTCTGTTTACATTCCGCTATCACCTTTGCCATGTGATAAAGAGCATCTGGAGTCAATAAATCATCATGGTCAAGCAGTCCACAATACTCTCCCTCTGCATAAGATAACGCCTGGTTTGTATTATCAGCAATGCCTTCATTATCTTCAAGACGTATATATCGTATTCTTTCATCCTGATACTCTACTACTGTTTGTGCCACAAGGTCTGTTTCACTGCCGTCAGCAATGATTAACTCCCAGTTTTCATAAGATTGGTCTAAGCAGCCCTGAATCAGTGCACGCATATACTCCGGCTTTGTTTCAAATGCCGGCACTGCTAAAGACAGCTTGATTCCTTTTACACTGTCATCTTCTCTCTGGGCTATTATCTCTGTTCTCTCTGGAGCTATATAGGTATAATCTGCATAATATCTTGCCGTTACACGCTCCCAAGCCGCACATAGAGCTTCTTTATATCCGTTTTTTCTGCCATAATTAATGGTCTTTCTGACATTTTGTACGATTGACACGTTTTCTATCCTCTTCCATTAAATTAAACCGTTACTTTTTTTCCAAAAAAATCTTTCTGGTAATAAAGTTATATACCATAACGATTGCAGTTGCAACTACCTTTGCTGCTGTAAATGCAAGACTATAGCCCAATAGCTGCTGTATCCATTCCACATTGTTATAAATTAGCACAGTACATATCCACATAATCACCTGATTCAACCCTAATCCAATAACACTTAAAATGATAAAAATCACAAATTCAGCCTTACGATTCATATCTTCTTTACGTTCAAACACAAATTTAAAGCTTAAAATATAATTCACAATAACAGAAACTGTGAATCCTAAAGCCGAGCCAATCTGAGAACCAATGCTAAAGCTATTCGCCCCAAACATTCCAATAGCTAAAACAATATGAAGTACAACAAATCCAACAATATAGTCTATAAAAAAGCAAAGAAAACCTACTGCTCCGAATTTCATAATCTGTTCCATTAATTTTTTCATACTCGTAATCCCTATCTATATCCTTATCCATATGCAGAAAGTGTCCGGCTAGGTATTTGATAATCCAAACACCTACCGGACAATCTCTGAAATATTATTTCATTTTTCTTAATCTTTTATTAATCTAAGTTAGCCTTTACTGCTTCTGTAAGAGCCTCAACCTTAGCCTCTGCATCTGCAATGCTTGTTCCCTTAACACCCATGTAGAACTTAATCTTTGGTTCTGTTCCGGATGGTCTTGCACAGCACCATGAGTCATTGGTTAAGTCAAAGTATAATACGTTAGATTTTGGTAAGCCTGTTTCGTATTCCTTACCTGTTGCGAGCTCTACAATCTTATTATTCTCATAATCACGAACTCTTACTACATCCAAATCACCAAAATTCTTAGGTGGATTGTTTCTTAACTTATCCATAATTGCAGCAATCTGTTTAGAACCATCGATTCCCTTTAAGGTAATCGCATACTGTGTTTCCTTGTAGTATCCGTACTTCTCATATACTTCAAGCATCATGTCATAAAGAGTCTTGCCCTCTTTCTTGCACCATGCAGCAACCTCACACAGACACATAACAGCAACAACCGCATCCTTATCTCTTGCATGAGTACCTGCAAGACATCCATAGCTCTCTTCTAGACCGAATACATAGTTATTAGAACCAGTCTGCTCGAATAACTTAATCTGCTCTCCGATGAACTTAAATCCTGTCAGAACCTCGATTAACTTAACTCCATAAGCTTCTGTAATCGGAGCAGTCATGTTTGTTGTTACAATCGTAGTAACAAGTGCAGGGTTTGCTGGCATAGTTCCTGTTGCTGTTCTCTCTCTTAAGATATATTCTGCAATCAGCATACCTGACATATTTCCTGTAAATGGCATATATTCACCACTCTTTGTATCCAATGCATAGATACCAAGTCTGTCTGCATCTGGGTCAGTTGCAAGAACGATGTCTGCATTCTTTTCCTTAGCAAGCTTCAATGCATATGTAAATGCCTTAGGATCCTCTGGATTTGGATAATCTAAGGTTGTAAACTTAGGATCTGGATTCTCCTGTTCAGGAACAACATATACGTTCTTGAATCCAAGTTCAGAAAGAATTCTTCTTACTGGCACATTACCAGTACCGCAAAGAGGTGTATATACAATCTTAATATCATCAGCAACTTCCTTGATAACATCCGGATGAATAATCTGCTTCTTCAATTCTTCCATATACTTGTCATCAATTTCTTTGCCGATTACATTATACAGACCTGCCTCGATAGCAGCCTGCTTATCCATTGTCTTAACAGCATGATAATCTGTAACAGCCTGCACCTCACCGATAATCTCCTTATCCTTAGGAGCTGTAATCTGTGCACCGTCCTCCCAGTATACCTTATATCCATTATACTCTGGCGGATTGTGGCTTGCTGTAATAACAATACCGGAAATACATCCTAATGTTCTTAATGCAAAAGAAAGCTCCGGTGTTGGTCTTAAAGACTCAAATACATAAGCCTTAATTCCGTTTGCAGCCATACAAAGTGCTGCTTCATCAGCAAATTCAGGAGACATGAAACGAGAATCATATGCAATTGCAATACCCTTATCCTGTCCATTTGCCTTGATAATATAATTAGCAAGACCCTGAGATGCCTTTCTTACGGTGTAAATGTTCATGCGGTTTGTTCCTGCACCGATGACACCTCTTAATCCACCAGTACCAAACTCTAATTCTTTATAGAAACGGTCTTCGATTTCTCCCTCATTAT
>JAFSGY010000010.1 GCA_017440575.1 Lachnospiraceae bacterium | reverse complement strand
TGTAGATGGCTATATGGGTATCGACATTCTTCTGAAAAACGGAAGAAACTTCTCTATCATGGGCGTTATTAATGCTGAGATCATTAGTGAGTACATTAGAAGCAGAATAACGATGGATGTTGGTCAGTCCGTTTCTATTCTGATTGGTGAAATCAAGCAATTCCAGAGCAAACGCAAAAGCAGCCTGCTTGCCACTGTAGGAGCTCTCTTGATGCTTTTCGTAAATATTTTCCTTCTTGTAGCCATGACTGATGCCAGAGATCTCGATCAGTTCACCCGATCTGATTGGCAGAAAATGTTGGTCATGGGCATATTGGAATTGATCACACTTTCTGTTGCATTCTGGTTTGCATGTCGCTCCGGAAAATACCTTCACCTGATACAACGGTTAAAATACCGGATTAACAGGACGCTGGTTGAAACAGAACCGCTGCCTGCCGGCAATGCTGAGTTGGTATTGACAGATGATCACTATGGGGGAAGAATCGTGGTTTGTGGGTTCCCCAATGACAGCAGTATTTATTTTACTGTCCAGGAAGTAAATGGCAATTATTGTTTGGAAACAATACATACTTCTGCGATTTTGGAAGGTTACTCTGATCTTCCAAGTGAATTGGACGATTTGATGGATATTACGGCTTGCTTTCATTCCATTGAAAGAAAGACATGCAAAAGTATCGGAGCAAATAATATGACAGCCTATATTTTAACTTTAGAACAAGTCGCATCCCTCTTTGAATATGTAGAATCCAAGCTGGAGGATACAGGATGTGATCATTCCCGCAGATATACCCAACAGTGGCTTTCCATGAACATACCTCAAGAGCAGCATGAGGCTGTATTGGCTGAGATAGAAGAGATGGGTGGATACTGCGATTGCGAGGTTCTTATGAATTGCTATGAGGAGTACGAGGAAGAACAATACGACGAAGATGAGTAACAGTATTCTTTGCGGACTGATTATCTTCTGATAAATACAAAAATGTATTTATCTCGAAACAATCATCAAGAGAGGACGTACCATGGAGATCTTTTTAGGTGCAGAGATTGAGGGACCCGCTACAAGTAAATGGTTTGATCTTCAGAAAGAGTTCTCAGTATTGCTTGGAGAACTCAAGGATGAGAATTATGGTGATACTCTTACCAGCATCGGAATTATTTCTATTCTTATGCATCCAGAATACTTTGAAGGTGAAGGGTACAAAGAAAGAAGATACTATTCAAGGAAAAACAAAGAAGCAGACATTAGGCTTCGAATTAATTACACTGATTTCGTAAACGCAAGCAAGGAAATACGCAAGGGAATCTATATTTCACATATACTTGAAGCCATAACCATTGCAGGCAATAAAGCAGGTGATGGTTTCGACTTAAGTCGGTTACTTTTTGATGTGCAACGCTTGTTAAAGTAATGGGCACATGGCCATTGATAATAGTTTAAAGATGCCTCTGCCGGAAAGAATTTGGTAGAGGCATTTTTGTTTTAGATAAAAATATGTAACGAATACGCTTCTAACAAGTCATAT
>JAFSGY010000068.1 GCA_017440575.1 Lachnospiraceae bacterium | reverse complement strand
TGAGATTATGGAAAAGAGTGAAGAAGAGAATAGATGGAGCTATCTGGTTCATTTACTGAATCTGCTTACGGATGAAGAAAAGATTCAGGAGCAGTATAAGAATTCCACGAATCTGGAAAAACGTATCAGAATCCATGATTACAGCACCAGCAGTCAGGACTGGATGGACTGGGTTCATGACAAAATGGAGCTTAGAGAAGGGGCAACGGTATTAGAAATAGGGTGTGGAAATGGCTTATTATGGTTGAGAAATATACATAGATTACCACAGGGACTTCACTTAATTCTGACAGACCGTTCCGAGGGAATGCTAGAGGAGACAAGGGCGAATCTCGTAGCGTATGAAGACTTGTTGCAGGAACGCAATATTACCATACAATATCATGTGATGGATGCGAATGAGCTTTTCCTGGAAGCAGAAGGGTATGATTATATTATTGCCAATCATATGCTCTATCATGTGAAAAATCGTGAGGCATGCTTACAGGCAATTGCAAAGGCGTTAAAACCAAAGGGAATCTTTTTCTGTTCTACGGTAGGGAATACGCATATGCGCGAGCTGCATGAGCTGGTGGCAGCTTTTGATACCAGAATAGAAATGCCATCAATTAATTTTACGGTTGGTTTTCAGTTGGAGAATGCAAAGCCACAGCTACATAAGTTCTTTTCGAAGGTAGAGCGTTTTGACCATGAAAATGACTTGATTGTAGATAATGCGGACAGTATCTATGATTATGTCTATTCCTATCCCGGAAATGCTCCTTTTATTCTTTCACAGCGTGGTGAGGAATTCCGCAGGATGCTACAGGACAAGCTGGAAAAAGAGGGAGCAATCTTTATACACAAGTCAACCGGAATGTTTGTGTGTAGGAAGTAAAGGAGGATGAAACGATGTTTGATACATTAGGAACATGGGAAAAGCTTTTAAAGCGAATATTATGGTCGCAACTAGGAGAAATAAAAGGAAAAAAGATTTTAGATTTTGGTAGTGGTCTTGGTATTACAGCCAATCACTATGCCAAAGATAATCAAGTAATGGCAATCGAACCATCAGAAGAGAGTGTGAATGAAAGATGTACGGAAAATGAGTATGAACAGATTATTGGCAGTTTAGATGAACTACAAAAGCTGCCGGACGAATCTATCGACCTCATATTCTGTCATAATGTCTTAGAATATGCCTCAGAGCGTGAACAAATTATAAAAGAATTTTATCGTGTACTAAAGCCAAATGGAACACTTTCGATTGTCAAGCATAATCGTCCGGGAAGAGTTATGCAGATGGCAGTATTACTCAATGATTTTACAAGTGCCAATAATCTGCTTGATGGTAAGGATGGAATGACATCTAAGTTTGGAGCAATTCATTATTATGAAGATTCAGATATTACAAAATGGTGTGCTGAGTTTTCACTTGTTAAGACATATGGAATTCGTACCTTTTGGGATTTGCAGCAGAATCAGGAGATGCAGGAAACGGCAGAATGGCAGAAGAATATGATACTACTTGAAATGAGAGTATCGGAACTGGACGAATACCGTGCGATAGCGTTTTTTCACCATATACTATTTAGCAAGTAAAAAATGAAATGGATTAAATAATATAAACTAAAAGAAATTTGAAATATTCGACAAATGCTAAAAAAGTGTATTTAAAAAGGCGTATTACTGTTGAAGTTTGAAAAATGGGGTGTTACAATTGTATTGTGCAACAAATATGATTGGAGGTAACACCACATATGAAAACAAAGGTGCAGAAGAAAAAACATTCTGGAAAAGGAATTTCACAACAGATTCAGGGACAGGTTAGCAGTATTGTTTTAGCTATCTTTCTGGTTATTGCAGTAGTATCTATTTTCATGGTACGTGCTACTGTTATGGAAGCAAAGGAAACAGAATTGACTTTGGAATCGAAAGCGGCGTCATATCAATTGGGTGATTATTTTGATCAGTATAAGAGAATGACAGAGCAGCTGGCGGTAAATCCGCAGATAAGACAGGTGCTGGCAGATACGGTTGAGGAGCATGGACTTACGAATACGAAGGGCTATGATACGGTATTTGAGAACATGTTAAATATCGCTAAGGCAGATAGTGACAATATTTTAGCTGTTTGGATCGCGGATCTTGATGCAAATGCGTTAGCGCAGTCAGATGGCTTTACGTCCAGTGATGGATGGCATATTGAGGAGAGACCATGGTATTATTGCATGGAGCAGGGAGTAACGATTTTTACAGAGCCTTACGTAGATAAGAGTACAGGACAATTGATTCTTAGTTCTGTGTCTCCGGTATATGACACACAGGGTAAGGTGCTTGGTGTAGCTGGTATGGATATCAGTATGACTAAGATTATAGATGTTATGTCAGGCTATAAGATTGGAAAAACCGGTTATGTTGTTTTAATGTCTTCCAATGGAACCATTATTTATCATCCGCAGGAGTCTGAACAGCAGAAATATATTGGTGACATGAATATCTCTGCAAACGTAGTGGATAATGTAGAGTCTGGTAATGAAGTATTTTTGAAATACAAGGCAGCAGGTGTTACAAAGTATGGATATCTTGCAAAGGTAGGAGAGACAGGATATAAGGTACTTAGTAATATTCCATCGTCAGAGTATTATTCCGCATTAGTGAGTATGATTATTATGTTAGTAATCGTATTTGCAGTAGGAATTGTTGTGATTGTGATTGGACTTAGAAAGACCGCAGATAAGTTGACACAGCCTATTTTACAGCTGAATGCGACCGCACAAAAGCTTGCTGAGGGAGACTTGGATGTGGAGCTTGTAGTTACTACAGAAGACGAGATTGGAGAGCTTGGTAATTCCTTTGGTAAGACAGTGGATCGTTTAAAGGTGTACATTGATTATATAGATGAGATTTCAGAGATGTTAGCTCGTATGGCAGACGGTAAGCTACATATTGAATTGACACATGATTATGTAGGTGAGTTCCAAAAGGTAAAGCAGGCTTTATTGAACATATCAGCTTCTTTAAAAGAAGTTATGCAGGGAATGAACTATAGTGCAAATGAGGTGTCCAGTGGTGCAGATGATCTGGCAAAGGCAGCACAAGGTCTTGCAGAGGTTGCTACCACACAGGCAGCAGCAGTAGAGCAGCTGTTAGCGACAACAACAACTGTGGTTGAGCAGGTCGAGGAAGGAAGAAAAGAGTCAGAAATTTCAGCAGAAGAAATCCGTCATGTTACTACTATGATGGAGAGCAGCCAGAAGCAGATGGTTGATATGATGGCAGCTATGCAGAAGATTCATGAGACATCGCAGCAGGTAGTAGGCATTACTCAGACAATAGAAGAAATCGCAGATCAGACAAATCTTCTTGCGCTTAATGCATCTATAGAAGCGGCACGAGCAGGAGAAGCAGGAAAAGGCTTTGCAGTAGTAGCAAGTGAGATTAGCAGTCTGGCAGATGCTTCAGGAAGAGCAGTAAACACAACAAGAGACCTGATTCACTTATCTATGGAAGAGATTGATAAGGGTACTGGTCTAGCAAATGCAGTATTAAGCTCTCTGCAAGAGTCCGTAGAAGCGGTAGAGCGTGCGAATGCATTAATACAGCAAACAGCAGAAAATGCGATTAGTCAGGTACAGAGCATGGAACAGATACGATATGGTATCGAAGAAATTGCTCAGGGAACACAGGACAATTCAGCTATGTCACAAGAAAGTGCGGCAACGGCAGATCAGCTGGCGCAGCAGGCTGAGATTTTAAATGAAATGGTAAACAGATTTCAGATAAACCCATAAAAGACACATAAAAACAGCTTCTTTATGAGAGTAAAGAGGCTGTTTTTGTGTATAAAAATGGAAAGTCTGTCCTATACTTTATGATAGGAAGTTATAAATAAGAAAGGCGGACGAAAAGAATATGAAGTCGGTAGTATTGCCTAAAACGAACCAAAGTGGCTATTATGAGATGCGTTTGGAGAGTATTGGAGGCTTAGGAGCGAATCTGTGTGGAAAGATGCTTGGTGAGCTCGGTATTCGTTATCTTGGCTTAAATAGTGCAAGCTTTTCAAGCTATGGTTCTGAGAAAACAGGAACACCTGTAAAGGGATATATTCGTTATTGTGATGCAGAAAAAGAAATCAGAGTACATTCTCCCATTGTAGAACCACATTTATTATGTATTTTTCATGAGGCGTTGTTGCAGGACAGGTCAGTATTGAACGGCTGTTGTTCAGAGACCACAGTTGTCCTCAATACAGAGAAAACAGCACAGGAAATTGTGGATAACTATTTTTCGGGTGAAAAAGGACGTGTACAGGCAGCAGGAGTTTGTACGATTCCAGCGCAAAGAATTGCTATGGAATCCCATGCAAGAGTGAATGTTGTTATGCTAGGGGCTGTTGTAGCGGCTTGTGGCTTTGGAAGCTTAGACGCAGTACAGCAGATTTGTAAGGATACTTTGGGTAAGAAATATCCTGAAAGCCTTGAGGCAAATTTAGAAGGTATTCAGAGGGGGTATCAAGAGCTTCAGAAAATGGAATTTGAGGCGGATTCTAGTCATGAGGAGATAGAACAAAGAGATAAAAAAGAGTCACAATGGGGATATGAGACAGCGCCAATTGGCGGAATTAATCCTCATCTTGGCAGTAGTGTTATTTCTGACTTATCAGCCTCAAGACAAGGCTATATTCCAATTTTTAGACCAGAGAAGTGTATTAACTGTGCGCTTTGTGATTCCACCTGTCCCGATATGGTGTTCCAGTTTGAGAAGGGAATCTATAAGGATAGAGAAATGATGGTAAATAAAGGACTTGACTATTATCATTGCAAAGGGTGTCTGCGTTGTGTAGATGTATGTCCGACAGGAGCATTAGTGCGAGGGATAGAAGCAGAATGTGAGCACAAGGAACATTTCCTGCCTAATAAGGACCTATTGCGTAAGCCGGATTATTACGAGAAGAGCGGGGCAGATGGCTATATTACCTCTGAATCTTATCTGACTTTAGAGCGCGTGGAAGGAGGCGAAGTGTAATGGAAAAACAGGTTATGGAATATGCATCCGGTAATGAGATGGCGGCGATTGCCGTGAAACAGATTGGTTATGATGTGATGGGATATTACCCAATTACACCATCTACCCAGATAGCGGAGAATCTGGATGTTATGCGTGCAAAGGGAGAAACAGACCTAATTATGATTCCGGCAGAGGGCGAGCATAGTGCAGCAGGAATCTGCTATGGTGCGTCGGTAGGTGGCGGAAGAGTGTTTAATGCGACAAGTGCCAATGGCTTACTCTATGCGATTGAGCAGCTTCCGGTGCAGTCAGGAACCAGATATCCGATGGTTATGAATGTAGTGTGTAGAACGGTTTCTGGTCCATTATCCATTAAGGGTGACCATAGTGACCTGATGTATATGTTGAATGCCGGCTGGCCGATTCTTTTTGCTCATTCGGTACAGGAGGTATATGATTTTAATATTGTGGCATTACGTTTGGCTGAACGTGTGAGACTTCCTGTGGTTGTTGCCTTTGATGGCTTTTTTACCAGTCATCAGAAGCGCAGATGTATGCGCTTTGAAGAGGATAAAACAGTCCGAGATTTTATAGGGAAAAAGACAGAGGAATATCCATTTCTTGATTTTGAACATCCAATTACCGTTGGTTCTTATATGAATGAGCCGGATTTGATTAATAACCGATATCAGCTTCATTTGGCAATGGAGCAGGTAAGAGAAGAATTGCCGAGGTTGTTTGAAGAGTATGAGAAGTTATCGGGAAGAGCATATGCGACATGTCAAGGGTATTGCTGTGAGGATGCCACGGACTTACTTGTTTTGCTTGGTTCATCCTTTGATACGGCAATGGAGGCAGTAGACCAGTTACGTGAAAAAGGGAAAAAGGTAGGTATTGTGACCTTACACATGCTAAGACCATTTCCAGATGAAGAAATCTGTAAGCTGTGCAGTCATGCAGAGCGGATTATGGTTGCAGACAGACAGGACAGCTATGGCGCCGGAGGCGGTAATCTTTCGTTGGAACTTCGTGCAGCTATGCAGAAATATCAGGGAAGAGCAAGTATTAAGAGTATTGTGTATGGATTGGGTGGAAAAGACTTCTTTGTAGAGGATGCCATTTCTATATTTTCCATGCTGGAAAATGAGACAACACCGGACTTTGCTTATTATGGTGTAACAGCTGGTACGCAGGATGACAAGGAAAAATCAGAGTTCTTTGAGCCGATTACAGGGGAAAAGACAAAGCTTGGTATTATGCAGGTAGTAACCGAAGAGAATGAGGTAAAGGTACAAGGTGTGAATCTGAATGCAACAACACAGATACCAAAGCGTCTTGCACCAGGACATGGTGCATGTCCCGGATGTGGTATTCCGGTAAATTTAAATCTGCTGATGAGAGGAATCGAAGACCCTGTTGTTTTCCTGTTCCAGACGGGATGTGGCATGATTGTGACCACAGGTTATCCGAGAACCAGCTTTAAGGTGCCATATCTTCACAACCTGTTTCAGAATGGTGCAGCTACGTTAAGTGGGCTCGCAGAAGTGTGCTATGAGAAGCAGAGACGTGGAGAGCTTCCTAAGGGAGATATTGTATTTATTATGGTAAGTGGCGATGGTGGTATGGATATCGGAATGGGTTCAGCGCTTGGAACTGCACTTCGTGGACATCGTTTATTGATTTTTGAATATGATAATGGCGGATATATGAATACCGGCTATCAGCTATCGTATTCCACTCCAATTGGTGCGAGAAGTTCAACCTCTCATGTAGGTAAGGCACAGTATGGTAAGACCTTCTTTCATAAGGATATGCCACAGATTATGGCGGCCACGAACATTCCTTATGTGGCTACGGTAGCAGAGTCGAATCCGACAGATTTTATCAAAAAGGCAGCAAAGGCGGCAGAATATGCGAAGCATTCAGGTGTTGCCTATATGAAGGCGTTGTCAGCTTGTCCGTTAAACTGGAATGACAGACCTGATACGGAGCGAAAGGTAATAGCTGCTGCCGTAGACTCCTGTTATTTCCCTCTTTATGAGGTGGAACAGGGCAAGACAAGACTCAGCTATGACCCGGAGAAAAACGGTAAAAAGATACCGGTTCTGGAATGGCTTACTATGATGGGAAGAACGAAGCACTTGGCAAAAGAAGAATACAAGCCAGTAGTTGAGGATTTGCAGCAGGAGATTGACAGAAGATTTATGCGTCTAAAGGAAAAGTCACAGCACCCATATTTATAAGGAGGTTCACATTATGGCAGTAGAATTTAGAAACAGCGAGACAAAAGATAATTTAATGCGTGCGTTTGCAGGGGAGAGTCAGGCAAGAAATCGCTACACCTTTGCAGCAGGTCAGGCAAGAGCGCAGAAGCAACAGGCAATTGCGCAGGTTTTTCTGTATACAGCCAATCAGGAAAAGGAACATGCGGAAATTTTTTATAAGCATCTCACAGAATTGGGTGGAGAAACTATTCATGTGGATGGAGGCTATCCGGTAGATATTACGGATGACCTTTCCAAGCTGCTTAGGATGGCGCAGCATAATGAATATGAAGAGCATGATGATGTCTATAAACGATTCGGTGAAAAGGCAAAAGAGGAAGGCTTTGCTAAGGTAGCGGCATCGTTTCATCTGATTGCTGAGATTGAAAAGTATCATGGAGACCGCTTTGGCAAATTTGCAGAGTGGTTAGAGCAGAATAAGCTGCATATATCTGACGTGAAAACGGGTTGGATTTGTTTGAATTGCGGTTATATTTATGAAGGAACAGAAGTACCGGAAAAATGTCCGGTATGTGACCATGACAGAGGATATTTTATTCGTCTTGAGTTGTCACCTTTTGCGGAATAGAAGGAACCAAATCTCTTTCATAGGAATATATTAAGATAGAATATGAATATGAGAAGAGATGTGAAATATGGATTCAAGAAATTCTAACGATGGAAGACCATCGATACCATTACCAAATCCCGGTGAGGGCGGAGCTGCCTATCCGGGAATGAATGATAATATGATGCAGGATAATGCAGCGACACCGGCAGTACCATTACCAAATCCTGGTGAGGGTGGCGCTGTTTTTCCGGGTACAGGAAGACCACAAGGCGGTAATATGGGCAATATGGGAGGAAACAATACTACCATATTGCCAACTATTATCGGTACGATTATTTCTACTTATCCGCGTCCGAATGAGCCATGCAGATTTTGTAGTCCTACCAATCCAAGAGCAGGCTTTGCACGTTTCTTAAATGCAGCGAGCGGATATAATCCGTTTGTTGTATTTCTAAATGATAATATGTTTTCCAAATCACTTAATTTTTCTGAGGTTACAGCCTATGAGCAGATTGGAAGAGGAACACAGGTAGTAACCATTATGGGGGAAAACGGATACATATATGTACAAAAGCAGGTAGATTTCAAGGATGATGAATATATAACAATAGCCATCATTAATACAGAAAGTGGTCTTGATATTCAGGTAATCAGTGACAATGGCTGCGACAGGGGCAATAACATGGCGTGCGTAAGAGCGGTAAATCTTGCCTATAACGGTGGACCGTTGACGGTTACCATTGGCAATCAGTATCTTACCTTCCCAAATCTGAGATATCAGGATGTGGCAGACTTTGAGTCAGCATGGCCGGGGCTTTATGTATATACAGTAAGTAGAAATATGACTGCGAGATTTCCTGGATTTGGTGGAAATGTATTATTGACAGCGGCTGTGAATTTCCAGAGAAATCGCAACTATACAATGTATCTTCTGAATTGGAACCGAGAATCAAGCGATACCATTAAGGCATTAATTGTAGAAGATTTATAACTGTTTGGTAGGAATGTTGTAGAAAACAGAAAAAAGTGATACGATAGGAAAGGTTGGTTACTGAACGGAGTGAACAGTGACCAGCCTTTCATAATATAATGATAAAAGAGAAAGGTATGGAGAAACAAATGATTCGATTTGAATGTGATTATACAGAAGGAGCGCACCCAAGAATTATAGAAGCGCTTGCAAGAACGAATATGGAACAGACAAAGGGTTATGGAGAGGATGAGCATTGTGCGCATGCAAGAGAGCTGATTCGTGAAAAATGTGGAAGCCCTGATGCAGATGTTCACTTTTTAGTAGGGGGAACGCAGGCAAACATGACGGTTATTGCGGCAGTACTTAGGCCACATCAGGGAGTTATCAGTGCAGACTCCGGTCATATTAATGTGCATGAGACTGGCGCGGTGGAATCTACAGGGCATAAGGTTCTGGCATTGCCAAGCGAGGATGGAAAGATTACGGCACAGCAGATTCAGAATCTGTGCGAGGAGCATCTTCATGATGACAGCTTTGAGCATATTGTTCAGCCGGGAATGGTATACATATCTAATCCAACGGAAAACGGAACCCTTTATAATAAGAAAGAACTGAGTGCAATCAGTGAGGTGTGCAGAAAATATGGACTTCCTCTTTTCCTGGATGGGGCAAGACTTGGCTATGGATTAATGGCAGAAGGCAATGACATTACTATGCAGGATCTGGCACAGTATTGTGATGTATTTTATATTGGTGGCACAAAGGTAGGAGCTTTGTTTGGCGAGGCAGTTGTGATTACCAATTCTGCATTAAAGAAGGATTTCAGATATTATATCAAGCAAAAGGGTGGAATGCTTGCAAAGGGCAGGTTATTAGGCATTCAGTTTGAGGAGTTATTCCGTGATGACTTATATATGGAAGTTTCTGCTCATGCAGACAGACTTGCCATGAAGATTAGAAAGGCATTTGAGGAGAAGAATATTCCATTTGCGTATGAATCAGTAACCAATCAGCAGTTCCCAATTCTTACATATGAAATGGCAATGACATTAGCAAAGAAATATTCCTTTAGTATGAATGAAGCCGAACTAAAAAAAGGTCCTGCAAAGGTACGTTTCTGTACAAGTTGGGCTACGAAGGAAGAGAATGTGGATGAGCTGATTGCAGATATTCAGAAACTGTCATAATTGAGGAAGAGCATGAATATAAAAAGTATTTGGAAGCGAATTGTTTCGGATATCAAAAACTATTATATAGCAATCCTTCTTTTTGGTGTTCTGAATATTATAGTAAGAGCAGTTTTTCATGCATTTTGTCCCTTTTTAATCATAACAGGTTTTCCGTGTGCGGGGTGTGGAATGACAAGAGCAGTGATTTGTCTTTTGACAGGGCAGTTCACAAGAGGAATGAATCTAAATCCGGCAGCGCCATTTTGGATTGCATGGATTGCGTTTTTTCTTTTTGAGCGTTATGTACGAGGGGAGAATAGCAAGTGGAATAATATATTACTGGGAATCGTAGTTGTTATAACTTTGGCAGTTTATGTTTACAGAATGTTGACACAATTTCCAGGGAATCCACCAATGACATATTATAGGAACAATGTTTTGACAAAATATAGCACAATTTTGAGGGATTTGTTGCAATATATTGAATAGTTGTGATAATATAGACATATGGTGATTATTTATAGTTATTCAGGATAGGGTGAAGCACTTGCTGCTGAGCCCGTAAAAACATGATTCAAGTGTGCAAAAATCCTATTGCGAAGCAATTTAAGATGGATTTTTGCATCGTAATTATGAAGGTACTGAATAATTACGATTAATTTATGAGGGAGGATATTAACCATGGACAACAACAATATGTACAATCAAGAACCACAGAACATGCAGACACAGCAACCTTATCAGCAGGTGTATCAGAATGAGAATTTGGAAGAGCCGGTAACCTTTGGGGACTGGATGCTTTCTTTATTGCTTATGATGATTCCTTGTGTAAATATCGTTATGATGTTTGTGTACGCATTTGGAAATGGTAAGAAGAGTAAGTCAAATTTCTTCAAGGCCTATCTTGTATGGATGTTAATTTCTATTGTATTAAGCGTTATTATTATTGCTATATTTGGTGCATCAATGGCTGCTATGATGGCTACAATGGGGTATTAATTAGATACTCATTATAGGAACAGATAATATAGAAAGGAGCTGTGAAAAAATGAGAAATCATTTTTTCACGCTCCTTTTTTCGTCATTCTATTCTGTAGAGCCTAAAAAAAGTGTATAAGTCCCCTTTCCCCATAAATCAGCATATCTTTTTATGAAGCTGCTTTCTGGAGATGTATTCTTTTATTATGATATTTATATAAATTATGACCAATAGAAACCAGAAAAAGTTCCATTTTCACAGAACGGATCCCTCTTCTCACGATTCTTTTATACCAACGGTCATTTTTTATAATTCCAAAGGTTCCTTCCGCCT
>JAFSGY010000067.1 GCA_017440575.1 Lachnospiraceae bacterium | reverse complement strand
ATCATCATAATATTTCTTAAAGCCTCGTCCCATCATATGATAAGAAGACAGCTTGATTCTATGTGCAATTCCGACATTTCTGTCATGTTCCTTTTGCAGATTCTCATCATCACCTAACGAGCCCTCTTCACGCTGCAGCTCCTGCAACCATTTTTCAGCCGCTTCTACTGCATGATCATGCTCGGCGCGTCCCATATAGATTCTCGCAATCAATCCATAATAATCGCCCAACTTTTCTGCCGGAATGTATTCTTTGATTTGCTCTGCAAGCTTAATGGCTGCATAGAACTTATCCTCTTGTAGAAATCCCCATACCAGCTCCATGGCTGCTTCCGCATCCTTCTCCTCCTGCCACTTTTGCAGATATTCTCCCTTAAGCGCCTGATTAATTTTTAGACGCAGCTCTATAATCGCTTCATCCTGTCCTCTTCGAATGACCGTGCGTGTACACTCCTTTGCCTTCTGATATTCTTCCTTCTCCACATACCAAAAAGCCAGACGATAATTCGCCATATAGTGAATATCATCCTGAGCTTTCAGCTTCAAATAACACTCTGCTGCCTTATCATGTTGCTCTTCTGCCCAATAGAATTCCGCAAGCTGATATAAAACAGTGCTTTCCTCCGGATACTTGCTAAGAAGCCCTTCCAAAATCTCCTGCGCCTTAGCCTTATCTTCCTGAACCCGATACATTCCGGCTCTGACAATCTCCATATATGGATGTCGAATTCCTGTTGTATCAGCCTGAGCCATCAGTTCTTCTATTTTTCCTGCATTTTTCTCCTGTAATGCATCCCAGCATGCATTATAACAACGGATATAGGCATCATAGTCTGCCTCCTCTTCCCCTTCAAAAAGAGAAAAGTCAATTGCTTCACTTGTCATACCTCTTCGCACTAAAAAATCTATGTAATCAGCGGGAAATTCTTCTTTAAGCTTCGCGCTGTCCTTTGCAATATTTAAATTTTCCTCTATCAGCTTCCACACAGAATCCGGAAACTGAAAATGATTCATCATAAAAATCAACAATTTTCTACGACATTCTTCATTTCCATCTAAAGAAATAAAAATGTCCTCTTCAAACAATGCCTTCCACTCTTCCGCATTACAGCGGCCTGAAAGGGTTGCGTATAACTTTTGTGCTCTCTCTACCCATATACCGGAAGGCGTTTCATCCTTCTGTGATTCTTCCTCCTCTTCGGAGCTTCTTACATACAAGCAGGCTTCTTCATAAGCAGCTCTCAGTTTCTTAAACCCCTCCGGATCATCCTCTGGATTTGTTATCATAAGCTTGCTACGATATGCATCCTTAATCTGTTTTTCATCCTTTGTTTTTTCAATCCCCAATATAAAAAAGATTTCTTCTACGGTCATGCTCTCTCTTTTCTCCCTTTAATCGAAAAAACAGGACAGGATCAAAATCCCTGTCCTGTCAAATATACTTTAGTTACATCCAAGCTGTGCCCAGCTTCCTGCTCCGATAATTGGCAGTGCAAACTGTGTATACGCTGCAGACTGTGGTGTATCAATATACTTGAATACATTGTAAATCTGCTTTGGTGTGGTTGCCCAGCCATTTGCATCACAATTGTACAGACCACATGCAATCTTATCACTTGCCTTCTCATAAGGTGAATCTACCATACGATGTACAACAAAAGCCTTAATATGTGGATTTCTCTCTGCAAGCTTGTATGCATATGCAAAGGATGCTGCCTGAGTTGCTTCATTCGAACTCATAGCGTTGAACAGAATCTCTGAAATCATAATATAACGAACCTGTCCTGTTGGGCTAAGGTATGCTGGCTGACACATATAATTCGTAAATACTTCCATATTCATCGGATTAATCATTCTTGTGTTAGCTGTATGGTCGATCAGATTCAATCTCTTATATGCTGCTGGCATATCCCAGAACTTTGCAGCTGTTAAAGGAACTGGATGAGGATGCCATGCAACACCCCAGTCAATATTACCATGAGAAATAATATCAATGTTAAATGCATCAATGAACTTCTTAGCACCATACTGATTTCTGGTTCCGTCTTCCCATGTCCATCTCTGGTCGATACAGGTAAGTACTCTCGCATTGGCATTCGTACTCTTAATTGCTGTATAGAACATACGGAATGCTTTTTCATATTCATAGGTAAAGCCATTTACATCATAGTTACCAGCAAAATACCAAGGATTGTTATTATTTACCTCGTTACCGATAATCCAATTAGTAACAAGTCCTGTTGCGAAATTGCTGTATCTTTCTGTTAAGAATACCATTAATGCCTGCAAAGCCTCGGCTCCTGCCTGCTCGTCCGTATTAAAAGCATAATGTCTGTAACCAGCTACTCGTCCGGTAGGCTTAACAGTTAATGCTGTTGCCGGATTGTAGTAATTTACAACATTCATGGTAACCTCTACACCCTGCATTGCAAAAAGAGTCATAATCATATCATACTCTGCTACAACTGTCTGGCTGAAATTATATGCTTTTCCATTGTATGCATAAGTAATATACGCAGCTGACGGCTCAAAGAATCTGTTTACAGCCAGCTCATAGCTTGCGTGCTGTACACCTAAGTTTGCAAGATCAAGAATCGCTGCGTTATCTGCTGTAATACCCTTAATAGACTTCGGTACAGGATTTACCGCTGTCTTGGTTGCTACTGCTTCCGGATTGGTAATATAGAATTCCTGACTGACAGGAGTATATACACCGCCGGACTTAACTGCGATTACAAACTTACTATACAGCTTAGATGCTGCTGTATTTAAATCTAACGTGGTCGACATGGTTACTACGCCAGCCTTTGCTGCAACAGCACAATAATTGGTTCTTGCGCCAATTGCTGTCTCATATGGCTGTAGAGCAAATAAATAATAATTATTATCATCACTTGCCACATTTGATACAGTAGTTGCTACTACGGTAACCTGATTGCCACCACTGATAATACACTGATTGATTGTAACATTTCCGGCAGCCATAACTGTCATCTGCATCAAGCAAACCAGCATCAGACATACCGCACCCCATAAGCTAAGTTTTTTCTTCATTCAAACCTCCCAAATTTTTTCTTTTTTATCTAAAAATATTAGACATTTGTATTCAGATTATACCATTTTTACTAAATAATTACAAGAAGAATACAATTCTTGTGCCTAACACATTATTGTGTTGTCACATATCCTAAAACAGAGTCGGAAAATTTTCCGACTCTGTCTGTATTATCATTTATTTTACTGTAGTCCAAGGTCTGCCCAGCTGGTTGCTCCAATATATGGAAGCGCAAAGTTCGCATATGCCGCATTATCAGTATCCATATATTTGAATACATTAAATGCTACCTTAGGAGTACCATTTACATCTCTGATACCTACTGCCATACCATCGTTTACAACTTCTGATATGTGATCAAGCTGTCTATGAATAATAACACCTTCAATAAATGGATTAGATGCGGTCAGCTTATATGCGTACTGCATTGCTGCTGCCTGCATGTTCTGGTCTGTTGCAATCTGTGGATTCTGCGAAGTAAAGCCCATCTCTGAAATCAGAATATGACGATGACTTCCATCTGCCTTCAACAGCTCTGGCTGAATCATATGATTCGTAATGACATCTATGTTAGACGGACATACCATCTTAGAGTTATCCGCATGGGTAACCAACTTCATTGCTGCATAAGCAGGTGGCAAATTCCAAAACTGACAGTTAAACAATGGAACCGGATGTGGATGAATGGATAATCCCCAATCAATGTCTCCAGTTGCCTTAATATTTGCTGCAAAGGTATCTAATACCGTTCTTCCTGCATACGCATGAGGATTAGAATCTGTATGTGTCCATCTCTGGTCAATATTTAAGAATACTCTTGCGCCTGCATTCTGGCTCTTAATTGCATTATAGCAAAGGCGGAACTCCTTTGCATAATATGCTGTAAACTGCTCTACACCCATATCTCCTGCAAAATGCCAAGGAGAATTGTTATTAATCTCATTACCAATAATCCATGTATGAATCGTTCCCTTAGAACCGGAATAACGGTTTGCAAGGAAAGACATTAATGCTGCAATCTTTTCACTTGCTGCCTGCTCTGACACATTCATAGCATAACAATTTTTACCAGGAATACGTGCTAGAGGTGGTACTAAATCAGCTGTAGCTGCATTAAAGGAATTCTTGATTACCATAACAACATTAACGCCTTCCTTTGCAAAAAGCTGACATACTGCATCATACTCTGCAACAACGCCACCATTAAAGCTATAATTCTTGCCATTATAACTATAGTTAACTCCACCGCCTGTAAAGAATCTGCTGATATCCAGCTCATATGATGCATAGCCTGCACCAAGAGCACTTAAATCAGAAGAATACTGCCAATCTGCAGTCAGTCCTTTCTTGGATCTTACCGGATAGCCAGTTGTCTTAGAAGCTACTGCTTCCGGATTGGTAATATACATCTCATTACTTACCGGTACAAATATACCACCCTGATATGCTGCTACGACGAATCTGGAATACAGCTTTGAAGTCGCTGTATTAAAATTCAAAGGTGTTGTAAACTGTACTGCCTCTGCTGCCGGAGCGGATGCACAGAAGTCAACTCTTGCTCCAATACCAGCTTCATATGGCTTCAATTCAAATAAATAGTATAATCCTGTATCACTTGGTGCAACAGGTCCTGCTGCAATCACTGCAATATCCTTGCCCTGAATCATACAATAACTAATTGTCACAGTCTGTCCTGCTGCCAAAACAGTTCCCTGTAGCATAAAGACAAGCATCATTGTCAGTGCAAGCCATAAGCTCCATCTTTTCTTCATTAGAATTCCCTCCATGTTTTCACTTGTTATTATTTCAGAAATATGCATAGCCATATCCCATAAGGTATAACAAGTATATCATTAACTGAAAATTCCATCAACACTTAGTATACATAATAGTTGATAGTTTTTTTACCCTTCTCTTATTAAATAAGTAACAAATAGATTGCCGTGTTCTTCAAACAATTGTGTTGCATCTTTCATTCCTATCTTGTAAACATTCCCATTATTTGGATTCATAACCACAACATTTAGTTCATTGAATCCAATAATCAGCATAGCGTCATCCTCTTCCAAGGTTATCAGAACCGGAATATCCTGATTCACATAGTACAATACAGCATCAAGGCACACACCGCTAAGCTCCAAAATCTGTGCATCGACTAGATTCTCTTCGAGAATCTCAGTAACTGTCATTCTGCGGTTCAGCATATTCTGCACATTTCTGGATACGCCCTCATAAGACAATATCGTCTCTAAGCATACTGCAAGCGCCGAAGTACCTTCCTCTATAAGACTGCCCTTAATTGCCATAATCTGATTTCGAATGCTCCGTCCACTTCTCTTCCAGATGTATTCGCCATCCTCATTAATCACAGTTCCTATCTTTTCATATGCCAGGTTGACTGCATCCGATGGATGAGTAAAGGTTCCCATAATCCCGTCCTTGCCATATACATAAAAACGCTCTATTGGGTTCTCTACCTGTATCTCCAAGTCTCTGGAACCTTCAAAAATAACCTCCTTTGGTTCTGTAAGCTTCAGATTCTTTGGTTCGATCGCCCCCTTTAAAACAAGCTGTACGATTTTCTCATAATCCTGTGTTGCTACCACTTCAGAGGAATTATAACCACTCTCTTCAATCACATTGTTTACAATCTGGTCATCCATAATTTCCTGATAATCCTCCCCACTCTCATCCTTTTCTACTCGTTTGAGTGTAATCAGATTATCCGTAATCGAGCTTCCTATTACATATGCTCCCGACTGTTCATAGTTTTTCAGGATATCTCCATCCTCGTTCTGAATGTATACAGCATACATAGGGAACGTAATAGAACCTGTATAATCCTCCCTAATATCTGCATAATGCGCCACTCCATAGATTAAGTCTTCTCCTATGAATCCCAACGGCAATAGGCGCTTATCTCCCTTAACACTAATTTCCTTACGAACACCGGTATTCAGATTCATCAAAATCAGCTTCGTACAATCATATGCCTGACTTGCATTCTGCCATACTAGCATCTCATCACTGGCGGATACCTGAAAGCTGCCTTCCTGTAGCTTGGATGCTACCTCACTATAGCTCTGCTCTCCAATGTGAACTGCTAAAATCGAACCATCCAGATATAGATAAACAATACCATTTTTATTAATATAAGAAAGCTGATCTACATCTGCCTTAAGCGCCGCAAACGACTTTGTATAAGGAATAAAAATACGCTCCTCAATGGTATTAAGCATTCCATTATATTCATATATCTGTATTCCGACTCTACCCTCCTGACGTCCTCGGTTCATATATCCATAGACCATGAATGTTACGTTTCCTGTTTCATCCACACTCAGAATCTTGATATCATGCTGATTATGATAGGTTCTGACATCCATGTCATCATAAAAGCTGAAAAGATATGCAAACTTCTTATCTGCTGCATGATAACAGAATAGCTGATCCTCATTTACAAAAGCAAGGTTACTTCCACCGTCACTTTCCATCATCTGTACATCCGTATCTCGGATTCCCAGCATAATCTTATTGCTGGCATAAACATCTGCCGTCGTATCAAAAATCTGATTCATCGTTCTCTCAAAGTCAAGCAGATACACTCTGTCTATCGTATAACGAATTCGATAATATTCACTGACATTATAACAATACTTATTCTTGCCCTTTACCGATTGCACAATATAGTTCACACGAATGGATGCAGTCTGTTTTTCAATCTCTTGTATATTAATATCCGGCTCTGTTAGCTTGGTTATCTGCAGATTTCCCCATGTCACCTGACTTAAGCTGCAATGAATATCTACTTTACTTAATGTTGTATTATCTCCCTTAGAATTAGACTCCAAATAAGATACTAATTCTTTTGCCTTCTCTTTATCAAAGGTTTTCTCATGAAAATCCTTCACATACGCTAACTTTTCCACCGCATAGTATTCATCCGCATCAATAATTCTTGTATAATATCTTATGGATTCTGTTGGCGTTTCCAGTCTAAGAATCCAATTATACTCCTGTTCTTTTTCAATTAAATCCTTTATATTTACCGTTGCCCTGATAACATCCGTTTCCTCTTTATAATTGGTTATCTGTGTACTCTCCACCAGACGGGAACCATCAATGCTTCTTACCTCAAAGGACAGACTCTTTATCTCATTGTCATATTTATCTATGATAAATGACAACCGTCTTCCTGTTTGCAATGGTGTAATCGTGTCCCTCAAAAGTCTTCCATCCATTTCCTGCCGATAACCGTATAACGTATTAAAGGACATTTCTCCATTTGTGATATGCACAATTGGAAGCGAAGCCTGCTCCATCGTTGCTGTCATATCAGCATTTCCCTGATTATACAGACTGCTGCTGATAAAAAGAGTGCATAAAAACACAATCATACAGACAGCTATTTTCATTATAACTTTCTTCATTTTCTCTTTTCTTTACTCCCATCCCTTATCGCTGCTTACAAGTGAAGGAGCTTCTCCAAGGTAGGTTTTACCTGCAAAAAGGCTTCCAACTGCTCCACGCTTGTCTGCTTCTTATTTTGATAACGCATACTTTGCTTTTTCACGGCACGTATCAGAATATTCTTCGGCGTATGCTCCATATCAATAAACTCTAAAATCTGCGTCTCATACCCCTGCTCTTCTAATAAATTTGCACGTAATGCATCCGTAATCAACGCTGACATTCTCTCCTTAATCAGTCCGTATTTTAACACAGGCTCCAGCTCCTTACAGGCTATCTGCTTATTGACCTCATGCTGACAGCATGGAACGGAAAGAATCACACTTGCATTCCAACGAACAGCCTTCTCCAAGGCATAATCTGTAGCCGTATCACAGGCATGAAGTGTTACCACCATATCAACCTCATCCACACCCTCATAGGTACTGATATCGCCTACATGGAAGGTAAGCCCATCATAGCCGTACTTTTTGCTTAATTCATTGCACTTTGCAATTACATCCTCCTTTAAGTCAAGTCCAATGACACGAATGTCATATTGATTCACTACCTTTAGATAATAATACAAAGCAAAGGTAAGATAGGACTTTCCACAGCCAAAATCAATAATCGTAAGCGTTCTATCCTTAGGAAGGCTTGGCAGAATATCACGTACAAACTCCAGATATCGGTTTATCTGACGAAACTTATCATATCTTGCATTCACAATCTTTCCTTCCTGTGTCTGCACTCCTAAATCAACCAGAAATGGCACGGGGATATCCTTTGGCAACACATACTGTTTCTTTTTATTATGGCTCATCTCCTCAGACGTAAGCTTTTTTGTCTGTTGCTTTTTCTTTCTATTTATCGTTACCTTACCCTTTTTACTTACAAGCACTACTACTTTCTCTGTCTCGGAATCTAATTCCAGCTGCTTAAAATCCTCACTCATAAGACGCCCAATATATTCTGACAGTTCTGTCGGCGCTAGATTTTTATGATAAGCCTTGGTTCCTATAAAACTTTCTGCCTGATAGGAAATCTGTTCCTTTATCATAATAGGACGTAACTTCACCTTGCTTATTTTATCCCGGTTTATAGGATTACTTGCAATGACTGACTGAATTATTTCTTCTTTATCTATATATTCCCGAATTAACTTCTTTATCTCTTCCATAATAACTCCTTATCGCCTTTTCATCTTCTGTATTATAACACAGAAATCCCCTTGTGCACACTCACACAAGGGGATTGCCTAAATTTTAAGATTTAAAAAAATCTTCTATTATGTTTTCTTTGACGTCGTGTCAATATTTCATAGTACAATAAAACCGTAACCAATTCCTGAATCCACATCCATTTCGTATCCTCTGTTTCACCCTGCTGTGGTGGATTTATGTCTCTTTCTTCCTTTTTGAGAATCGTAATGATACTACGTACCAACCGGTCTAACTGCCATTTATCAGGATACTGGTCATAAATCATACTTCCTTCGTAATCCATTCTATCAAGAATCTCTCTTACCCTCACCTGATACCGCTTGGCATATGTAGGATACATCTGCTGTAAATACTCTAAATCCTCCATCACACGGTCTTCACTAATCTGATCCCAGTTTCTATATGGCTGATAGCCCGGATAATTTGGAAATGGTCTATAATAATCCATATTTCATATTCCTTTTTTATGGTTATTATATGCATTTTCCTTACTCTTGGTGCAGTTTGCGGAAGCGTTTTACCTGCGCATCCATATCCTCTGATATCTGTTTGTTATTCTCAATTTCCTTCTGAATCTCCATCATAGCTCCTACTAGATTAGAAGCATCCTCCGCTACCGTGCTGACAGCTATTGTGCTCTCATCAATAGTAGATGCCATATTGGTCATATTCGCATCCATGGATTTCATAGATTCTGCCATACCTGTTGCCTGCACTGCAAACTCCGTAAAGATTTCTTCCATCTTCTCTGCATCCTGCTGATACTGATTGGCTATTCCCACAAAGGCATCATAGTCCTTCATAACATTCTTGTCTACATATTCCAGCATCTTCTTGGCATTATCCGATAACTGCTCCACTGCAGTAACCACTACATTACTAATTTCCTGAATGCGATTGGCTGTATTACTACTATTCTCAGCAAGCACTCGAATCTCATCCGCCACTACCGCAAAGCCTTTTCCGGCTTCACCAGCTCTTGCCGCCTCAATAGAAGCATTCAAGGCAAGAAGATTGGTCTGACTTGCAATGCTTAAAATATCATCCGTAAGGTTCTGAATCTGTCCTACGCTACGACTTTCCTCTACAGAAACCGAAAGCACTTCTCCTATATTTCGGAACGTATCTGTTGCAGACTGCTTGCTTACCATAGTTTCCTGTCGCATCGTGCCAGCACGCTTCTTAATATCCGTTACCATCGTAACACCCTGGTCAGCACTGTCACTCATTCCCTGTACCTTATCCACAACCTGCGAACTTCCGTTTACAATCTGCTGAATGGTCGCTGATACCTCTTCCATACTTGCCGCAAGCTCTTCGGTAGAAGATGATACATTTGTTATATTTTTATTGGATTCATCTGCTTCCTTTGTAATCGTTTCAATCGATGACATCAGCACATCCGAATCCTCTCTCATTTTCACCATATATGACTGAAGTACTTCCAAAAAGGCATTGATTCCATCTGCCATTTGCCCAATTTCGTCGTTACTCTTTATCTTAATCCTGACTGTCAGGTCTCCGTTGTCATGCTGGATACCATCCACAATCTCCTCTAATTCTCCACTTACCTTCTTAATCGGTGACACAATTATACTTCTGGAAACAAAAACAGCTATCACCGTAACAACCATTGATAATATTACTAGAATAATATCAAATATATATGTACCACTAATCTTAGTCTCAATTTTCTGCAATGCATAATCCATTTCTGCAACAATTTCATCTGTTCCGGCTACACCATCCGTCAACTTCTCATATTCCTCAATACATTCTACCAAGGATTGATTATACCCATCCAAAACATCATAAGCCATCAGATTTAATACACACATCATTAACGTAATAAATCCCAAAATGCCCAATATCAATACCATTTTCCGGCCTATACTTGATTTCCTCTTTTTCATAGAAACACCCCCTGATTTACATACATAAACTGAAAAAGGCCCTGATTATCCTATCAGAGCCTTCTTTTCTCTTATCTCAGTTGCGCAGCGTTAATTCTGGCAATCGCTCGCATCAATGCTGCTTCTGCACGAACAACATCAATGTCGCCACCGCCACTTAATCTACTCTCTGCTCTCTCTCTTGCCGCCTTGGCTCTTTCTTCATCAATTTCACCCGGCCATTCGATAATCTCTGCAAGGATGGTTACTTCCTCCGGCAGAATCTGTACGAATCCGGCATGAAGCGCCGCATTCTTTACCGTTTCACCCTGTGTAATAGTCAAAATGCCCGGCTTCACGATAACCGTAAGCGGAATATGTCCCTTGTAGATACCGATTTCGCCCTCGGTTGTATTGAATTCCACCATCTCCACGTCTTCGTTGAAGAATTCGCGATCCGGTGTCACAATCGTCAGTTTAAACTTCTCTGCCATATGCACCGCTCCTTATTTCTTCTGATAACGTGCTATAACATCATCAATCGTACCGGCATTTAAGAAGTAACCTTCCGGAATGTCATCATGCTTACCTTCCATAATCTCTTTGAAACCACGAATCGTCTCTGAGATTGGTACATACTTACCATCTACACCGGTAAACTGCTCTGCAACGTGGAATGGCTGTGACAGGAATCTCTGAATCTTTCTTGCTCGGTTTACGACAAGCTTGTCATCATCGGAAAGCTCATCCATACCAAGGATTGCGATAATATCCTGTAATTCCTTATATTTCTGAAGAATCTGCTGTACACCTCTGGCTACCTCATAGTGCTCCTGTCCTACGATACGTGGATCAAGGATTCTTGATGTAGACTCTAAAGGATCAACCGCAGGATAAATACCAAGCTCTACGATAGAACGTGATAAAACGGTTGTTGCATCCAAGTGTGCAAAGGTTGTTGCAGGAGCCGGGTCTGTTAAGTCGTCCGCAGGAACATATACCGCCTGAACGGAGGTAATGGAACCATTCTT
>JAFSGY010000066.1 GCA_017440575.1 Lachnospiraceae bacterium | reverse complement strand
CGCCCTTCTTGAAAGCCTGAATGGTTGCCATCTTGAATGCCATTTCCGAAGAATCTACAGGATGATAAGAACCATCATATAATACAGCCTTAATACCTACTACCGGATATGCTGCAAGAGGTCCCTTTATTACAGATTCCTGTAATCCCTTTTCAACAGCCGGGAAGAAGTTCTTGGGAACTGCACCACCAACTACTTCCTGCTCGAATACAAATGGAGTCTCATTGTCACCGGATGATTCAAAGCGCATCTTAACATGACCATACTGACCGTGTCCACCCGACTGTTTCTTATACTTGTATTCTACATCTGATTTCTTCTTAATTGCCTCTCTGAATGCAATCTTTGGCTTGCTTAATTCAATCTGACACTTATATTCATTCAACAGTCTGCTCTGAATAATTTCAAGCTGCTGGTCACCAATACCATATAATAATGACTGTCTGTTTTCTGTATCATTTACAACCTTTAAGGTCTGATCTTCATGTGTCAGCTTCTGCAATGCCTGCGCTACCTTATCAATATCGTTCTTATTCGGAACCTTATAGCGCATTGCTGTATAAGGCTTAGAAAGCTCAAACTTACCATATTCAATAATATTTGCCTTGGTAGAAAGGGTATTACCTGTTCTTGCTGCAGTCAGCTTTGCAATGGCACCAATATCACCTGCATGAAGCTCAGAAACTTCAATAGGCTTGCTGCCCTGTAATACATAGAGCTTACTAACCTTTTCTTCTACATCCTTATCCTTGTTATAAATCACATCATCTGACTTAAATACACCAGAGCATACCTTAATCAACGAATATTTTCCGATGAATGGATCTACAATTGTCTTGAATACATATGCCGATTTTACCTTAGAGAAGTCATAATTTGCTTCAAATACTTCATTTGTCTTCATATTGAAGCCTGCAATCTGCTTATTCTCAGGACTTGGTAAATACTTTACAATGTCATCCAGTAAAGTATATGTACCCTGACAAAGAGGATTAGAACCCATACTAATCGGAACGATAGAACCATCATTAATATTTGCTCTTAATGCTGCACGTATCTCATTTTCTGTGAAGGTCTCACCACTGAAATAACGATCCATGAACTCTTCACTTGTCTCTGCAACAGCTTCCATCAGAGTATCCTTGTAAATAGAAAGATTCTCCATACTGTAATCAGGAATCTCACAATCCACTACTTCCTTGCCCTGCCAGCGATTTGCTGTCTCACTAATTACATTCACATAACCAACAAACTTCTCATTTTCACGAATTGGAAAATGGAATGGCGCAATCTTCTTACCATACATTTCTGTTAGTTTCTCAACTACATTCTTAAAGGAAGCATTGTCTGCATCCATACCTGTAACATAAATCATTCTCGGCAGCTTATACTTCTCACAAAGCTCCCATGCACGCTCTGTTCCAGCTTCTACACCAGCCTTACCGGATACAACAATAATCGCCGCATCCGCTGCACTAATACCTTCCTCAACTTCACCAATGAAGTCAAAATAACCAGGCGTATCAATAATATTAATCTTTGTACCTTCCCATTCAATCGGTACTACAGAAGTACTGATTGAAATACCTCTCTTCTGCTCTTCCTTACCGAAATCACTGACAGTATTGCCGTCCTCTACCTTCCCCATACGTGAGGTAATACCTGCCAGATAAGCCATGGACTCCACAAGACTCGTTTTTCCTGAGCCACCGTGTCCGAGTAATACAACGTTTCTTATTTTATCAGTTGTGTAAATATTCATAGACTTATCCCCCTGTTTTTTAAGCTTTACATAAATTCTACTATAAGTTGTCTGTATATTCAAGTTTGTTTATTCAATTTGTCAGTCGCATTTTTTACAAAATTATACGTAATTATTATGCACTTTCAACAATTTTCTGCTATCTTTTTATATATAATCAAGCATTGTGCATATACTATAATATATGAATTATTCTTATGAAATGCCTTATTTACACAGAAAGGAGGGTTACAATAATGTTTGCATGGATTTTGCTGTTAATCCAATATCTGAAAGGTGATATTGACTTTACAACTTAAAACATGAGATTTGATATTGACTTTAACACTTTAAAGTGCGATACTGTTGTTTATAAATGATTATACGACAGGAGTAGCTTATGGAATTTAAAACATTCGGTTTTATCGGTCTTGGACTTATCGGTGGCTCTATCGCAAAGGCTATCCGCAAGGTATCTCCAGACTCTTATATTATAGCTTATGGTCCTCATCCTGAGAAATTTGTAGGTGCAGTAAAAGATGGGGTTATAAATGAAATCTCTACAGAAATCAATGAAACCTTTTACAAATGCGACATGATTTTCCTATGTGCGCCGGTTTCTACAAACAACGAAAATCTGGTGAAGTTAAAACCTTTTCTCGCTTCTCATACGATTCTGACCGATGTCGGAAGTGTAAAATCGCCGATTGATACAAAAATAAAAGAGCTTGGTCTGGAAGCGCAATTCATCGGTGGACATCCTATGGCAGGAAGTGAAAAAACAGGTTTTACTAACGCAAACCCATTAATTTTAGAAAATGCGTATTATATTTTAGCCCCTACCACGGAGGTTCCAACAGAGGCTGTAGAGGCATATCGGGAACTGGTTAGTAACATTGGCTCAATTCCATTGGTGCTCAACTGCAAGGAGCATGATTATGTAACTGCAGCCATCAGCCATGTGCCTCACTTAATTGCAGCTGCCCTTGTTAATCTGGTACATGACCACGATACACAGGAATGTACCATGAAACAAGTCGCTGCCGGTGGTTTTAAAGACATTACTAGAATCGCTTCTTCTTCACCTGCTATGTGGGAAGCTATCTGTATGTCAAACACAGAAAACATCGCAAACCTTTTGGATTCCTATATTGATTCACTAAAGGAAATCAGTGCCGCTGTCCGTGCCAAACAGGAAGGCTATACCTTCAAGCTATTCGAGGAATCTAAGGAATACCGCGATTCCTTCGCGACACAAGCAAGAGGTCCTATCAAAAAGGTATACGGCTGCTATGTCGATATTCCTGATGAGGCTGGCGCACTTGCTATGATAGCACTGATTCTGGCCAACAAAAAAATATCCATAAAAAACATAGGTATCGTACACAACCGCGAATTCGAAGAGGGCGTTCTTCATGTTGAATTCTATGAGCAGAAGTCACTCGATGATGCCATTTCTCTTCTCCGTGCACTACAATATACCGTTTATGAGCGAAAATAAAAAAAGAAGATGCCCAGTGGCAGTTTCCTAACAAATAAAAGCGAGGTGTTGCTTTCGTGGCAACACCTCTACTTCATTAATCTTCTTTTATAAATAACACACCTAACGTTCCGGGACCACAGTGGCTAGAAATAACTCCTCCTGCTCTAGTAACCAGAATCTCATCAAAGATGTTCATAGCTTTCAAATAACTTTTTACCTCATTTACAATATCTTCACTACAGCCGGAATGCGTAATAAATACTCTATCTTTTTTTGCAGTCTTCAAATCCTCTTCCATGTCTTTTGCATAGTCCATGACAACACGTTCCATTTTTCCCCGATATTTCTTATCAGGATGCATCTTGCCATTCTCCACTACAATTTTCGGATGCAGCTTCAGCACACCTCCTGCCATTGCTGCAAGTCCGCTACATCTACCGCCCCTATGAAGATATGTCAATGTATCTACTACAAAGCTTGCTCTCACGAGTGGCTTCAAATATTCCATCCTATCCACAATTTCCTGCGCAGTCTTTCCCTCTTGTGCCATGATAGCGGCTTCTATCACAAGCAATCCTATCCCTGTTGAAAGATTTGCAGAATCAACCACTTTAACCAAATGCTCCACTTCTAATACCTCAGCAGCCATATTCATCACATTTACTGTGGTTGACATGCTTGCTGAAATCGAAAAACAAACCACTTCTCTACCTGCCTCTACATAAGGCCGCATCGGCTCTATTGTCTGCTCTATTCCTGCCGCAGAAGTCTTTGGTGTTACCTTATTCTCATCTGACCATTTATAAATCTCATCCGGTGTTATGCTTACACCGTCTTCATATTCAGCCTCGCCTAATACAATGTGCAAAGGAGCTATATCTATGTCATATTTTTCAAGTAATTCCCTCGACAAATCGCAGGTACTGTCTGAAATAATCTTTACCATAAACCTTCATCCTTTCTCCTTGATTCAGTCCTATAAATAATTTTACTCCATTCTATTTTTCATGCAAGTCCCATTTCTATAATATTTTACTAAAAATAGATTTAGGTATACTTTCCTTTTTCAAGCATAAAATAGTTACAAGATTTACCATCTGTGTTACAGATGCTGAAAATGGAGATTTTACTATGTGGGCAAAACTAAAACCTTATGTCATTTCTATCGCAATCGCACTCGGAGTCGGCGGTCTGTCAGCTTTCTTTACTAGAGAAAATATGGATATCTACGAACGCATCATCCGACCTACACTGGCTCCACCTGCAATTCTATTTCCTATTGTCTGGACAATATTGTACACTCTCATGGGTATCAGCAGTGCAAGAATCTGGCTACAAAAAGAAGAAAAACCAGAGCTGGTTCTGGATGCTTTATTAGCTTATGCCGTACAACTTTTCCTGAACTTTTTCTGGAGTCTTATATTCTTCAATATGCAGAACTTCCTGTTTTCCTTGATCTGGCTCGTTCTGTTATGGGTTGCAATCATCATTATGATTATCCGCTTCTATCGTGTCGAACCATTAGCCGCTCTCTTACAGATTCCTTATCTGCTCTGGGTAACCTTCGCCGGCTATTTAAACTTTATGATCTATCAGTTGAATCCTTAAGTACATATTCTATCAGTGCTCGACATCCCGCATCGACATCCGTATAGGTTGCATCAAAATCCCCCGTATACCACGGGTCAGCAACATCTCTGCCAGAACCTGTAAAGGTCAACAGCTTATATATCTTCCCTTCGGTATCGCCATCCGCAATCCTTGTCATATTGCGGATATTGGCGGTATCCATGCCAATGAGATAGTCATAGTATTCATAATCTGCCTTGGTCATCTGCACTGCACGGTGGGGAATAACCGGAATTCCTACCTCTCGGAGTTTATTTACCGTTCCATAATGAGGAGGGTTACCGATTTCCTCACGACTCGTCGCAGCAGAGGCGATTTCGAAGAGGTGGGAAAGGTTTTGTTGGTTAATAAGGTGAGTCATGACAGACTCAGCCATGGTGCTACGACAGATGTTGCCGTGGCAAACCATGAGCACTTTTATTTTTCTTTGCATAAGTTAGTATAACCTCGAATTTCTTAGTATTTACAAGGGTTCCAAGGTTTTTACCCTAGAACCCTAACTTATTATATCTTAGCATAAAATAGTATATCTTAGCCATCAAAATAGGTAAAAATCGAGGTAATTTTTTCAATCGTACATCACACTACTTTTTAAACCTTTAAATCTACCTATTATAGCCCCTTTACTCTCGCTAAAGCTTGCTTCGCTTCAGCCATATCTATCACACTCATTTCCTTTTGAATTTCTTTGATTCTAAGTCCTTCTAAATCATTCTTAGCATCTTCTATATGTTTTTCAATACAGTTTGAAATAATGTTTGCTCCATACCGTATCACAAGAACCTTTTGACCTTCCTTCACGTATTAGCACCACCTATTCTTGCGGCAAAATTAATTTCAACAATTCTGTCGCCGATTCTTCCCCTAGATTATTTGTACCAAGCTCACCACGAAATGCTTTTGCAAGGATTGCTTTTTTTCATTAAATCAATTATCGAAATAATATCAAGCAAAAAGTTGTAGAGTATGGGCCCGCACTACTAATCCCAAAAGGGAACTTCAAGGGGGCAGGATATACTCTACAACCTATACTTGAATATATCATAATTTACCCACCAGTCAACATATTATTTTTCTGCTACGCTTAATCTTTCTGTATTTTATTTACATACCTATAAAACGTAGCTTTGCTCATATTCAGCTGCTTCATAAGTTCAAATGGTCTAACCATTCCATCCACAACCTTCACATATTCTTTAGCAAATTCTTCTACACTAATTACAGCAGGACGACCATAGTCATCCCATTCACCACGTTCTTTCTTCGCCTGAATACTTTCTTTCTGGCGTTTTTCTTTCTTCTCAATCTCTGCCTATGCCATAGTAGCATACAGTTTAATAAGCATATTAATAGTTGCCTTGGCAATCTTGTCTGCTATCTTCTTTACCAACAGGTCTCTTTCATCCAGAGCCTGAGTTACCAACATCTTCTCGCTCATAAAAAATCCTCCCCTAGAATATTGTCTCTAAAGACTATTCTAAGGGAGGATATACAATTTGTCATTAAAGCTGTAGTTCAATTTTTACGCTGCATACTTCTCGTTCCGTTTTTCATAATATGCGCACAGTCTTCTTTGTCTAGAATCCAACGGCTTTATAATAACCTTCGGTGCAATCGGCACCCTATTTCCACGCACGATTACATCTATCGGAACTTGAAGTAATTCGCTTAGTGCATACAAGTTGTCGATAGTCGGCATGTTAACACCATTGATCCAACGGTATACATTCTGCACACACCCAAGGTATTCCTGTACGTCCTTCGGTGTAACACCACGCATATCCATAATTCTGCGTAAATTAACTCTGGTTTCTCGCTTGTTGATTAAAGGGAACATAAGGTACCTTCCCTTCTTCTATCCTAATCATATAAATCATCTATCATCCGCTGAATCAGCAACTGTCTAAGCTCTGCTTTCGTCAACTGCATAACGTACTCTCTGATTTCTTCCTCGCGCTCTTGCATTTCCTGTTCATATTCCTGCTCATACAATAGATTCTGCTCTTCAATATAATCCATCATCTGTTGCTCTTTTTCCGGGAAAATACCCAAATCAAGCGCAACCATGTGCTTACAGATAACTCTACGTCCTTCTGCAAACGGGCAATTACATACAGATTTCCTCGGATGTGCTACGTCAATTGTTACAGCATATACAGCACTACCGCTTCCTTTTACTTTACCTTGATAACAGTTATCTGTGAGCTCTTTCCAAGCAATTATTCGATTTTCATGATGATAGTCAATTCCTCTCCAAAAGGAATTATTGCTTGCTAAATTTAATAATTTCATCCTCTGTATCACTCCGCTTTAAAGAACACTTTATTTTGCCTTTATAACTACTTTCTTTCCAGAAAATACAATTCCAAGTTTTATAATATCGTCTACTCCCTCTTCCTTCATTTCCAAATCATATCGCTTTGCTTCAATCTGGTTAAGAGCTTCTATCGAGAGTTCTTCAAGCTCATCCTCTTCTAGACCACTCTTCCATTTCAATTCCATAATAATGCCCGGATATTTCTTTTCTCTCGGAATCAAGCTAATATCATATCTGCCATCGCCTGACTCCCTGTTCGATTTAATCTTGTACTGATTATCCAACAAAGCAATCAGCCCAAGCGTAAGCCCATGATAAAATCCCTCTGCTCCGGCATCATAAAAACTAATAGATTTGTCCATATACTCTGAAATTGCCTTTTGCAACTTTTGAATATCATTTGCGTACAAACTTTCCGCAATCATATTTGCTGTAGTTCTTGTGATTGCACCAATTTGCATCAGATGCGATAATATCTCGCTCTTATAAACAGAAGCAATTTCTCTATTTGGAAT
>JAFSGY010000009.1 GCA_017440575.1 Lachnospiraceae bacterium | reverse complement strand
TCCTCTCCAGCCCTTGCCTTCTGAATCACACGTTGAAGCCTTGCCGTATTTCCCAGTTGCAACAAAGAACGCTGTATCATAGCTTCATACTCAGATGACTGCTCATCTATAGCCTCATCTACAATCGCCTCCGGTGCCTGAAATCCATCCCTAAGATAAAACCGAACACTTGCTGTTGCCTGTACATCACTATGTTCAAATTCAAATCGAATCTGCCCCGGCTCTTTATCCTCGATTGACCACTTTACATCATCCAGATAAAGCATCTGCTCCATTCCATCTGTTATCATATCAGCAACAAGATTGGTTCCTGAACCATAGGTATCTGTTCTCCCATACATCTGATATACAAATCTTACCTTTTCCTGTCCTGAAGACTCTGTAACCGATACTCCAATAGCATAAACAAGCTCTCGAAAGCCTGCTGTTGTCTTTAACAGATTCAGCATATTTTCATCTGTTACATTTCCTACAATTCCTGCACTATTAAGCAAACGATTATCATTTTGATAAATAAACTGTACTCCTGTACCATCCGGCTGTCTGTCTCCATAAATATCCTTATCCTGCATGATATAGAAAAACGGTTTTTTCATAACCGGATCCTTTGGTGCTACTGGTCCTCTCTGCATATGTAATCCCTCTTATTCTAAATTTATAGCATTTTGCTTACCAGATTCTGTATTCTCCACTTAATGCAAGCATCGCAAACATGTAGAGACAATTATCATAATATCTGCGTTCACCTTTTCTAAGTGGTGTATTCCAGAAACGTTCTACCCATTCCTTACTTGTTCCGTTCCATGCTGCAAGAACAGACTGCGCTGTAGTCGCTATAACAGCAACCGGGTGAAGTACCCCGTTAGCAACTGGTGTACCATCTATTTCATAGACAGCAAAGCTTCCCTTTCTTAGCCCTTCTAGCAAAAAGCGTTGCTGTCTGTCCGCTGCTTTACACTGTCCGATATCCGTTCCAAACCATGCATAATCAAGTCCAATATTAGCTACCGTACGATATGCATCACTATAGAAGCAGTCATGTCTATCTGTTGTCCATGGAATCGGTCTGCTCATTGGCATTCCGTTAAATTCTGCATATTCTGCATTCAATCCCGTTATCGGATGACAGGCATTAATCAAATACTCACGACTTGCCCTCGCAGCTTCCTTCCAAAATGCTCTGTCCTCTTCATAAGCCCACTGCGCAAACAGTTCATAAAAATGTGGCAAATGATAGGAAGGATCTGTATAATCAATTCCCGGAACAAATAGAATCTGATGGTTAGTAAGATTCCACATCGGAGTACCAATTCGTCCATCTTGTCCTTTGTGAAGGCATGCACGAAGGATTTCTTTCGCTTCATGCTCATAATCAAAGATACCTTCTCCATTTCCCCATCTGTGAGCTGCAAAGAATAATGCCATCGCAAAATATTCTTCTCCATCCGGTGCCGGTCCGTCACTGTTTTTTGTTCCATCTAATCCACAAGACCATGCAAAATACCCTTCGTTATACCCTTCCTGCATCCACATATAGGTTTTTGCCCATTTCCAAAGTCTGTCGAACTCTTCCTTCCAGCCAAGCTGTACACAGAACATCATACCATAAGACATTCCTTCGGTTCTGACATCATTATTTCCAGTATCTGTAATATATCCCATATCATCGCCTACCGGATGATAAAAACGCTCCTCTGCGCTTCCATAAAAAATCGTTTTTGCTGTGTCCTGTACTCGCTGTCTTACCTCTTCTTCTGATAAACCAATCTCTGTAAATACATTACGATTCATTCTCTCATCCTCCTCATAAATGGTCTTAGTTAAAAAACCATTCTTTTATCTGATAGTCATTTCCTACAAAGCCAAAATACAAGTCATGTACACCAACAGGCTTACTCTCTAATTCTATTTTGATAGTCTTTGTGCTATCCTCTTCTGTAATATCTACATGGCCAATGCACGTTTCTTGCTCCAGTCCATCCAGATACAGTAAAACTCTTCCTTCTCCATGGCATGCTCCTAGAGCAAGTTCAAACCTCTCTGCTCCTTCCTTGCCAAAATCCACACCATTCACGCGAATCCAGCTTCCGTTTTCCATGCCCGTCACTAACATCTTTCCGTCTGTATCAGCTATTGTCTGAACACCCGCCATATCAGCCATGGTTGCCGCAGACTGCACCTTATATGGGTCTAAAGCCTTAATCTGACTTACACCCTCTCTGGTTGCCTTTATTGGCTTGATTATGCCATCGCAAATGGTAACCTCATCAATACTGGTGCTACGATATCCACCTGATATTCCCATCGCATCTTCCAGTATTCTAGTGTGATATGCCATATAATATTTTCCTGCAAACTCAAACATACAATGATGATTATTGCTTCCAAGTCCAAAGAAGTGTTCCGGATTTTTCAGTACAGAACCGCACATTTCAAAAGGTCCCATCGGCTTATCACTCTTCATCGTGATAATCTCACCACAGCCAAATCCAAGCTCCTCTTCCTTATCGCTCGGAACACTAAAATTAGAGCAGTACGAATAATAATACGTTCCATTTATCTTATTAATTCCGGAATCTTCAAATAAATAAGATACACCGTCTATTGTTATCGGATCTCCATCCAGACTTATCATATCTGCACCAAGCTTAGCTACTCTTGCAGTCTGTGGCAATGCGATACTCTGCTCATCCGGTATGCCACCACCAACATAAATATACGCCTGTCCGTCATCATCCATTAATACGGCAGGATCAAATAGCCATGTAACATCAGCACAGTTAGGTGTTTCTCTTGATATAAGCGGTCTCTGTAACGGGTCAGTAAAAGGTCCCACCGGTGAATCCGCAGTCAAAACTGCAATTCCATTTCCACTGTTTGCAAAATACAGGAAAAACTTATCTTTTCCATCTATTTTCTTATATGCCGCAGCAGGTGCCCATGAATTTCTTCCCCACTTTGCTGCACCACGTTCTGAGGATGCAAAAATGGAACCATGATCCGTCCAATTCACCATATCGTCAGATGAGATTACATTGATGGTATCGATAATGCTATATGTATTCTCTATTATATTTCCTGCTTCATCTCTCTCTATGACATCTCCTGTCATATAGATATATACTCTTCCTTCATATACCAATGCATAAGGATCTGCTCCAAAGCGCTGTGTCATCAATGGATTATGACAACCCTCTCCTTTAAATGATTTCTTCCATTCCATAATTCTATCTTTCCTTTCCCTTTCTATATACAAACTCACTAAACTGTGCACAGCCACCATATTCTTTGGTTGCATAATAACATAATCCTATTCTTGCACCCGTAAAATGGTCTAGTCCAAATTGTAATTTATGTTTTTTTCCAATTTGTTTCCACTCATCTCCGGAATCATAATACAGTTTAGCTGTATCTGTCATGTTCTCAAATTCTGCTACGATTCTCAATTTTACCAACGCATTTTCTACAGAAATCGTTTCTCTTTCCTGCTCTATGGCATCTTCCGCTTCCTTGCTTATCATAACAAGAATATATTGATTTTCTCTTTTTGTAACAGCTACCATACAGTAACACCCCTGCAAAACACAAAGCCCAGCATAGTCACCTTCCTTTATCTTAGAAACGTCTACTGATATATCACACATACATGCTGGATATCGCAATCTTTGCGTGAGAGTATTTTTTGCCTGTGTCAGATTCTGACATACTCTATCTGTTCTAAAAGATAACATTCCTGCCAAAGCGTCTCTTGTTATCAATGACATATCTGGAATATGGTTAAACTGCCAACAGCTTTTCAATCCAAAGCTTCCGTATCGGCGCTTCTGTTCTTTTTCTGATTCCATTCTCTCTTCCCGAAAATCATCACTGTCCACTAATGGAGTATAGATATAATCTTTTTCCACTTTAGGAATGACAAATTCTTTTGGTAAATGCCCTCTCTCTCCAAATATCGGAAAATCATTTTCCCATACAACAGGTACTAGAATCGGTATTCTTCCTACAGCTCCTCTATCTTGAAACATAATACTGTACCATGTTCCATCCGGTGTATCTACAATTCCACCTTGGGCTATACCCTGATAACAATATCCCATATCATCATCAAAAATATCTTTTCCTACAAATTCACCATCCAAAGAATCTGCCATAAAACACGCTTCCACACGTCTCCATTCTTCTCTCTTTGAATGAATGAAAAACAGATAATACTTGCCATTTATCTTATAAAAATGCGTCCCTTCATAACCAAGCCTTGGATTTCCTTCATCCGAAACCACCATTCGATGAAAGCCTCCCGGCATAGGAGCACTTAAATCTTCTTTCAATTGTGTTATATAAATATGCTTATTTCCATAAGCAATGTATACCTTATCATCATCGAACAAAAGAGAACAATCATGATAAAAACCTTCTATCTCTCTTCTCTTCCATTCTCCCTCTATGTCCTTTGTTGTAAACAAATATGTTTTTCCTGTATCATTAGCCACAAAGCATACATAAAACTGTCCCTTATGATACCGAATACTTGCAGCCCACATTCCTTTACCGTATGCATTTTGTTCCTTTTCTAGCATCTGTTGACTCGTTCTTTCTAACTCATCATAAAAAAATGTTACATGCTCCCAATGAACCAGATCATACGAACGCAGAATCTCGCCACCTGGCATGAAATGCATCGTAGTACTTACCATATAATAGATATCTCCTACACGAATCACATCCGGATCCGGATAATCCAACTCTAAAAGTGGATTATATTGATATAATATACCCATTTTTCCCCCTCCTTTTTTGTCATTATTTCACATTTCTATGCTACAAATCTTCTTATCTTCACTCATGCATTACTCAAATATTGCTATTTGCGATTCTTCAAAAAAAATGGTAAAATTTTGATAACTATGTAGGTACTGAATCATTACGAATTTTACATAGATTAAGGAGGCATACCATGCATAATATTCCACAACCTCTTCAGACAAATGATTTATTTCATGTTAATAGTGATTACTCCGGTGTTCGAGAAATGAATGATTCACTGGAAACCATTGCTTATCGTAATAATTCTACTCTGCGTATTTTTTATAATGACCTTACCGAAAGTTATACAATGCATTGGCATAATGCCATGGAAATCATCATTCCTCTCGATAACTATTATGATGTGATTGTGAATCAGCAGGCTTTTCATTTATTGCCGGATGACATCTTAATTATTCCTCCACGTGAATTGCATTCTATTACTGCTCCTGAGTACGGTTCACGCTTTGTATACTTAATCGATATCTCTTTCTTATCGCAGGTTAGTGGATATAACAGTGTTATGTCTCTACTTACGCATCCACTTTTTATATCGCAGAAAACACATCCAGCCCTTTATGATGAAATACTGCCTTTTTTTGTAGATATGAAAAATGACTATTTTGCAAATCACGAATATAGTGATTTTCTTATTTATTCTCATTTATTAAAACTGTTTGCCACACTTGGACAAAATCATATACAACAGCTTGCATTTGACAATGACACTTGCTGTGGCAAAAAAAGAGACTATATTCGTAAATTTCTTACTATTATTGAATTTATTGATACTCATTATGCCGATAATCTAAATCTGGAATCCATAGCCGATTCTTCCGGTTTCAGCAAATATCATTTTTCCAGACTTTTTAAGCAATATACCGGCTTTACCTTCTGTGATTATCTAAATTACAGACGTATCAAGGAAGCAGAGCTTCTCCTTGTTCAGCAGGATTGCTCTATTACAGAAGTAGCTCTGCAATCCGGCTTCACGAGTATCTCAACCTTCAATCGGCTTTTTAAACAGATGAAAGGCTGCTCTCCAAGTGAATACCGAACCAAAAAATCCAACAACATCTAAGTTGCTTTATTCAAGTTGCCACTTTGCCGGCCTTGGCTTATGAACCGTAATAATATGACTTTTTTCAAGGTTCGCAAGAAGCAGTAAACGAGCCTCTCCTTCATATTCTGGTTTTATCATATAATGGCAATAGGTATCTACTAACTGGAATAGATTCGCCGTTCGCCCTTCTATTTTGAAGTTATGGTATCCCATCGGTACATATGTTTCCCAGATTGCTTCCGGGGAAACATATGTCACATAGTTACGAATGGTATGTATGGAATTATGATCTCCATATTCACAATACCACCCTGGCACCGGAATCTTCTTATCGGTAGGGTTCTTTCTGTTTTGAAGAACAATTCTTTGTTGCTTACCAATTGTTCTATAATGCTCTGCTCTTCTTGGACAATCCGGAATACAACAGGCATTCACTAAAATCTCACATTTTTCTTTGTGTTCAATCTTTTCCAAGAGTTCAAACTGATTATTCATATTATAATCAAGCACAACAAGCTGATAATCTCTATCTAATTCCGCATTGATATCCTCCACCTTACGAAGCTCCTTGCAGGTAGAACTGTTTATCTTATATCCCGGATATTTACTGCGAATATATTCTTCCAGTATTGGTGACACCACTAATACTTCATTCATCCCATTATTTGCTACTTCCATGCAGAAATTACAATACGCATCATCTAAATCCGCTTCTGTAAGAAGAGGATTGGTATAAGTATATCGTACCGGAATACCCTTTTGATTAATATTCTTAACGACCTCTCGAACAAATCTTGTATCACATTGGTCATCGTTACAAAATCGTCCTCCGCTCCATAATGAAGTCGGAAATTCTCCAAAGAAGGAAGCTATTTTTACTCCTTCACGAAAATATTCCGGATGCAATGACTGCAATCCTACAAAAAACATATTTAATGGATAATTATATCTAAGTCCCGGCAAATGAAACTTTACTTCCATACCTAACCTCTCCCTTACTATTTCCTCTGTCGCATAGCCTGTTCAAACTGCTTTAGCAGTCCATCTATCTTTTCTCTGACAAAATCCTGATATTCATCCTTTACCAGAAAATACAAATAGGATTCTTTCACATAATCAATCGGCATTCCACGACCACCAATCTTGAAGTTCACAAATCCTCTCTCTATGTATTCTGCAATCTGTTCATTCGAAATAAATGACGGTCTGCTCATACACTCTTCAAAAGTTCGTTCTCTTGTACGATTTGGACATGGAAATGCGGTATTGACATCGAATTCCAACTGCATTCTGGACTGCTGCTTGTAATGTTCCTCTCGCATAGGACACTCCGGATAACATACCTCATTTACCAGAATTTCAATCTTTTCTGCTTTATCCTGAATTGCTGTCAGTACTTCCTCGTTATGATTCAAGTCATAGTCAAGAACTACCAACTCATACTTCTTCTCTAATTCCTCTTTTAGTTTTTCTAAATCCGTAATTCGCTTCGTCGTCGAAGAAATTTGCTTATAATTTGGATATTGCTCCGATATGTATTGCTCTAATGCCGGCGAATTCACTAACACCTGATTCAACCCATTATCAGCCAACTGCATAATCAGATTACAATAGGTATCATATACATGCTTTTCTTCCAGCAATGAATTCGTCCATGTAAAGCGTACTGGAATCCCTCTGCTATTATATATATTTAATACAGACTGCATATCCTTTTTCCCGGTAATACCAAAGACTGCCCTTCCACCATTCCAGATGGCTCCGGGAAAGGTACCATAAACAGAACCTATGCAATATCCATCCCTGAATTTATCAGGATAATCCTTCATTAAGTTCATAATTACCTGATTTAGTAATCGAAAATAACAAAAGCCCGGCAAGTGCCAATATACTTTTTTTGCGTCCATACTTATATACCTTTCCCTTCCTTACTACCTGTTTATTTTGCTGCATGCATAATCAATGCATCTGCAATTTCCTTGTCATACCAGGACATCTTATTTCTGTCAAAAATAGCAAACTTCTCTCCCGAAGCATCATAAATTCCGTTGTCCCACCAAACACAGGTCATTCCATATTTATTGGCTACTTCCATATAATCCGCAAGCCATTTTAATACTTCCTCACGATTAGACACCCGATTGCCATTTACATCTGTATACTCCTTATTTACAGCACCAAATTCTGTAATAATAACCGGAACATCCTTCTGGATAAGATACTTATCCACTAATGACATCGCTGATATAATATCCTTTTTCAAACTTCCATCCCATTCGCAGATATTATTCTGTTCCTGCTCATAAGTGAAAAAGTATGGTGTATATAAATGCACCGCTACCATAATATTATTATCCTGCGGTATCTCAAGCTCAATAATGGAGTTATACGTTACAGAATTACCATATGGACAGATAATCAGACAACGTGTTTCATTATTGCCTCCCGTTGCACGTACTGTATCTACAAAAGCTCGATTCAGAACATTTACTGCTGCTCTTCCATCTGTATCTCCACCTGACCATTCTTTCTCAGAGCCTTTCATTCTTGGTTCATTCATTCCCTCAAAAACCAGACGCTTATCATAATCACGAAAACGTTCTCCAACCTGCTTCCAAATTGCCGTTAACTGATTCTTCACATCTTCAAGTCCTTCACTTTGTGGCTTTAACCAGTAATCCGGCTCATGATGTGTATCTAAAATGACATACAAATCTGCATCCAAAGCATAATTTACAATTTCTTCTACTCTGTCTAACCATGCCTCATCAATCTTATATTCCGGTTTATCTGTCATATGCAGACTCCATGTTACCGGAACTCTTACTGTCTTAAAGCCCTGTGCTGCTATTGCCTGCATCATCTCCGGTGTTGTTACCGGGTTACCCCAACATGTTTCACTTGATACCGTAGCCGTCTGACCATTAATATGCGCATCTAACGTATTTCCCAGATTCCAACCTATTCTCATATCTTCAAGAAGCTGGAAAGTTGCACTTCTGTCAATCATAATCTCATCCTCCACGACTTCCTTATTTTCTTCTTCATTCTTCGTATTTTCTTCTATTGTTTTTTCTTCTACTATCTTCTCTTTTGTTTCTTCAGGCTCTATATATTGCTCTGTTTCTAATGCCGTCTGTTGCTCCTGCTTGTTGTGATTCTCACGGTTACTAACTGTATTCTGTGTAGTACAGCCGCATACGCTAACAATTACCATTACACCAATTAGTATATCGATTAATTTTTTCTTCATAAGAATCCTCCTGCTATATTAAACCTATTTAGGAAAAGGATGATGCCGGAAAGCACCATCCTCCCTCATGTTACTTATTTATTCGCTTCTTCAAGGTAGGAAGCCCATTCATTTCTAATAGCTTCTGCTGCCTGTGCTGGTGGATTGTCAATGTTACATCCCCATAAGAACTGCTCACCATAAGATAAGCCCGGAATCATATCATGATATGTTGTAAATCCGTTTTCACACATTCTGGCAATCGTATAGTCTACAGACTCCATATCACGGAATGTGTTATAGTATCCGGATAATCTGTCATTGTAATCTTCATATCCAGGTACATAATCGGTGTATACATCCAAAGCAAATGCAATCTTCCATGCCTTCTCTGCATCATAGCATGCCGGAATTGCATAAATATTGTCTACATAGCAATTTGTATAATCGGTTGCCTTAGGTCCCTTAGGGAAGCATACAAAACCAAAATCATCTTCCATATCCTTTAATTCATTTGCTGCAAGATATGCTTCACCTGCAAGAAATGCACCATCACCATTTACGAAAGAAGTCTTCCAATAATCCCACTCAGCTCCTTCTGGCATATACTTATACTTAGCCATCATATCAAGTGCCCAGTTAAGAGCTTCTAAGGTTTCGTCAGATTCCAGCTTATTTACATATTTTCCATCTTCTAAGCCGATATATTCTCCGCCATTAGACCATACCGCTTCATTCTTCATACAGCTGTCATCGGTTACCATCGCCCAACGATCTGTTACACCATCATTATCCGTATCTGCCGTAATCTGCTCACATAACTCTTCAAATTTAGCCCATGTCCATTCGCCGCTTTCCTGCCACTTATAGATATCATCTGGATTGATGCCCGCTTCTTCTAACAATCTCTTGTTGAAATACATACCTCCTCTTGGTTCAGGAATTGCAGGACTACATCCATAGATAGAACCACCCTTGGAGCAAAGCTCATGTACACCACTCTTCCACTTACTCTCTGTGAAATCAATGCAATCAATAGTTGCTAAGTCATACATCAGTCCACTATTCATAGCTGACACGAATTCTGCTCCCTGACGAAGAATAAATACATAATTCTCTTCTCCACCCGTTGTTGCATAATTCAGGAAATCTTCAGGTGTTGATCCCCAATCACTGATTGCTATCTGCTTAATGGTAAAATTATAGGTATCCTGTACCCATTCTCTATACTCTGCTCGTGCTTCTTCATAGGCATCTGTTGGTTCTGCCTCTTCACCAGAGCTCCACCAGTCACGAATGATAATTTCCATTCCACCTAAATCATACACATTTCCGTCTGCATCTGTCAATGCAACAGGTCCTACCTCTTCCTCTACTACTGTTTCTGCTTCTGTTGTGACAGCCTCTCCTGCTGAAGTATCTGCCTCTGCTACCGTATCGTTTGCAGTTTCCTCTTTTGCTGTTGTGTCAGCAGATGCATCTGTTGTTGCTGCATTACCACCACATCCTGCAAGGCTAAGTGTCATCGTTGCTGCCAATGACGCTGCCATCACCTTGTTAAACATTTTTCTCTTCATTTTGAAATCCTCCTTCTTTTATATAAAACCTGTTCCATATACTTTTCTTCCCTTATATTGGCATTCACTATGTAAAACAGGATTTATGTTTTGATATTTTTTGTTATGTATTACTTCTACATCTTAATTCCCGAACTGCTCAAGCTCTCTACAAATCCCTTCTGAGCAAACAGATAAAGAATTAGAAGTGGCACAATTACCATCAATGTACCCGTTGATACAATGCAATTGGTATATCCAACCGATGCTCCACCGGGAACCTTCATGACATTTACCATCCATGCATCCATTCTGTCTGCAATTACTGCAAGCTGTGTAGCAAGAAGCTTTATATTTCCAAGGAACATCTTAGAATAGAACCCATCTGTCCACTGCCATACAAAAGAGAACAAGAAACATGATGTCAGAATCGGTTTTGCATCCGGAAGCATAATAGATACAAAGGTTCGTAAGGTCCCACAACCATCCACATAAGCCGCTTCTTCAAGCTCCTTTGGAATATTTCTGAAAAACTGTCTAATCATATAGATATAAAGCCCATTTTTTAGCCCCATACAGCCTGCACTCATTAAGTAATAAGGTAAAACCGAACCACGTAAGTTAATTGTTTCTCCCGTTATCAACTTACTCAGACCAAATATATCAAAGTATCTGAAATGCAGATGTAAAGAAGTCGAAATCGTCTGTGGTGGAATAATAATTACCATGATGACACAGGCAAACCAAAACTTTTTAAGTGGAAACTCAAATCTTGCAAATCCATAGCCCACCAAAGTACATACCGTAATCTGTAAAATTGCTATACTTAACGAAACAACTGCCGTATTTAAAAGCGATTTCGCATAATCCATAAATTCTGCTGCACGATGGTAATTATCAGTTGTAAAATGCTCCGGAATCGATATTACCATAGCGTTGTATAAATCCTGTTCCTCCATAATGCTGACTGATATTTTCATCAGTATTGGCTGTAGGATAAGAAAACACATACCAAACAACAGAACTACACGCGCAATTTTCCATGAAATATCCTTTAAAACCTTTTTTAATAAATATCCTTCTGACCTGCGATTTCGTTCCCAAAATCCCATCTGATTACTATTTGTCTTTTTCTTAGTCATAGTAGTAAACCCCCTTCGAAATAATAAAGGAACTCACACCAATGATTGCGATTACAATCAAGAAGTAAATCCATGACATCGCAGAAGCAAAGCCATAATTAATATGTGTTATCATCTGCGTACTAATTTTATCAATTACCTCATTATCCGTTCTCATACAAAAGTCTACGATGGTATAAATCCAATTTACTAAAAACAATGAGCTTATCATCGGGAACGTAATCTTCCATAAGCTTTCCCATGCTGTACAGCCTTCAATCGCTGCTGCCTCATACATATTGGTTGATATTGTCTGCAAGCCGGATAAAAAGATAATAATCTGAATACCAGATGCAATTGCCACATCATAGATTCCATCTACTATATCAAATACAATTTCAAAGGCAGATACACCAATACCTGTTGTCATCAAAATCTCCTGTATCGCATCGGAAACACTTGCTGTATTGGTGGTCTCCTCTACCATACTCTGTACACTGGCAAGCAAAGCATTATCATATTCCACTCCCAAAATAACTCCCGATGAAAGGATAACCGGAAGGAAAAAGATTGCTCTTACCAATGCCCTTCCCTTGAACTTCTGATTCAAAATCAATGCTACAAAAAAGCTGAAAACCATAATAGCCAAAGCATTAATACACATTCTTGATATTTCTTCCAGCAAAAGCCTGTTAAATTCTGTATCCACCGTAAAAGCACGTAAAAAGTTATCTATTCCTATAAATACATTGGTAATCCCTTCCGGACTTACCTGCACATCACAAAAGCTCATGTAAAGTGACTGAAACAGTGGCTTTACCATAAATGCCAGAAATCCAATAATGAACGGTAATATGAAGAGATAACCGGATATGGCTTTTCTTCTCTGAAGACCCGCTAAATTTTTCTGTTTCTTCATAATTAAAATCCTTTCTATCCTTACTTCATCACAAAATAATCTCGTGCCTGAACCTGATTTCCTTCAGGTGTTGTTTTTGTTTCGTAACTATAATTTACATATACCTTGGTTCCATCTTCATATTCGGTACAAGACAGGTTTTCTGTTACTATTTCGTGATTCACCATTCGCTGATTAAAGGTATGGCCTAATTCCTTGTTGTAGCGGCTGTATATTTCCACAAGCTTTTCATGCCATGCCGCATATTGTGCACCAAAATACTGTGTATATAACGTATTCTGCAAAGTAAATGCACTCTCATCCATTAATGTAAATGCAAGACCTGCTCCATATTCTGCTGACTTTAACAGTTCATCCTCCATATTCTGTGTTAGATTCATTGCCTCTCCTGTATAGTTCACATAGCCATGCCATGCCATCTGATATACAGGTACTGCCTTATCCAGAATGGAATAAGCAGAACCATCCAAATCCATATTAGTAACCATGTCACAATATGCCATTGCATAATTATTACCCATATTAATCATTACCTGTTGTCCACCAGCCTGAATCTGTTTCAGTCTTTCAACCTGATTTAACATAACCTGCTGTCTGGACATTGGATTCTTTCTGTAAAAATCAGAATTAAGTTCTTTTCCAAGCTCTGCAAAGGAAACATTTGCATTGTATTTTCCAGCTTCCTCTACCAAATTATCAATCATTTCAGGAATCACAGTACCTCTCAATAAATAGTGAGGATCCTGCCCCTCTCTTGCTGAATAAGTAACCGTAGAATATGGATATATTTCTGCTTTTTCCTTACTTACAAAACGTGCAGCATCGGTAAATACGAAAAAGCCGTCCAATATATCACTGTCATACGCATAATCTGTGATTCCATCTAAATAGAAATCTACTCCATTCGCATTCGCATACTCTACCAGCTGCTTTAAATCCTTCTTACTTCCCAAATCCGATACAAGCTTTACATCATCCAAAATTTTCTGCTGTACACCACCATTCATCCAGCCGGTCATCTTTACAGAAATATTTTGCAATCCATCCTGTTGTAATCCGGTAATAATATCCTGTGCTTCCTGAAAGGTTGTCAGTGCCAATGGTCTTGACATTGGAATTCCCGCAACCTGTTTTACCTTATCTACCGCACCTACAATTTCAACCACAGTCGGTGTCTGAGTGTCCTCGACAGCGGTCAAGTACTCTCCCGCCTGCTCTTCAATATAACTTCTATAAGCCATTGCCATATCGACATAATCATCAGAATCTATAAATCGATAACTTTGTACCAGCTTCTCATTCGGTAACGCTTCCTGGTAAACATACATCTTACCTTCATATCGTTCACCCATTTCATACACATCTCGATGAACCAATGTATACTGTGCACTTACATAATTAAAGCTTGTGCTCTTTCCACTGATATCTGCGGTTACTGCAGCATAAGGCGCACCTTCTTCTAGTGTACACAGGAAGGAGGAGCCATTTCTTGCAATGCCAAAAGCATTGAAATAGGTCTCAGTTTCATGTACAACAGCATCTCTGTTCTGTGCACGATCCCATCCATATAAATTAGCATAATAGCTGTTCTGAGCTGTTTTTCCATTATTGAAATTAATTAACGCTCCTCCACCTTCCGGTACCAGCAAATAACCTTCATCTTCAACACCACCGGCTCCAAAATACGGTAATACATTTAGTTCATAGATTGGATAGTCCTTCTTATACTCGATTTCATTCAACGGAACCTCTACTACTAATCTGTCCTCTTCAAGACGATATACAACATTGACATTGAAAACCGGTTTATCGGAAGCTTCTCCTGCACCGGCAAGTTCTTTATCTTGTAAATAGTCTTCGTATGTATAACCTGCTGTTGCAAAGTATTCTTCTAACTTTCCTTTAATATTATCCTTCGTTGTATCTCTTAATACGTAGATAACCTGTGTTTCTAACATCGGATATTTTGCAAGAAGCTCTTCCTTGTTATCCTTTTTACCTAACTTGTTAATGTCATATTTCTTATAATATTCCAGAGTACGTCTTGAGCCTTCCTTATCCATTTTCTTTACATAAGCATCCATACGACTCTTCTCAACTATAGTAGGGATTACATATTCCTTCTCTGTATCACCTAAAGAATAAAATACCTTAATATAGTCCTCACCCTGTTCAATATTATAGATTCCCTTTTCCATGCTATACGCATAGTTATTAAACAGAGTATCTACACCGTTCTTGGTACTATACGTTAATAATAAAGTTGATTTCAATTTCTCTTTATCAAGCTTCAAAGCAATTTGGTCATCATCCACATTCTGCGGGTTCGAATACCACATTGCTCCATTCTCTTTTACCTCTACACAAAACTGTGTATTGGTTGAATCCATTTTCATGACAAGCTTGTCATTTTCCAGGACCAATTCTTCTTCTCTGCCACTATATCCATTCAGTTCAATCACTTCTTCCGGTTCTTCTTCTGTCTTGTAAAAGACAGCAACCAGAACTCCGACAAGGATAATAGCTAACAGGGCAAACGGACCAATTAAGCTTTTTACTTTATTTATAATTGCGGCTTTTCTTTCCGCATTCTTGACTGCTTTGTCCTTCTTCATTATGATTTCTCCCTAATCTTCTTAGACTCTTGCTACAACCGGAACAATATTTCTTTTCCAATGGAAATAAAATATGCGATACCCTGACTAATCATACTGAAAAACAATAACAGGATAAAAACCATTACCAGCATTGCAAAACCGGTAGCAACGGTAAACAAAAGTGTCTTGCTCATCTTGTATTCATGTATCTGTGACATAGCTGCCAATATGAGCAAGGCTGCCCATACAAGCGATATTACACTTACCATAGCGTAAAACTCCGCTTCATCCACCGTTACCACATTACTGAAAATAATAAGTGGAAATTGAATCAATGGATAAGGAGTCATGCCATAGCAGGTTGCCATATATACTTGTGAGAGCCTGCCTTTTCCATCAAACAAGGTTGTCAGTGCCCAGTTACCAATGCACCAAAGTGCCAATGGAAACAACACACTTGCCAGATACAAAAATATATTAACCTCTGGCCAATATACTTTATTAAAAATAAAGCTGGTATATTGCAACTTAAAAATTCTCGCCAATAGAGTCAGAATCAAAATGGTATTCGCTGCTGCTATGGAACCTCTTTTTTCATGCGTGAGGTCCCAAAAACCATCTAGCGGATGTGTAATACAGTAAAGCGAATACTTTAACGTATCAATATAATGTAAATATGTTTCTTTCTTTTTTAATGAAGCTAACATCTTTGCCTCCACTTATTCTTCATCCTGAAAAATATCAGCATGATCAATTTCCCTTTTTAGTGCCCTTAACTTACCAATTGCTAATGGTAGACATAGACAAAGGAATACCAGTACAAAAATAACTCCTATATTCTCCTCTACCCATTCCTTTCGGTACTGTTTAAACGCCTTAGAATAGTTATCCGCATCATACTTCAGTTCAAAGTATTCTTTTGCTTCCTCATATTTCTCCTGACCTAAAAGCGAACGCCCAATACCAATGTATGCCAAATCATAATTTCCATTTCTATCCATAACAGCCTGCCAGCTTGCTCCCGATGCATCATAATCACCTTTTTGGAATTGTTCAATTGCATCAAATATTAATTTCCCATATTCTGTTGGTGTGAACAACGTAAGACTATTATCCAAAGAATCCAGTACTAACAAATCATGCCCCATATGTTCTAATGCCGCCGGACGTTTAAAATAGCCATCCATATTACCATTGCCACCAAAGCAATACAACATTCTTCCCTGATCATCATAAGCAAAGATACGTCCTCTATTTCTGTCAAGACAGAAATACACATCATTCTCCATCGTTGTCACATCAGTAAAAAGAGAAGGTCCTTCATAGCCTCCACCGGCTCCCCAATACAAGTCTCCGACAATAAACCATTCTCCATTTCTGACAAGAATGTCATTTCCCATCATATTAATTCTTCTTACCGGATTTGCAGCTCCACTATCCAGATCTTCCTCCGTTACCTTTGAGGTACATGCATAGATAAAGCCTTCATAATCCATATAAACATTGTCATATTCCGTTGGTACAAAGGACTCCATCTGTGCTCTCTGTTCCTGTGTTGCCAGCTTTTTCCAGATATAATCACTAAAATCATAGGTAACTGGTGTTGCACCAACAAATCCCGAGAAAGTACCATCATTTTCATACTTAATCAGCCCCTTATTTACGTTAGTAGCCACACAGTATACTCTTCCTGCCGTATCAATGGTTATCTTGCTCGGCAAAAAGCTTAACGACTGATCAAAGGTTGCATCCACTGGCTTGGTAAATTCCATGATATAATTGGCATCCATATCAAGCTTTAAGATTCTGTTATTGTCTCTGTCTGCCACATAGAGAAAACCATCCTCTGATACCGCAACATCCGTCGGTGCTGCAAATTCCTTTTTCTCTACATTACCTGAAATACGATCTATCGTTCTTACGAGTTCTATCGTATCCACATCTGTTCTCTGTAATTCCAGGATTCTGTTATTTCCGGTATCACAAAGGAATATCTTATCTCCTGCCACATACAAGCCTTCCGGGGAACTTAACTTCTTATCAAGCCCCAAATCCACAGCCGTATAAACATCTATTGTTTCATACGCATCCGGGGAATACTGTACATCTCCCCACCAGTCATAGCCATATGTATATCCTGTATCTGCTGACACCGTCATTGTATTTCCTGCTAACATAACAGCACTCATTGCAAATACTGCTATTCTTTTTACTATTTTCTTCATACGCCACTCCTATCACTTAGTCTTTCAAGCCCGAACTAGCCATCGTCTCAAGAATCTGGCTTTCTGAGAAAACAAAGATAAGAATCGGAACAATCATTACCACAACCAATACTGCTGCCCCCTGTCCTGTTCTTGCAATACCTCCACTTTGAATCTGCTGTAATGCATACACCAGTGTTTTTCTTTCCTCAGAATAGATGAATGTTGCTGCCTTATTATTCCAAAGAGCCTGCACCGAAAAGATAATTAAGGTCATCCAAGCCGGCTTTACATTCGGCATAACAATAGAAGCGAATACCTTCCATTCCGATGCGCCATCAATTTTAGCCGCCTCAATCAATGAAGTTGGCAGTCCTTCCATGAACTGCTTCATCAGGAACAATCCCATCGGTGATGCAAATGCAGGGATAATAATTGCCCAATACGAATCAATCCATCCAAAAGCATTAATGATGAGGTAGTTTGGAATCGCTGTAACGTATCCACTAAACATCATTGCTACCGTTACCAAACGAAAGAATGTCTTTCCTCCCGGAAAATCGTATTTTGCCAGTACAAACGCTGCCATGGAGGCAATAATCAAATGACCGGCTGTTCCTACTGCCGTAATAAATACGGTGTTAAATAAATACCTCGAAAAGGTAACCCATGATTTTCCCATGGTAACGAATAAATCCGAAAAGTTATCCAAGGTAGGATTCTGTGGAAATATCTTTGGTGGGAACATAAACAACTCATCCAATGGCTTTAATGCACTACTAACTGCATAAACAATCGGAAATACCATAACTCCTGCTACAAACAGAAGATATAAATATAAGAAAATATCTCCCCATACAGAACGATTGGGTTTTCTTCTCTTGATTAGTCTCTTGTGAGTCTTTATCTCTACTTCTTTTCTTTTTTTACTCATCTTAGTAACCATGCCTTTCTCACACTAGCTTCCTAATCTTCTTAACAGACTTTGAATTGCTTTATTACATAAAATCATGACCAAAAACAGAATGGTTGCGATTGCAGAAGCATATCCCATCTCAAATCTGGAATAACCGTAGTCAAACAAATGTGTAACTACTGTTCTTGCTGCATAATCTGTACTTGGATAACCACATAACGCCATCGTTACATCACACACACCGAATGCCTGTGTAATCGACATAACCGCACCAAACATCAACATTGGCTTCATATTTGGTAAGGTAATATACCAAAGTTCCTGCCAACGGTTCTTAATTCCGTCCATATAGCCAGCCTCGAACTGAGCTCTGTCAACACCTTGTAATCCGGCTACAAAGGAAAGGAAACCTGTTCCAAGACTCATCCATAGGATAACCAGCATACAAATCGGTAACATATAGTCTGGATTGATAAACCATAAAACAGGTGCATCAATAATACCAAGCTCCATCAAAAATGCATTTACATAGCCATATGCATCTCCCCTAAAGAATACCGAGAAAATAACATAACAGTTTCCTGCAATGGATGGTGCATAGAATACAACTACTGCAACACTTCTTACCCAACGTGGCAACTCATTAATCAGCCACGCAAACAGAAAAGACATAATATAGCCAAGTGGTCCTGTAATAACCGCAATCATTAAGGTATTTTTAATACCTATCAAAAAGATATCATCCTCCAAAAGTAAACTAATATAATTATCCAATCCGATAAATCTCGGACTTTCCAAAATATTATAATAAGTAAAGCTAAAGAAAATGGATGAAATAACCGGCAGGATAACAAACAAGCCAAACAAGATTGCATATGGTGCCAGAAACGCATAACACATCTTGCTACGCTTTGCTTTTTTCCATGCCACACTTGCATTATGCTTTCGCAGCATGACATATTTTTTAATATACTCTTTCATGATAACCTCTACTTTCCTACTCTACCGGCAAGCCAAACTCAACACGCTTTTTGGTAATCTCTTCATCAATAGTAATCGAATAATCCATAATCGTTTCTCTTGGATCCGTTTTTTCATTGATTACCTTTCGAATGGCATTGGTAATATGACGCCCTGTATAATAACCACCAGGAACTTCTCGAATACCAACTGTCTGTTCCCACTGTTCATTTAGAACCGCAATATCATCTGCACTCCATGAAAGTCTTGCAAATGCATCCTTATTTGCTGTTGCATATCTGGCAGAAGATCCCAGCAACGCTTCAATTTCACGACCAAACCGAACCTGTGTATCCGCATTGGCCCACCATTTCATGAATTCCCATGAATTATTACGAAGCTGTTCATCTTCTGTCTTAATCATCATCGTGGCACTTCCGGTAATAAAATCTGAACGATCAATATAGGTATTTCCTGCTTCATCCGTCACTTCTGTTCCCGGAATCAGAGTAAAGTCCCATAATCCGCGAATCTCCGGTGCCGATACCATCAATGTGTTATATACGGAATAGGCCGCAATGCCAATTGGCATCTCTCCAGAACGGAATCTGCTGACAAAATCATAGATAGTAGGAATGCCATAATCATTAAAATATCTTGTATAATCATCAAATGCCCTTACACCAGCTTCACTGTCTACCACTGTCTTGGTTCCCGGCTCATTGTACATATCACCGCCATACTGATATAACAAACTAAAATACATAGATAAATCCGGTGTATTTGACGCCACTGCTGTTGTTGCAGTTGCTGTCGAACTACTTCCTGCTGCTGTCGGAATAGCAACCGACATATTATTTCCCTGAATCGTAGGAAGCATTTCAATTAATTCCTGCCACGTATCCGGTATCTCTAAGCCAAGCTCTTCCAACACATCCTCTCGATAGAACATAACATTGAAGCTCTGTGTCTCATGTATACCATATACATGTTCACCCAAACGATACTGTTCATAAGAACTCTCCGTATAATGTGACAACACTTCATCCAAGTCATCAAACTGGCTTAAATCCTCTGCCGCATTACGTAATGCATAATTTACCGGCTGGTCTGCTCCTACCGATAGAACAACATTTGGACCTCTACCAGCCACAACTGCATTCAATAAGGCATCCGCACCAACAACCTCCACATTTACCTTTACCCCGGTATCTGGTGTAAACGTGTCATCAATCATGGATTTCAAAATCGTACCCTGATCACGACCTGTCAGAATCCATACCTTCACAACACCATCTGCATCCTCGTCGTACACATCACCGACTGCATCATAATCAACTACGAAGGATGCACCAAAGGACTTCATCTCATGCCAAGCTTTTGCAAGCATACTAGCCTTTTCCTTTTCTACCTTTGCCTGCATTCCGCTTACAACTATGTAATCAATGTCTAGCTTTGTCTCACTCATATTCAGAACAGCAGTACCAAGCGCCGTAATATTATCCTTGAATGTAACAAACTCTGTTGTTATTTTGTTTGGCTTTTCTACAAAACGCTCTAACTGTTGAGCTACCGTTTGAGCCGAAGCAATGTTATTTGCTTTCTGACCACTGTACGCTACCATGTCATCTACAATCTTGTATAATCTCTTCGATTCAAGCTCCATTGCATCCATCATTTCTGGATATACCTGATGTAAATTGTAGTCTCTGTATAAATCCGGATTTGCTCCTGTATAAACCAGAATCTTTCGATAAATCTGATTCAAACGGAAAATAGAATCTTCCAGACTTTCCAGAATAGCTCCCATATCACCTAGCGAAGCTTCCATTCGTAACGTATGTCTACCCTTAGTTAGATAAAATTCATACGGAATCTCTTCCTCATTTGCAAGTTCAAAACAGTTCCAGTCATTCTCATAATCAAAAGAAACATTCTTCATTTCTTTAAAAGGAACCTCACCATCTATGTATACGCATCGTGTCGAAACGCTTCCTCTTGCATAATTCTGACGTCCTTTTATCATAATCTTGTAAAAGCC
>JAFSGY010000065.1 GCA_017440575.1 Lachnospiraceae bacterium | reverse complement strand
CTCTGGAGGCCCTGGGTTCGAATCCCAGTATCCACCTTTTTGGGCTATCGCCAAGCGGTAAGGCACAGGGTTTTGATCCCTGCAGTCGCTGGTTCGAATCCAGCTAGCCCAGCTAGATTTACAACGAATGCAGTTGGATAAAAGAATATAATATATGGGATATTAGCTCAGGTGGTAGAGCACTTGACTTTTAATCAAGTTGTCCGGGGTTCGAGTCCCCGATGTCTCACTCTTAAAAAGGTTGGAAGTGTTGAAAATTCAGCACTTCCGATTTTTTTATTGTGTTATATTTTGTTACTCTTGTGTTACACCTTTATAAAGCTGAAATCATTCGTTCTCGATTTTCGTCATTGGATAATACAGAGAAACAATAAGAATTGTAAGTTGTAGTCAGATACTTGTGTCCTGCAAGTCTCTTAATCTCGTTATCCTCTACATTGGATATCTTTAAGACACTTACAAAATATTTTCGAATCTTATGCATACTACGTGTACTGATACCAAGCTTTCTGCAATATTTATGAATCTGGATATCAAGTCTTCTTCGATTAATCCTTTTATTATCGTCTAAGAAAATAAATTCATTATCCCAATGGTGTGCTTGATTGAACTCGTGTACAGCTTGCAGGACTTCCACAGCCTTTGGGATTAATTCCACATCACGAAATCCGGCACTGCTCTTAGGAGCTTCTTTGACCTCGTAGACAACGTTTCCTTTTGTACCGTCAGGATTTATCACTGTGTAGCTTGTCTCGGTTCTGTGAACGTGTAATGAAGTTTCACTAATATCATTCCAAGACAGTGTGACAAGTTCACCACTTCGTAATCCGGTGTAGAAGTCCAGTAGAACTGCTAGAGGAATCGTTGAAGTAGGATTTTCTTTAAAATCATTCCATATCGCTTCCTCAATCTGCTTGCGCTCATCAATGGTAAATACCTGTGTCTTGCTAGACTTATTATCCGGTGCACGAAGTACATTCTTGCCGAGGTGGAATTTATCAAAAGGATTCTTGTCAATGACTTCCTTATCCATAGCATATCCTAAGACACCTCTAAGCACACAGGAGAAGTTACAATACTGCTTGTAATTGAGATTGTGCTTCTTGATGGTGCTTAATAAGAATTCCTTGAGCTTCAGATACGTGATATCTTTAACGGACATATCATTGATAGGATTATCCTTGTAGAACTTTGTATAAGCTGTGTGAATTCTTTCTATGGTAGCCTCTGATACTTCAAGACGTTTCATATTGAGCCATTCCAGATATAATATGTGGAATATGTTTGGATTATTTTCGATTTCTTTGTAATATGCGATAATCTTCCTTTCTAACTGCTCTGGTTGGCTACAAGCGATTAATTTACGTCCTCGCTTATTATCGGCAGGAAGATAGGTCTTCCAACGTGTATCATCGCCTGTGCCTTGCCATATGTTACTGAATGTTGCGTGCTGCTTCATAATCTCTCGTTTATTCATAATCTCTTTTCCTTGTAACAGCACATCGTCTAAGTTAACCTTATCAGAATCATTCAGTAGTTGCAATATGATTTCCTGCACTTTCGCAGGACTAATATCAGAGCTGATTATCAATCTCCCCCTTTCCTAGCGAGATGCGAAAATCTATTCTTCTGTAGGGAAGTCATAACGTGTCAGAGCTATTCGGAGAGTATCAAGGGAGATATTCTCCCATAATACATGACCGATAGGACTGATAACGTTATAAGTGTCACGGTGTTCAGAGTTATCACTTTTCATCAAAGACAAGTGAAAGTTCTTCTGAAGAATATCTAAGATTCTTTCATAAGTATAGTGCTTCATAATATTCATACACTCTGCTATGGTAATACTACTACAGCAGCACCAGCTACACAGGCTGTTGTATGCAATCACTCAGGCGTTGTGAATGGCTTTTACTCCTACGCAGACAATCATAAGGTAGTGTCTGCAGACGGAATGTTAGAATTGCATCTGGACAATCTTGTATGGAAATCAGACGTTGGTCACGCAGCTCCGAAGATCTATTTCGCAGCAGACGGTGTGCTTACTATAGAAGCCTATGAATCTCAGTCAATCCGTATACCATATAAGTGTAATCTGCCTGGGTATTATTGTAAGGGAGACTCTTTGGGTAAGAGTGGTTGGATATCAATTGGTGGGGAAGATAAAGATATTCCGGAACAGATCTGGAACTACACACTTCAGAAAGGTGGCGCTTATGAGGATAAAGTAAAGAACGAAGCAACTCAGCTTCCGGTTCGCATCATCACTTTGGGTGGTCGGTACGATGGTGATGCTCAGCGTTGGAGTAATCCCAAAGTGGAATCTCAGATTTTACGTCCTATAGCATTCCCAGCTAAATAATTAGGTTAATTATTCTAACAAGTTTATAGAGAAGTTTATGCAGAGAGAAAGAGTCAAGTAGGGGGTTAGATTACTGGACTCTTTTAGATATGAAGTATCATTATATTTCAATCACCTTTCAAACTCGCCTGCTCTGCTGCAATTTTTGTTCAAAAAATTTTGCTACGCAGGCTCGTTGGGAGAGAAAAAAGGAAACAGAGCAAATGCTTTGGCATTTGCTCTGTCTGATGAGAAAAGGCGCTGTACAGCGCCTTTTGTGTTACATATTAGCTATTATCTGCTTTGCATACCAGTTGATACCTTTATGCATTAGCATTTCATTGTTTAAGTCATAATTTGGTGCAACTTTTTTTGCAGTTTCCTCTGCTTGTTCTAAAGACATCTTTCCAAAGGAAAACTTTAATAGTGCTTTTGTAAGTTCTTTTTCTACTATACTCATATTAACATTCCTCCTTTTTCATAGTCTTAATATCATGTATAATAAGTTGATTACAAATATTTTGGTTTGCAATATATAGTTGCTTCATGCTATTAGGTTTTTGCAATTTTTGAACAGCTTCTTCATAGCTGATTTTATTATCTTTGTAATCCAAGATTACTTGGTCTGGAAAACTGTCACTCATGACGCCCCATATAATATCATAGCCATGTGGAGTTTCATTATACACATTAAACAAACGATTTTGCAAGGTAAATGTTGCAAATTCTTCGTTATGCTTTGGAAAATTTTTGTATTTATATCCGTTACTGCTAGGAGTGAATAGAATATCAAAAGGATTGAATTGAAAATCAATTACTGCCCATTCAGTTCGTTCAGTAGGAATACCATTTTTATCAATTAATGGTACTCGGGATATATAGTTGCTTGCACGTTCTGGGGTATCAGTCAGATAAAAGCCCGCTCCAAAATCTAGTTCGTTTCCTATATTATAGGTAACATCAACACCGGCAGAGGAGATAATCTTAGCATTAGCATAAGAAGTACCATGATACCAATGGTCATGATTGAGCATATTTAATTCTTTTATTGAGATACCTAATTTACGATGTAATTCTTCGATTAGTAATTTCTTATCCATAAAAATTCTGCCATAGTATATTTATTGTATCTTTAGTATATCATATTCTTGGATTTTTGCAATGGTGCAACATTAATAATTCGTGTTACACCCTGTGTTACACTTTGGTAGACGATGGCTGAAACTCCTTTTTTTACTGGGTTTTGGAATCAACATCGGGTTCGAGTCCCCGATGTCTCACTCTTAAAAGGTTGGAAGTGTTGATAATTCAGCACTTCTTTTTTTGTTTTTTTGGACTGTGTTACATAAAAAAATGCAATAAAACTGATTACAAAAGGATGATAATGAAATAAATAAATAATACAAACAAAAAAAGAAAAATGTATTTGCAATTCTGAATGATGTGTTATAATTAGTATTGACGCGTTGGCTTTTTGGTAATGGGGTGAATAGGATGGGTTTTCGTACTTCGGAATATTTTGATAAGATTTTTGAAGCTTTGTCGGCGACATCAAAAGGAAGATATTTCTATTTATGTGATATGTGGACAGATATGTCACGGTGGTCTAAGAATGCCGTGGATGATTTTGGTATGCCAGGCGAGTTTATGGAAAATGCGGGAACTATTTGGGAAAGTCATATTCATCCTGAGGATAGAAAGCGGTATAGAGAAGATATTGACGCTGTTTTTGCCGGTAGAAAGAAGAATCATGATGTTGAGTATCGCGCCAAGGATAAAAATGGAAATTATATTTTCTGTTCATGTAGTGGTGTTGTGATTGACGATGATGCCGGTAATCCAACTTTCTTTGCAGGAACGATTACCAGTCAGGGTGTGATTGATAATATTGATCCAACCACCCAATTATATAATTTGTATGAATTTTTGCATGCAGTGAAGAGTCTGCGCGAGCGAGGAAAGAAATATTGTGTATTACTAGTAGGCTTTAAGCATTTTTCCGATGTTAATGATTTGTATGGTTATACCTTTGGTAATGAAGCGATGAAGCTATTTGCATCAAGCATGTATGAGTTGCTCAAGGACAAGGGAAAAATATTCCGTATGGACGGAACACGGTTTGCAGTTCTGACAACGCAGCTCAATATAGATGACATTAGGGATTATTATCTGAGGCTTCAGGAGAAGGCTAAGAATCATCTGACCGTGCAGGGAAATCATGTGTCCTTATCACTGTGTGGTGGAGCGGTTGTTGTAGAAGATAATGAGATAAACGAACATGCGATTCATGCATCAGCACGATATGCGCTTAGTGTATCCAAGAATGAGCGGCATGGAGAACTGTGGGTAGTAGAAAATGATGAAGTAGATAAGAATAAACAGACAGTAGAATTGATTCATGCGTTAAGAAATAGTATTATTGACCGTTGTAGTGGTTTTTATTTATGCTATCAGCCAGTAGTGTCACCAAAGGAAGGTAAATTAATTGGTGCAGAGGCATTGCTTCGTTGGAATAAGGAACCTTATGGAGAAGTACCGCCAGGATTGTTTATTCCTTGGATTGAGAAGGATTCGTCTTTTTTTGATCTTGGGAACTGGATTCTTAAGCAGGCGATGATGGATGGAAGAGACTTTTTAAAGGATCATCCGGATATGGTTATCAATGTGAATCTGTCCTATGCACAGCTGGAGCGAAGTGAGTTTCGAAATATGTTAGTAGGACTTCTGGTAAGCACTGGATTTCCACCGGAACATTTATGTTTGGAATTGACGGAAAGCTGTAGGCTGTTAGATATGACGTTTTTGCGGAATGAGATTATTTTCTTAAAATCATATGGAATCCGCATTGCTTTAGATGATTTTGGAACAGGATTCTCGTCGTTGAATCTGTTGCGAGAGCTTCCGGTAGATTGCATTAAGATTGACAGAGGCTTTGTATCAGAGATTGAGAACAACCATACGGATCAGTCCATTGTTAAGGCTGTTATGAATTGTGCAAAAGAGCTGGATATTGATGTGTGTGTAGAAGGTATTGAAACAGAAAATCTGAAGGATTATATGTTGAACTATCCTTCCAAAGCGTACCAGGGCTACTTCTATTCACGTCCTGTTCCGAAGGATGATTTTATGGAATTAGAGCTTTATCATAAGAATAAGAAATAGAGTTCATGTTCACTGTTCCTAGAACAGTAACAAAAATATGGAAAAAAGTGCAACAAAAACTGTTGCACTTTTTTGTGCGTTATGCTATCATGTATCACAGTGACGAACAAATGTCTTTAATACAAAAACAAATAAGCAAGGTGTTTTTGTGGGAAGAATAAATGTTTTTGGAGGACGAATATGGAAAGCACAACGGTATATTTTGTTGTGAAGCAAAGAGCATTGCCCGAGGTATTGCTTAAAGTAGTAGAAGCGAACCGGCTGATAGAGACTCAGAAGGTAGCATCGGTACAGGAAGCAGTGGATAGGGTAGGCATCAGCAGAAGCTCTTATTATAAATACAAGGATGATATTTTCCCATTCCATGATTCTGCACAAGGGACGACACTGACATTGTCCTGTCAGATGAATGATGAACCGGGGTTGTTATCGGATGTGCTGAAGGTAGTGGCTGATTTTGGAGCCAATATCCTGACAATCCATCAGACGATTCCGATTAATGGAATTGCTTCCTTGTCATTGAGTATTCAGATTCTGGACACAACAGGAGATGTGTCGGAAATGGTACTTGAGATGGAAAAGCAAAATGGCGTGCATAACGTAAAGGTGCTCGCAAGGGAATAACATAGAAAGAGGAGAATGAAAAAATGGTTAAAGTTGCAATTTTTGGATACGGTACAGTAGGAAGCGGTGTATTTGAGGTATTAAACAAGAATCAGGAAATAATTCAGAAGAAGCTTGGTGACGAGCTTCAGGTAAAGTATGTTCTTGACCTTCGCGATTTTGAAAATGATCCTGTTCAGGATGTATTGGTACATGATGTAGAGGTAATTTTAAATGACCCAGAGGTTGCTATTATCTGTGAGACAATGGGTGGTGTAAAGCCTGCATATGACTTTACAAAGCGTGCATTAGAGAATGGAAAGAGCGTATGTACCTCTAATAAGGAGTTAGTAGAGAAGCATGGTGCAGAGTTAATCAAGGTTGCAAAGGCTCATAACTGTAGCTACCTCTTTGAGGCAAGTGTTGGTGGTGGTATTCCTATCATCAGACCTTTGATTACTTCTCTTGCATAGGAAGAGATTGAGTCTATCACAGGTATATTGAATGGTACTACAAATTATATTCTTACTAAGATGGAGCTGGACGGAGCAGACTTTGATGCTGTATTGAAGCGTGCTCAGGAAAAGGGTTATGCAGAGGCGAATCCGGAAGCGGATGTATGTGGATATGATGCAGGAAGAAAGATTGCCATTTTGACTTCTCTTGCATATGGTAAGAATGTTGACTTTGCAGATATTTATACAGAAGGTATCACAGCGATTACAACAGATGACTTTGCATATGCGAAGCAGATGGATTCCACCATCAAGTTATTTGCAAAGAGTGTAAATAAAAATGGAAAGTACTATGCTATGGTTGCTCCGTTTGTTGTGAACTCAGAGAATCCATTATCCTCTGTAAAGAATGTATTTAATGCGATTCTGGTAAAGGGTAACATGGTAGCAGATACCATGTACTATGGAAAGGGTGCAGGAAAGCTTGCTACAGCAAGTGCTGTTGTGGCAGACGTGATTGACTGCGCAAAGCATCTTGGCAAGCATGTAAACATTGTATGGGAAGATGAGAAGCTTGAGATTTCTCCAATTGACAGTGCAAGCAGAAGATTCTTTGTTCGTGTAGCTTCTACAGATAAGGCTGCTATTGAACAGAACTTTGGTAAAGTAGAATTCCTTGAGAGCGTAAATGCAGAGGAATGTGGATTTGTCACAGAGGAAATGACAGAAAGTGAATACAAGGAAAAGGCAGAAAAGGCCGGAAATGTAATCAATATGATTCGTATGGACTAAAAATGAAAAAGAGGAAGTAATATTATGAAATATGTAGTTGTTCTTGGAGATGGTATGGCGGATGAGCCAATCGAGCAGTTAGGAGGTAAGACACCGATAGAGTATGCAGATACTCCGAATCTTGACCGCTTGAGTAAGCTTTCTGAGGTGGGGCTTGTTCACACGATACCAGAAGGCATGAAGCCAGGGTCAGATACAGCAAATCTTTCTGTATTAGGCTATGACCCTAAGATTTATTATTCAGGACGTTCTCCATTGGAAGCGTTAAGCATTGGTGTACCAATGAAGGATACAGACGTGGCTCTCAGATGTAATATTGTTACCATTTCAGATGATGATGTTCCTTTTGAAGAAAAGACAATCATTGACCATAGCTCAAGTGAGATCGAGACAGAGGATTGTGCTGTTTTACTTGAAGCTGTAAAAAAAGAGCTGGAAAATGAAACATATCAGTTCTATGTGGGAACAAGCTACCGTCATTGTTTAATCTGGGATAAGGGTGAGGTCATTGACTTGGTACAGCCTCATGATGTTTTGACTCAGGTAATCGGACAGCACCTTCCACAGGATGAAGTGCTTCGCAATATGATGAAGAAGAGCTATGAAATTTTAAAGGATCATCCGATTAATGTAGAACGTAAGAAAAAGGGACTGAATCCTGCAAATTGCTGTTGGTTCTGGGGCGCAGGAACAAAGCCGATGCTTTCGTCTTTTGAGAAAAAGACAGGCAAGAAGGGAATGATGATTTCCGCAGTAGATTTACTCAAGGGTATTGCGGTAGGTGCTTCTATGGGCGTTGTAGAGGTTGAGGGCGCAAATGGCGGATTACATACGAATTACGAAGGAAAGATGCAGGCAGCAGTGGATGCATTGACAAAGCAGGATTATGATTTTGTATATGTTCATGTAGAAGCTCCTGACGAGATGGGACATCAGGGAAGTGTTGAGAGAAAGGTGCAGGCAATCGAATACCTTGACAAGCGTGTGATTGGACCATTGGAGAGCAAGCTCAAAGAGCAGAATGTTGACTTTAGAATGTTGGTTCTGCCAGATCACCCGACACCGATTCGTGTGAGAACACATACTGATAAAGAAGTTCCTTATATGCTTTATGATAGTACGGCAGAACAGACAAATACATGGAATTATAGTGAGCAGGAAGGTACTGCAAGCGGAAATTATGTGGCAGAAGGTCATAAGTTGATAGATAAGTTATTTGAGAAGTAGTTAAGATGAGAGGTAATATAATCATGAAAAAGGTAGTAAAATTTGGTGGAAGTTCCTTAGCAAGTGCAGAGCAGTTTATGAAGGTTGGTGAAATCATTCATGCTGATGCAGACAGAAAGTTCGTTGTTCCTTCTGCACCGGGTAAGCGTTTTGATAAGGATACAAAGGTAACAGATATGCTTTATGGCTGTTATGACATGGCTGAGAAGGATCATGACTTTACAGCTGCAATAGCAAAGATTGAGGCAAGATATCAGGAAATTATTGATGGATTAGGCTTAGACCTTGACTTGACACCGGAATTTAATAAGATTATTGATAACTTTAAGAAAAAGGCAGGAAGCCATTATGCAGCAAGCCGTGGAGAGTATTTGAACGGTATTATTATGGCGAATTACTTAGGCTACGAGTTCGTTGATCCGGCAGAAGCAATCCGTTTCAATGAAGCTGGTGTATTTGATGCGGAATTAACCAATAAATTATTATCCAAGAGACTTGCGGACGTAGAGAGAGCGGTTATCCCAGGATTCTATGGTGCTATGGAGGATGGAACTGTTCAGACTTTCTCAAGAGGAGGTTCTGATATTACTGGTTCTATCGTTGCAAAGGCTGTTCAGGCTGATGTATATGAGAATTGGACAGATGTATCCGGTTTCATGGTAGCGGATCCTCGTATTGTAAAGAATCCGGAAGGAATTGAGATGATTACATACAGCGAGCTTCGTGAGCTTTCTTATATGGGTGCATCTGTACTTCATGAAGATGCTATTTTCCCTGTTAGAAAGGAAGGTATTCCAATCAACATTAAGAATACCAATGCGCCACAGGATGCAGGAACATGGATTGTAGGTCATACCTGCCAGAAGTCTAAGTATACCATTACCGGTATTGCTGGTAAGAAGGGCTTTGCTTCTATTAATATTGAAAAAGATCAGATGAACTCAGAGGTTGGTTTTGGACGTAAGGTTCTTCAGGTATTTGAAGAGTATGGAATTTCCTTTGAGCATATGCCATCCGGTATTGATACTCTTAGTGTAATGGTTCACCAGTCTGAATTCGAGGAGAAGGAACAGAGTGTTCTTTCCGGTATTAATAAGGCAGTAAATCCTGACCATATTGATATTCAGACAGACCTTGGCTTAATCGCTGTTGTAGGACGCGGTATGAAGGCGACCAGAGGTACTGCAGGAAGAATCTTCTCAGCATTAGCGCATGCTAACGTTAATGTTCGTATGATTGACCAGGGTTCTAGTGAGTTAAATATTATCATCGGTGTTGATAATGATGATTTCGAAACTGCAATCAAAGCAATTTACGCAATCTTTGTAGAGACTCGTATTTAATGCTATAGCTTATTTCAAGCCTGCATCCATAGGATGTGGGCTTGTTTTTTGGATAATCTTGTGCTAATATAAAAAATCGTGCGTAATAAAATGGATTTTAACTTTGTAATTATGAAGGAACTGAATAATTACTGAAGATATTTTTTACAGGAGGAGTATATGAGTCAGGAACAGAATGTTACAGTTCAGGAAAATAAAATGGGCGTTATGCCTGTCAATAAATTGTTGTTAAACATGTCACTGCCGATGATGGCATCCATGTTAGTGCAGGCATTGTATAATATTGTAGACAGTATTTTCGTGGCGAAAGTAAGTGAGAATGCATTAACAGCTGTTTCATTGGCATTTCCAATACAGACACTGATGATTGCACTTGGTGCGGGAACGGGTGTCGGTGTAAATGCATTGTTGGCAAAGCAGCTTGGCGAGAAGAACTATAAAGGGGTAAATAAGACTGCCATGAATGGTATCTTTTTGGCAATTTTAAGCTATTTGGTATTTGTGATTATTGGACTGGTAGCTGTCAGACCATTTTATGCAAGTCAGGTAGCCGATCCTAATTCTGAAATATTGGCTATGGGTGTGGAATATCTTTCTATCGTTTGTATTGGTTCTGTTGGATTATATACACAGCTGATTGGTGAGAAGCTGCTACAGGCAACTGGAAAAACGGTTCACAGCATGCTTTCACAGGGATTGGGAGCAATTATCAATATTATTTTGGATCCGATTTTGATTTTTGGTATGTTTGGTTTTCCGGCAATGGGAGTTGCAGGTGCAGCACTTGCTACAGTAATCGGTCAGGTTGCGGGTGGTATTCTGGCGATGTATTATAACCTTGCAAAGAATAAGGAGATAACCTTTAGCTGGGGAAATCTGAAACCGGATAAGGAAACAATTATAAAGATATATAAGGTAGGCTTGCCATCTATCATTATGCAGTCCATCGGTTCGATTATGACTTATTGCATGAACTTGATTCTGATAGGCTTTACCTCAACAGCGACAGCAGTATTTGGTGTATACTTTAAGCTTCAGAGCTTCTTCTTCATGCCGGTGTTGGGACTGAATAATGGATTAGTACCAATTATTGCTTATAATTATGGAGCAGGTAAGAGAAGTCGTATGATTAAGACTGCTAAGTACAGCTATGTATATGCATTTTGCCTGATGCTATTGGGCTTCCTTGCGTTTGAGTTCATGCCGACGACATTGCTTGGACTTTTTGAAGCATCACCGGAAATGATTGAAATTGGTGTTCCGGCACTTCGTATCATCGGAATGCACTTCTTGATTGCATGGTACTGCATTATTACGGGTTCTGTTTTCCAGGCACTTGGAAATGGTGTGTATAGTATGATAGTTTCTGTGGCAAGACAGTTGGTAGTACTGATTCCAGCAGCCTTTATTTTGGCAAAGCTTGGTGGTTTACAGGCGGTGTGGTGGTCATTCCCGATTGCTGAGCTGATGTCATTATTGATGTCTACTATTTTCTTGATTGCTATATATAAGAAAGTAATTAGTAAAATACCGGATACTGTATAGAATGTGAAATGTAATGAAAAAAGATTGACATTTACATAAGTATTTGATATGATAAATGAGTACGTTCCGTAGAACGGAACGTGTGTTACCGCAAAGGTATGCGGGTGTGGCGGAATTGGCAGACGCACCAGATTTAGGTTCTGGCGGGCGACCGTGCAGGTTCAACTCCTGTCACCCGCATTGATTAAAAAAGAGTGGGAGACCTTGAAAATACAGGGTCTCTCATTTTTTTTATCTAAATTAAAAAAAACTCTTGCCATAAGAGGTTTTTATGTTATAATAAAATAGTAATAATTCCTATTATTACTGTGTGATAAATGAAAGGAGAATATGAAATGAGTCAGTCAAATAAGAATCCATATGCAGGTACAAAAACAGAAAAAAATCTTTGGGAGGCGTTTGCAGGAGAATCCCAGGCAAGAAATAAATATACTTACTTTGCTTCGGTAGCGAAGAAGGCAGGATATGAGCAGATTGCTGCTTTATTCTTAAAAACAGCAGAAAATGAGAAAGAGCATGCTAAGATGTGGTTTAAGGCATTAGGTGAGTTAGGTGATACTGCAGAGAATCTGCTTCATGCAGCAGAAGGTGAGAACGCGGAGTGGACAGATATGTATGAGCGTATGGCTCAGGATGCTGAGGAAGAGGGATTCCCGGAGCTTGCTGCCAAGTTCAGAGGTGTTGGCGCAATTGAAAAGCTTCATGAAGAGAGATACCGTGCATTACTTCATAATGTAGAGGCTATGCAGGTATTTGAGAAGAGTGGCGTGACAATGTGGGAATGCCGTAACTGTGGTCATGTTGTAGTAGGACTTAAGGCACCTGAGGTTTGCCCTGTATGTAATCATCCACAGAGCTACTTCGAAGTAAGAAATGAAAATTATTAATAAAGATATGAAATAAGTAGGAAGAGGCCGGAGTCATCCGGCTTTTTTCGATTGCATGGGGAGCGCTTACACTTGTCTTTTACATGAAAAAAATATATACTGTTGCTATATTATAAAAAGGTAACTATTCAAGACAGAATGAAGCTGCAATACGGTTGCAGCTAAGCTATATAAGGAGATGGAATAATCATGAGTCAGACATTAGAGAATTTAAAAGCCTATTTAAAAAGGATGAATCAATACAATCACGTTATGGAGCTGTTGTTCTGGGACATGGAGACGAATACACCAAAGCTTGGATTTGAAGGACATGCAGAAGCACTGACCTTCTTTTCTACGGAGCAGTTCAAACTGTCAACAGCGCAGGAGCTTGGGGCGATGCTTGATGAGCTTGCAAAGCCGGAGGAATTCGAGGTTTTGGATGAAATGTGGAAGTTTATCGTAACACGTATGAAACGTGACTTTGATAAGAATAAGCGTATTCCTGCTGATTTTTATGAGAGCTTTGTTATGGCGCGTGCAGAATCTGAGAATGCATGGAAGGAAGCAAAGAATGCCAGTGATTACAGTATTTTTGCGCCTCATCTAGAGAAGATGATTACTATGACAAGAGAGATGACAGCATATACGGATCCTGGGCAGGAGGTTTATAATGTGTTGCTTGACCAGTACGAAGAGGGAATGGACTCTGATACGATGGATAGATTGTTTTCTGAACTGAAGAAAGAGCTGATTCCGCTTGTGAAGCAGATACTGGCAGCCAAGCAGCCGGATGATGCAAAGTTTGTAGGTCATTATGATATAGAAGCGCAGAAGAAGGTTCAGAAGCTTCTTTTGGATTATATTGGTTTTGATTGGGAGAAAGGAACGGTTGGAGAAACAGAGCATCCGTTTACGATGAATTTCTCATCAAAGGATGTTCGAGTGACGAATCATTATCATGAGCATGATGCGATTAGCGCGATGTTTTCTGCGATTCATGAAGGTGGACATGCGATTTTTGAACAGCAGGTGAATCCGGACTATGATGGAACGGTTGCGGGAAGCTGCAGTAATATGGGAATCCATGAAAGCCAGTCGAGATTTTATGAGAATATATTGGGACGCAATAAGAATTTCTGGATGCCAATTTATGAGAAGCTTGGAGCATTGCTGCCACAGTTTCAGAGTATTTCCATTCACGAGTTCTATCAGGAAATCAATCATGTGCGTAACAGCTTTATTCGTGTAGATGCCGATGAGCTTACCTACTGCATGCATATTATCCTTCGCTATGAGTTGGAGAAGGCAATCTTCCGTGATAGAGTGACCGTGGAGGAGTTACCGGCATTATGGAATGAAAAAATGCAGGAGTATTTACAGATTACACCGGAAAATGATGCACAGGGGATTTTACAGGATACCCACTGGTCAGGTGGTTCCTTTGGATATTTTCCTTCCTATTTATTAGGAAGTATCTATGATGGCATGTATCTGGATGCGATGCAGGAACAGCTTGGAAATGTGGATGATATTTTGAGAGAGGGACGTATTGCAGAGATTACGAAATGGCTAGGGGAGCAGATTCATCAGTATGGTAATACACGTACACCAAGAGAAGTAATAGAGTCTGTATGTGGTAAAGAAGTAAGTGCAGAACCGCTGATTCGTCATTTTAAGAAGAAGTATTCAGAGCTGTATGCGTTGTAAGGATAAAAGCGAGATTGAGGGAGAGTACAAATGATAAAAGATGAAAAACAGATGTCAGATACCTTTTTGAATTGTAGCTTTCTGGCATTGTCTGGCGGTTTTCAGGATGCATACACCTATATCGTGAGGGATCAGGTGTTTTCCAATGCACAGACCGGAAATGTGGTATTGATGAGCCATCATTTATTTATGGGAGAATGGAGTCAGGGGCTTCAATATCTGTTTCCGCTTATGGCATTTGCCATTGGTGTTTTCGTAGCAGAGCGTATTCAGAGCAGGTTTCAGTTTGCCAAGAAGCTTCACTGGAGACAGGGGATTCTGCTGATAGAGATGGTAATATTGATATTGGTGGGCTTTATGCCACTTACATGGAATCTGGTGGCAACATCACTGGTGTCCTTTGCCTGCGCTATGCAGGTACAGGCGTTTCGCAAAGTAAATGGTTATCAATACGCCAGTACGATGTGTATCGGAAATCTTAGAAGTGGTACAGCAGCATTATCGGAATATCTTCGAGAGCGGCGAAGGGAACAGCTATTGCAGACGGTGTATTATTTTGGTATTATTGCTGTTTTTGCAGTTGGAGCCGGTGTGGGAGGAAATCTTTCACTGCGGTTTGGAGTACGTACGATATGGTGTTGTGTGCTTCTACTAGGGGTAAGCTTTTTGATTATGGGAAAATATGGTTTGTCCCATGGAAGAAACCACATAAGAAGAGGCAGAAAGGTAAGGAAATAACGATGGCAAAGCTATATTATTATTATGGGGCGATGAATAGCTCTAAGACAGCCAATGCGCTGATGACACATTTTAATTATGAAGAGGTAGGACAGAAGGCATTGCTTTGCAAGACAGAAGCAGATACCAGAGACGGTGTGAGGAAGATTCGTTCTAGAATCGGTCTTGAGATGGAGTGTGTATTATTAAAGGAACTGCAGCTTATGACAGAGGAGCAGATTCGGGCATATGACTGTATTATTGTAGATGAGGTTCAGTTTGCAACGAGAGAGCAGATTGATTTCCTGTCGGATATTGTGGACTTTTTCGATGTTCCGGTGGTATGCTATGGACTTCGTGCTGATTTTCAGAATAATCTGTTTACCGGTAGTGAGAGATTGATTGCCATTGCAGATTCTATTAATGAGATTAAGACAGTATGCTGGTGTGGTAAGAAGGCAACCTGTAATGCCCGCTATAATGAGAAAGGTATTGTCAGAGACGGTGAGCAGGTGATGCTCGGTGCAAATGACAGTTATGTGGCATTGTGCAGAAAGCATTTTAAGCTTGGGATGCTTGGGCCTAATATTCATCCGGATGCTGGAAAGCAGTAGCGTTGACAGTCTGAAAATCTAGTGCTACACTTATATCTTGTTTAGAAATTACAAAGGAGAATGAAAATGGACATTTTATTACAATTTTTGTTACTTGTTGTAGGCTTTGTCATGCTGATGAAGGGTGCAGACTGGTTCGTTGACGGTGCTTCTAAGATTGCAGATAAGTTTGGGATTCCTCACCTTGTTATTGGTCTTACGATTGTGGCATTTGGTACGAGTGCGCCAGAGGCAGCTGTCAGTATCAGTGCAGCGTTAAAGGGAAGTGTTGACCTTGCAATCAGTAATGTATTGGGAAGTAACATTATGAATGTCCTTCTTATATTAGGGCTGGCTTCTATTATATATCCTCTTGCGGTAAAGCCTTCCAGCATGAAGATTGATATTCCTTTTGTGTTTGGAATTTCTATCTTGCTATTGGTATTTGGTGTGTTAGATGGACAGATTGGCAGAGTGGAAGGGCTTATTTTTTTGGCATTGCTTATCATTGATATTGTCTATATGATTAAGATGGCAATGAGTGGAAAGGGAGAAGCTGAGGAAATCGAAGAGGCAGATGAAAATGATACCATACCAAAGCTGCTTGCACTGATTCTGATAGGTGGCGTAATGATTGTATGGGGATCTGACATTACGGTTAATGCAGCAACAGCAATCGCTCAGAAGTTCGGTATGAGCGAACGATTAATTGGTCTTACCATCGTGGCGTTTGGTACATCCTTACCTGAGCTTGTAACCTCTTGTGTGGCAGCCAGCAAGAAGGAAACCGATATTGCAGTTGGGAATATTGTAGGCTCTAACCTGTTTAATATCTTATTTGTATTAGGTTCAACCGCAGTCATTACTCCTATTGCATATGAGAGTGCTTTTATTTTTGATAATGTAATTGCGATTCTCGTTATGGCTGTTCTTTGGGTACTTGCATGCAACAAGGAGAAAAAGGTAAATCGTACAGGCGGTATTATCATGTTGGTAATGTATGCGGCATATTTTGTGAAATTGATTATGTAATAATAAGAAGAATAGAATAAAGAAATAAAAAGTCCTTTGTTGATTGTGGCGAATCCGCTTTGTCAAATCACAAAGGACTTTTTGGCTTAAAAAACTTTTTTGCTCATATTCGAATTATGATATTCCGGGTTCATGGTAACATCTTCGTCAAACCAGTCTGGCGGTAAGAAGGCATTTGCCATTTCTATACTTGGAAATTCTACCTCAGCCATAATAAGTGGTGCAAATGGAGGCGCAAAGATATCCAACTCGATAACAAGCTTTGGTGTGGATAATGGTATGAAGTCAGAGGAGAATTGTGGATTTTCCAAAGGAATTACATACCGTTTTTTTGAGATAATATTACCATCTGCCTTTTGGAGCAAATGTTGATAAGAGTCCTTATCTAGTGGCAGATTATATTCCTCGCGAGACATCATACCGCTGCCTTTGTAGGTCAGATAATAAGAGTCATCCTGCTGTCTGACACGAACCACGGGAGCAGTATTCAGATAGGCCTGCTCGATAATATGACAGGGATAGCCTTCCAGATTCTTGGGTAAGCTCTTTAAGGTGAATTTGCGTTCTATTTCCATGTTGATGTGTTCCTTTCGTATTTATAACCTGATTATATCATTCCCATCTACCGAAAAAAAGTATCGTGTGTTAGAATAATTACAAATCATAACGATAACATCAAAAAGGAGAGAACAGATACATGAAAAGAGTAGGTGTATTTTTTGGAACAGGATATGAAGAAATCGAAGCCTTAACCGTAGTGGATTTGCTTCGAAGAGTGGATATTGAGACAATATGTGTTTCGATTGATAATCAGAAGCAGGTAATGGGAGCGCACAATATCAATGTGGATATGGATGCCGGTATTGATGAAGTAGATTTTGACAGTTTGGATATGATTGTATGTCCGGGTGGTATGCCGGGAACGAAGAATCTGGAAGCTTGTAGTAAGCTGACAGAGCAGGTTAAGCGTTTTTATGAAAATGGCAAGCTGATTGGAGCTATTTGTGCAGCGCCTATGATATTTGGGCATATGGGACTGCTAGAGGGCAGACAGGCTTGCATCTTTCCGGGGATGGAAGAGAATCTGGTAGGAGCAGAAGTAGTGTATGATGATGTAGCACAGTCTGAGCATGTGATTACCAGCCGCGGTATGGGAACTGCCATTGCATTTGGCTTGAAAATCATTGAAAATCTGTTGGATAAGGAAACGGCTGACAGTTTAGGAAAGAAAATTGTTTATTTAAAGTAGGAACTAGTAATAGCACTGTGTATAGTATTTTGACAATACTAGATTACGGTGCTATAATTATATATTATATTGAGCTAACTGTCTAAAAAGTCAGAAAACAATAAAATGTTAAAAAAGAAGGTACAACAATGATTACCAACCAGGAATTTGAACGTGTTGTAGGATATATTAAGCGAAAATCAGGAATAGACCTAAGTGAGAAAAAGGTCTTAGTGCAGGGACGTCTTGACAATTATATACAGAAGAACGGATACCAATCCTACAATGAGTTTATGGATTTGGTAGAGAAGTTCCCGACTGGCGCAGAGGCAGAGGTTTTATTGAATGCGTTAACTACGAATCATACCTATTTTTGGAGAGAATATGAGCAGTTCTTATATTTGAAACAGGTCGTTTTCCCGAAGTTAAAGGCGAAGGAAGCCTCTACGAAGGACTGGAGAATCTGGTGTGCGGCATCTTCTTCCGGTGAGGAGCCATATACGCTTGCTATGCTGTGTATGGACTTTTTGGGATTGGAGCATCCGGAATGGGATACAACGATTTTGGCTACAGATATTGATACGAATGTTTTGGAAAAGGCGGTTCGTGGAGTGTATAACAAGGATTCGGTAGAGAATCTTCCGCATCACTATGTCAGAAGATTTTTCAGACCATTAAACGAGAATGAATATCAGGTACGTGATGAGTTGAAGCGTCAGGTGCTCTTTCGTAAGTTTAATTTGATGGAGCCGATTCCATTTAAAAAGAAATTACATGTCGTTTTTCTTAGAAATGTAATGATATATTTTGATGAAAATACGAAGGCGAGACTTTTGGAAAATATCTATGACAAGATGGAGCCGGGAGGATATCTGTTTATCGGGTCGACGGAGTCCATCAGCCAGTGTCATGGTAAGTTCCGTTATATACAACCTTCCATATATAGAAAGTAGTGGAGGTGCGTATGAGAGAATTAAAGGTTTTATTGGTTACAGGCTCTTATGGACTAAGCAAAGCATTAAAAAAGATTATGGAGACAGATAAGGAGCTTGTTCTTGTTGCGGAAGCGAATAATGCATACGATGCCCGAGATAAGATTCTGGAGTGCAAGCCGGATGTCATGCTGCTAAGTCACGATTTGCCAAGAATGCCGGGGATTACCTTTTTAGAGAGACTGATGCCACAGTTTCCGATTCCTACGGTTGTGGTTGCATCCAAAGAATTAGTGGAAGTTGCATTGGAGGCAGGAGCCAGAGATGTGGTTGTATTTGATGACTTAGGACTAGAAGATTATAAACCGCTTTTTAAGGAGGGCATACCGGAGAGGTTGCATCAGGCATTGTATCCGGGACTTGATAAACGTAGTACTGCTATGTATCGACCTAAGGGCGACTGGGGGAATCTGGTTATTGCTATGGGAGCTTCTACAGGAGGAACGGAAGCCATACATAAGGTGGTTCGGGAGCTGCGTAAGGATATACCGGGAATTGTTATGGTACAGCATATGCCGGTAGGCTTTACGGCAATGTATGCACAGCGTCTAAATAGTGAGTGTGAAGTGGATGTAAAGGAAGCAAAGTCCGGTGATATTGTACAGTCAGGACAGGTGCTTCTAGCACCGGGGGACAAACATATGCGGTTGGTAAAGGTAAACGGTGTGTATCAAGTGGAATGTAGAAACGGTCCTAAGGTAAGTGGACATTGTCCGTCTGTAGATGTTTTGTTTGAATCTGTGGCTAAAACTGCAGGCAAGGATGCAATCGGTGTTCTAATGACAGGTATGGGAAGAGATGGCGCTAAGGGACTTTTAGAAATGCGAAAAAAGGGAGCTGTTACAATCGGACAGGACGAGAGTACTTGTGTCGTATACGGCATGCCTAAGGAGGCATACGAGATAGGAGCGGTAAAATATCAGGTTCCTTTGGGACAGATTGCGCAGAAACTGTATTATATATTAGGAAAAAAATAGAAAGGCGGGAAAAAGATGAGAATCTTAATTGCTGAGGATGATTTTGCAAGTAGAAAGGTTATTTTAAAGTTTTTATCTGTTTATGGAGAGTGTGATGTTACGGTAGATGGGATGGAGGCTGTGGATGCCTTTATGATGGCATTAGAGGAGGAGAATCCTTATGACCTGATTTGTCTTGATGTCATGATGCCGGTCATGGATGGTTATCAGGCTCTTAAGAGCATTCGTGAGATTGAGAAGGAACATGGTATTGCGGAAGAAGATATGGCAAAGATTATTATGACTACGGCATTAAATGAGGAAAAGAATGTAAAGAAGGCATTTGAACTCGGATGTACTGTGTATTGTGCAAAGCCGATAGACATGGCCAAGCTGAAAAGTACTTTGGAGATGTTGGAGCTCATTTAAGTAAAGATGGGGGATTCGAATTATGGAAGAAATAATGGAAGGACTGTTGGCTACAGTTGATGAAGAGGAATTAGAGGATATTCGCCATGGGAAATATATGACCTTTCAGGTTGGCATGGACTTTTTTGGCATTGAGCTAAAATATGTAAATGAGATTATTCAGATGCAGCCAGTGACTCCGATTCCGGAGGTGGAACACTTTATCAAGGGGTTGATTAATCTGCGAGGCAAGATTATACCTGTTATCGATGTTGCAGATAGATTCGGAAAAGAGTCTTTTGTATATAATGACAGAACCTGTGTTATCGTTATCGAGGTAAAGGGAATAGAGGTTGGTTTGATTATTGAGAATATTGCAGAGGTAGTTTCTATTGATGCAGAGAATATCTTGCCGCCGCCAACGGTTGGACATGGCTCTGTACAAAGTAAATTTATTCATGGAATTGGTAAGATGGGGGACGAGGTGAAGCTACTTCTAGATCCTGTAAAGCTTTTAAGTGATGATGCGCTTGATTTTATTGATAAGCAGGAGGCAGAAGAGGAAGAGTAGAACCCATATGCGGAGGTGGCACATGACAGATGAACAGGGAAGGCTGTTATGCTATGTGTTGGATAACAGTCAGGAGATGATTGTCAGCTTTGACGAACATGGCTGTATAGAGTATGCGAATGAAAAAACCTGTGAGTTGACAGGTTACAACATCTTGGAATTGCAAGGGATGTTTATTGGAGAGCTTTATAAAGAAGCTTTTCGGTTAGTGGATAATGAGATAAAGCTGGTAGAGGGATACCATAGGGAAGAACAGATAGATACTGTCATATATAGAAAGAACAAGACCTGCTTTCCGGTCGGACTTAATGTTCTAGGACCATTAAAAACGGAGAAAAAGATTTTTTTCTGCATGGCAATCAATATGACCAGACAGAAGATAAATATGAGGAAGCTGGAAGATACAACAGAACAACTCCGTGCAGCAATGAAGGATAGAGATTCTTTTGTGGCAAATGTTACGCATGAGCTTCGGACACCAGTAAATGGCATAAAAGGGCATGCAGAGATTATGCTGGAAGATGAAACAGATTCCCAGAAGAAGAATTATCTCAAGATGATTTTGGATTGCTGTAGCACGATGGAGGGAATTATTAATAATATTCTTGATTTTTCCAAGCTGGAGGCAGGACGGTTTCAAATAGAAGAAAATTTATTTTCTTTTCATGAATTTTTAAAGAAGAGAGAAGAACAGTTTAATTCGCTCGCTCTGCGCAAGGGGCTTCGTTTTGTGATGAATGTGGCTCCTGATATTCCACAGACATTGATTGGAGATGAACTGAGACTGACACAGATTTTGAACAATCTGGTTTCGAATGCGGTAAAGTTTACTTCACAGGGCTATGTGGGCATAGAAGTAATGAAAAATATGCAGATAGGAAATGAGATAGAGCTGTTTTTTATGGTAGTAGATACTGGAATTGGGATGGCACCGGAGGATAAAGAGAAATTGTTTACCAGCTTTTCTCAGGCAGATGCGTCGATTACCAGGAAATATGGTGGAACAGGCTTAGGTCTTGCCATTACGAAAGAGCTTGTAGAAATGATGGGTGGAAGTATACATGCAGAAGGAGAGCGAGGTAAGGGTTCTAACTTCTCATTTACGGTAAGACTGAAAACGGATGAGGAAGAACCGGAGGAAACGATTGCAGAGGCGCTAAATTGGAATCCCGGACAGTTGTTTGCACAGCTTGAACAGGAACAGGATTTGATGTATGAATTTGGCAGTGAAATAAATGCTCGTGAGCTGCAAAGCAATTTTGAAAAGCTGAACCTTAGTATGGATATGAGCAACTGGCAGAAGGCAGAAGGCTTTATGGAGGTAATAAAGCAACTAACACAAGGCGGCTCTAAGGAGCTCCAAAAGGCGGTATTCCGACTGGGGATGGCGGTTCGAAAGTCAGATTATGAAAAGGCGAAGGAAGCAGAACAGAAAGTAACAGAGGTTCTGGATCAGGACTGGAAGGAAGCAAAAAAAGAATAATTACAAATAATTTTCAAAATTGGGTGAAGATTATGGAATTTGAAAAGAAAAAAGAGGTTAAAATTCTTGTCGTAGACGATGTAGAAGTAAATGTGATTATTTTGGAAGAAATTATCCAAAATATGGGATATGAAGCACTGTCAGCGACTAGCGTCAAGCAGGCGTTGGAGCTGATGCAGAATGAGATGACATTACCACAGGTTATTTTGACAGATATTTCCATGCCGGATATTGATGGGTATGAGTTTTGTACGATATTAAAAAAGGATCCATATACAAGGGATATTCCTGTTATTTTTATTTCGGCAATGGATTCCTCGGCGGATTTGAGCAAGGGATTTGAACTGGGGGCAGTGGATTATATTGCCAAGCCTTTTGAACGTGTGGAAGTAGAGATGCGTATTAATACACACTTAAAGCTTTATACATTGCAACGTGACTTGGAGGAAAATAACAAAAGATTAAGCCTTGTGGTTACCAAGCAGATGGAAAAACTGCGTATCGAACAGAAAAATATTATGTTAGCTTTGGCAAGGCTTGTGGAAAATAAGGAGTGTGCATCTGGTAATCACCATTCAAACATTGCCTATAATAGCAGGCTACTGGCACAGGCGATGCAGATGTCTCCGACCTTTGAACATCTGATGACAGAGACTTTTATTGATACCATTGAATCATCAGCAGGATTGCATGATATTGGTAAGATTATGATTCCGGACTCTATCATATTAAAAAAGGGTTCGTTGACAGATGAAGAATATAAGATTATGATGACACATTCGGAGCTTGGAGCACAGACCTTGATGGATATCTATGAAGGTATGGAGCGAAATGAGTTCATTAATATGGCAATTGAGATTGCGTATTACCATCATGAAAACTGGGATGGAACAGGATATCCAAAAAAGCTTGATGGCATTGATATTCCTTTGGCGGCAAGAATTGTGAGAGTTGTGGATGTATTTGATTCCATGCTTGGCGAACGAACATATCGAAAATCGATTCCGTTAGAAGAGGTCTTAAAATTTATTGAAAATGGTGCAGGAACCTATTTTGATCCGGAGATCGTTAAAATCTTTTTGAAAATATATCGTAATTTCAGAGTAGGCTGTGATTGCGGCAAGTAAAAAAATACCAGTCATAAAAATTTTATCTCCGCTAATACTAGGATTAAGATAAGCGAACAAAAAGCTTATCTTTGAAAATAGATGATTAGCAAAAAGAAAAGAAATTTGGAGGTATAAGATTATGGCACAGAGATCAAACAGAGTAGAAGTTCCTGAAGCAAAGGCAGCAATGGATCGTTTTAAGACAGAGGTAGCATCTGAGTTAGGTGTTAACTTAAAGGAAGGTTACAACGGAGATTTAACATCTCGTGAAGCTGGTTCTATCGGTGGTGAGATGGTAAGAAGAATGATTAAGAGCTACGAAGAGGGTCTTCGTTAGTTAGCATGAAAGAAGGGATGCCTTGAAAAAGGCATCCTTTTTTCATATTTTGCTTTATTTTTAAAAGGCATTATGCTATAATTTTACAATGACTGTGAGTATGGGCAAAAATAGGTAGTGTCCATTTTATATAATATTTATTGCTGTCACAGAAATACGAAGAGAATTCTCAAGGAGGAAATAAGACAATGAGTTTACAGGTTGAAAAGTTAGAAGGAAACATGGCGAAGCTTACAATAGAAGCATCAGCAGAAGATTTTGAAAAGGCATTAGATACAGCTTACCAGAAGAATAAGGGAAAGATTACTCTTCCTGGATTCCGTAAGGGTAAGGCTCCTCGTGCTATGATTGAAAAAATGTATGGTAAGGAAGTATTCTATGAGGATGCTGCAAATGCATTAATCCCTTCTGCATATGCAAAGGCTGTTGATGAGTGTGAAGAAGAAATCGTTTCTCAGCCGGTTATTGATGTTGTTCAGGCAGAAGCTGGAAAGACATTTATCTTTACAGCAGAGGTTGCTCTTAAGCCGGAAGTAACACTTGGAAAGTATAAGGGTGTTGAGGTAGAAGCAATTGATGTTACTGTTACAGATGAAGACATTAATGCGGCTATTGATAAGGAAAGAGAGAATAATGCAAGAACTGTAACAGTGGAAGACAGAGCAGTTCAGGAGAAGGACATCGTTACTCTTGATTTCGAAGGCTTTGTTGATGGCGTTGCATTCGAAGGTGGAAAGGGTGAAAATTATCCTTTAACAATCGGTTCTAAGACATTTATTCCTGGATTTGAAGAACAGTTAGTAGGTGCTGAACTGAACAAGGAAGTAGAAGTAAATGTTACATTCCCTGAAGATTATCAGGCAGCTGACCTTGCAGGTAAGGCAGCAGTATTTAAGTGTACTGTAAAGGAAATCAAGGAGAAGCAGCTTCCAGAGTTAGATGACGAGTTTGCAAGCGAGGTTTCTGAGTTCGAGACTCTTGCTGAGTACAAGGAAGATGTAAAGAAGAACCTTACAGAGAAGAAGGAAACAGAAGCTAAGAATCAGAAGGAACAGAAGGTTATCGAAGCAATCATCGCAGATGCTAAGATGGATATTCCTGATGCAATGGTTCTTTCACAGCAGAGACAGATGGCAGAGGATTTCGCACAGAGACTTCAGATGCAGGGACTTTCTATCGACCAGTACTTCCAGTTCACAGGCCTTACAAGAGAGACTTTCTTAGGTCAGATGAAGCCACAGGCTGAGAGCAGAATCAAGACAAGACTTGTATTAGAAGCAGTTGCAGTAGCTGAGAACATGGTAGTATCAGACGAAGAATACAAGGATGAGCTTAAGAAGATGGCAGAAGCATACCAGATGGAAGTAGAGAAGATTGAAGAAATGATCGGTTCTTATGAAGAAAAAGGAATAAAGTCTGACATTTCTATCAGAAAAGCTGTTGATTTTGTAGTTGCAGAAGCAAAAGAAATAAAATAAAATAGATATTAGAATGATAAAATAATATTATAGTTGGAGGTTAGTTGTATGAGTTTAGTGCCTTATGTCATTGAGCAAACAAGTAGAGGCGAGCGTTCCTACGATATTTACTCAAGATTATTAAAAGAACGTATTATTTTCCTTGGAGAAGAAGTAAACGAGACAACAGCAAGCCTCGTTGTTGCACAGCTGCTGTTTTTGGAAGCAGAAGAGCCGGATAAGGATATTCAGTTATATATCAACAGTCCCGGTGGTT
>JAFSGY010000064.1 GCA_017440575.1 Lachnospiraceae bacterium | reverse complement strand
AGGCAAAACAAAAGACGTATTCGAGCTTGAGAATGGCAATGTAATGTTAAAATTCAAAGACGACTGTACTGGAAAAGATGGCGTATTCGATCCAGGCGAGAACAGTGTTGGTTTAACAATCGAGGGTATTGGTAAGGCTAACCTTCAGACATCTATTCACTATTTCGAGCTGTTAAAGCAGGCTGGCATCAAGACTCACTATGTAAGCGCTGACGTTGAAAACGCTACTATGGAAGTTCTTCCTGCAACAGTATTTGGTCATGGCCTTGAAGTTATCTGTCGTTTAGTAGCAACAGGAAGCTTCATCCGCAGATATGGCGAGTATATCCAGGACGGAACTGTTTTAGAGGGTGGCTACGTTGAGTGTACTTTCAAGAACGATGCTTTAGGCGATCCACTTGTAACAGGTGAAGGTCTTGCAGCTCTTGGAATCATGACTCCTGCTATGTTCGAGAGCATGAAGGAACAGACATTAAAGATTACAAAGATTGTTGCTGACGACTTAAAGACACTTGGTCTTGACTTATGGGATATCAAGTTCGAGTTCGGTTACAACAATGATGAAGTAATCCTTATCGACGAAATCGCTTCCGGTAACATGCGTGTTTACAAGGATGGCAAGATTGTAGATCCAGTTGAATTAACAAAGATTATCAACAATCGCTAAGAAGATATGTGCCAAGCTCGGCACTAGAGCATATAAAAAGAAGTTGTCATTTTATGGACAACTTCTTTTTCATGCAATAAGAAAATGCTTACGCTCTTTTATTTCCTAAAATGCAGACACCTCTTAGGACACACATCCACACACTGCCCACACTTGATACATTCCACAGAAACAGAAATCTTCTCCGGTGGCAGATTTACCGGACACGCCCTCTGACATGCCATACAGGAAATGCAGGTATCCTTTTCCCAATGTATCTGCACCAGACTAAATCGGTTAAACCACCCATAAATCGCACCAAGTGGGCAAAAATACTGGCAAAACGGACGATATACCTTGATTGACAAAAGAACCAAAGCAATCAATATGCCCAACTTCCAATAAAATAGTCCTCCAACCTGTGAACGTAGCTGCTCATCCATACTAAGCAAAGGAATCGCACCCATAAGCGTACCCGATGGACATAAAAACTTACAAAATGCCGGAATCTTGGCAAATCCGGTAAACAAAAAGGACGAACCTATTACTACAAGACCAAACAGCACCACATATTTTCCATATTTTAATACAGAATGATACGGTAACTGCTTCTTTTTCCGAAATAGCGGAATCTTATGTAACAAATCCTGTACCAGTCCAAACGGACAAAGCCAGCCACAAACAAAACGCCCAAAGATACTACCAAACACAAAGAAAAATCCTAAAACCGCAAACGGCACTTCAAAATTGCGTTTATTTAAAGCTGCCTGCAATGCTCCAAGCGGGCAGGAGGCGATTGCACCCGGGCAGGAATAGCAGTTCAATCCCGGTACACAGGCATATTTTAGAGAACCCTTATAGATTTTTCCATTAAAAAAGCCATATAAATAACCATTCGTTACGATGGTATACAAAATCTGAACAAATAGCCGAATCCTTATCGGACTGAATCTCTTCATAGGTAATCAAACCTTTCTACAAAATCAGTACCATTCTACCGAAGCAAATAAACTAAGTCCTTCTCTACCCAATTCCAATGCATTCAAGACAAATTATAACTGCCTTTTGATATAAATCCTTAAACTGTTCTTCCTGAAATCCTATCACAAGAAGAAGCACACCAAGCCCTACACCAATGCACCAATATGGTATTTTTCGTTTCATGTAATCACCATACCTTCCGCAAACTTTGTAAATCTACGTATAACACAAATTTATATCCTTGATTTACTTTATTGAAAAAGCTTCTGTCTTTGAATTAATCACACTTGGATAGTAAATCTTCAATAATTGACACCCAAGTGTCCTTTGACTGAGCACCAATTGCATAACCTAACATTTCGCCCTTCTGATCTACGAAAAAGGTCGTAGGCACAGAGCTAACACCACCTACCAAATTCCTATAAAGCGACTCATTCAAAAGCAAATGTGGATAATTAGCACTTGTCTGCTGAATTAAATCTTTCGCATTGTTAATATCTTCCTCAGTCGCATCCTCGGCCACATCACTGATAACTCCTATCATCTGAAACTCTGCGCTATCGTATTCTGTTGCAATTTCTCCAAGGTCAGGCATCTCACTTAGACATGGATTACAATAAGTCGCCCATACATTAATCATTGTCAGTCTTGACTGTGAAAACATTTCCGATGTAACAACTTCTCCTTCAATGGTGTTCGCCTCAAAGGTTACGATATATGGCTCTTCTTCCTGTGCCTGCGTTTCTGCAGCAGTCTCTGCTTGCACTTCTGTTCTTTCTACCTCTGAAGCAGCCTTTGATATTTCTTCTGTAGTCGCTATTTCCGAAGACGTCCCGTTATCTTGCGCACAACCCGTTAATAATGCTCCCAATAATATCAAAGTTAATAATCGTAATTTCATTTTATATCTCCTATATTGGTACTCTACCCTACATAAATTCCGTTTGCTGAAACATCCTATTACCATAAATGTTTCTACTTTATCACATTCTCTAATAGAATGTAGCACATCCTTAGATGTGCTAACCTCATACTCATGATATAACATTATATTTCAATTGAGAATACCCCAAATTTTGTAACATAATCAACCATTACCGTTCATTCTCAATAAAATCTGCCACAAAACTATGACAACCAAGCCTTTAACTGCTCCATACGTGCCTCATACCGCTTCAATTCATGAATCGTCCCGATTAGCTGTTCTTCTCCCTCTCTTTTATCCATTTCAGAAGAACCTTCCAAACCTAATGCCCGTTTTACATTATAGGCAAGCCAGCCAAGCATTCCATCAAAGCTGCCATTTAATACTGCTGCCCAATCAACATTGCTCATATCAACGTTTTGTGTATATGCCTGCATCATTGCTTTAAATTTTCCTTTGTCATAATCTCCATTAGAATCCACAGTCCAATAATTCAACACCTCAACCAGTTCCTGAAATGGATTCACATAGCCTGCTGCTTCCCAGTCAATGATAAAAGGCATATCATCCTTCCACATTACATTTTTCGGGTCAAAGTCTCTGTGACTGATTACCTGATATTCTGAAAGCCCCGGCATACTGTCTACAACCTGTTTGTCCCATTCTTTTATCTGCAAAATACTTTCCTCGAATGCTAAAAGCCATGCTACATCCTGTTTTTTGGCTTCTTCTAGCAAAGAATCCCAGTCAAATAAATCTCTACTGCCCTGCTCTTTTTCTATGCCATCTAAACAGAGATATGAACTATGAATTTTCCCTAGTATCTCACCAATCTGTTCACAATGATACTCTGTTATTTGAGGCATGAATACCGATTTTCCCTCTAACCAGTCAAAGACCATGTAATATACATTATCTAGCCCAATTACGTGCTTACCATCAAATTCCCTTGCAGCAATTAACGGAATCTCCTTTTCCAATGCATGAGAGATACGTTCTGAATTCACCATATTTCTCATAGCATCCGGTCTTTGCATAATATCAGGATTCAATACCTTTATTGCATATTCTCCTTTATCTGTGACAACGCGGTACATTTTATGAAGTAAGCCTCCTGTTATCATCACAGGCTTACTCGTTACATTTCCTAGATTATATTTAGTACATAAATACATTATCTTTTGTTCCATATGATTCTCCTGCCATTTTTTATCATTCTACCAGTATTCCAACAATTTTTCATCTATCGTTGCGATTTTTTCCTTACCCTTTATCTGACTATATAAAGCTAACTTCTCCACCTCTTCCTTATCTGTCCGATATTTTTCCAAGACCTCTAACATTTCATAAGGTATTGTAATTCCATATAATCCTCCATATTCCTCATGCCATTCCGGATTAAAATAACCGGGAGCCATTTTAAAATGCATAAGCCCAAGATATGTATATTCAACATTTTCTAATCCCAATTCTTCATAGCATTCTCGTATAATACACTCTCTGATTGTCTCCTTTTCTTCCTTACAGCCACCAAATATTTCCCAATTTTTTCGCCATTTATTCCATCCCAATAGATAATCATCACCGACCTTAACAACTGCCAATGAGTGATTAACAGGACGATATTGTTGCGCTGCCAATTCTTCTTCTACCTGAATAATCTCAAGTAACTCATTCCCTTTACTATCTCTCACTATCATAACTTACCCTCCCTTTAAAATGAAAATAGTGCGTGCCAGCGCACGCACTTTGGCAAGAATTTCTTACGAAATTCTTGTCTAACGCTTACTACATTTCGAGCACTTTCCTAACGAATAAAAAAACGCCTGTTAGGGATATTTTCCCTAACAAGCGTGGATCAGACATATTGTCTACTATCAAGAACAGTATAACGAAAAAATGAAAGATTTGTCAAATACAAGTCTTCTTATGCTCTCACAAACACGTAATAATCTGTATCGAAGCCACCCCAGCGGTAATCTCCACTCTTCCACTCGATAATCAGATAATCCCTGTCATCTACCGTCCGAATCTCATATGCACATGCACAGCTGTTCCACTTTCTAAGAACAAAGCCTTTTGTCCATCCTTTTTCTGTTTCGTTGAATACTACATGAATCATAACATTTGCTCCTATCATCATTTTCTTAGCTGATTTGAGATTATGGAGCATTTCAATGATTTCTGCTTCCTTTTGGTCGAATAGCTCTATGATTTCCGCATCGTTATCTACACGCTCTATCATTCCTTTGATTTCCGAAAGGGAAAAACCAGCCTGTTTGAGCGCCGTAATGCGAAAAAACACTGGTATCGCAGACCTTTGCAAACTCTCCTATTTTCACAAATCTCATCTCCTGTTTTCTTTCTAAGGTACCTTATGAACATAGTCTATACCTAAAGTATAGGTGAGAGTCAACATTAGGAATCAATGCCTTATTTCTTATCCGCAAAAATCCTTACAGTCAGTCCCCCATCGTATCCTTCAAGAACTGCATGCAGTTTTGCTTCATTCAGCCAGGACAAGACCTCGCTATCCGTCTTTATGGTCGGTTCAAAGCCCTCCTCAGCTCTTTGATTTACTATATGAATAGAACATACTTTGTGATTACTATCCATACCCACTAGCGTATATTCTGCTCTCATCTTAGTTTGTATATCTCCAACATACTCCTGCTCATCACAGCCCTCAGGGGTTATTGCACCTTGAAAATATGGAGTATCACAGTAACCCGTAAAATAAATATTTTGGTTTGTTTTATCTCCATTTTTCATAGTATCTATCCAAGTAATCATAACACGGATTGATAATATCTCTTTTCTTTCTTTTAAAAACTGACCAATAAGCGTTATCACACTTTCCTGCTGACTCTCTTGAAAGCCATGCCCTAATTGCTTTACCAACATAAGCTCACATTGTCCATCATGATAACTTTCTTTTGCCCGAATTGCATAAGAATAATTAACAATAGTATCTTCCAGCCCCTGTATGATCAAAACTGGTCCTTCATAAGGTTCCAATTCTAAATAAGAATCTACATTTACTACAGTATCATGATAATTTCTTCCCAATAGCATATTTCCACAATCTATGATATCAGGTACATTCTGCGGGTCATAGCTTGCTCCTGCAAGACAACCTCTTCTGGCATGATCCGGTATACATAAGGCAGGATAAACCATAATCAATTTCTTGATTTCATCCTTACATCTTGCTGCTGCCAGTCCTGACACAAAGCCGCCCTGGCTAAATCCCATCAAAATCAGATTCTCTTCATCCACATAAGGAAGACCTTTTGCATAATCCTTTACTGCTATAAGATCCTCTACCTCTGTCCAAATGGTCATATCTGTTGTTTTTCCTTCACTTTTCAGACTTTCGTCCGTAGTTATGCTACTGCCTCCACAAAAGCTGAAACAAAAAACAACATACCCCATCCTTGCAAATTCTACTGCAAAAGGCTCTCCATCTGTAAAATTACCAGAAAACCCATGGCTAATAATGATTGCAGGATATTTATCTTTGCCTTCTGTGAAGGCAGGTAAGTATTGCATTCCCCTAATCAATAATCCGTCCCTTTTACAAATCAAAAGCTTTTTTTCTACTTCCATAAATACTACTCCTTTTTCTATATCCATATTTACAAGGTATCAAAAAAAACTTTATTTAATATGACAGATAATATTATTTTCATGACAAATATTGACCTTTTTTCTCATATGAAATATGCTAAAACAAATGGAGGTTCATTATGAAAGCTACCTATCAAAACAGGCCTTGGCCATTTATTTCGTATCATTTAAAGGACTATACTTTTTCTCCACATCTTCATAATCAGATTGAAGTTGTTTATATTTTGTCCGGCTATTGCTCTATTACAATTGACTCTATTTCTTATCCCGCAAGCTGTGGCAATCTTTTTTTAATCTTACCTTATCAAATTCACAGTTTTTCTGATACGAAAGACTGTGAACTGATTGTTCAGGTATTCGACCCTGACTATGCAGCAGAACTGATTCCCTATCTGAACAACACAATACCCCAATGTCCCTTCCTAAGTGATGTACCCTGTGATTGTGCTAATGCCTTAATCAAAGCAGAAGACTACTATTTTGCCCAAGCTGATAGTCGTATTATACGTGCTTATGTATCACTTTATATGAGTTTTTTGTATGACAGATTTTGCTTTGTTCCTTCTTCTGTATCTGACCACTATAGTGTATTGCATTCTCTCCTGCATTATGTAGATGCACATTTTACTGAGAAGCTCACACTTGATTTACTTGCTCATGAACTGCATGTGACAAAATATTATATTTCAAGGATTTTCTCACATAAGCTGCAAACTTCCTTTACCGATTATGTGAATCAGCTCCGACTGGAATATGCTATAACGCTATTGCAGACCACCGATTGTCCAATTAATGAGATAGCTTATTTATGCGGTTTCGAATGTGAACGCACTTTTTTTCGTGCATTTAGAAAACACATGAACATGACCCCTTCTTATTTCAGAAATAAGAAATAAAGAATAGAGCCAGACAAAACGCCTGGCTCTGTATACTACAAATTGAAAAGCTTATCAAACTCTATCGTTGTGCTATTATTCTACCTTTGACCAAATTTTATATTCCTGGTTGGGATTCACACCTTTTGCTTCAAATAGCTCACTTACTGTTACAAAAGTATAACCTTTATTTTTTAACCCTTCAATAATGGTCGGCAGGGCTTGTACTGTGTTTGTATTTCCCTGAAAATCATGAAGTAAAATAATCGAACCATCTTCTACGCTATTTAAAATCGTATTAGCTCTTTGACTTGCAGACACACTTGATTCCCAGTCATTACATGAAATACCCTGAATAAATGACAAATCAATATTCTGATACATGCTATTGCTTGTTGCAAGATAAGGTGGTCTAAAGAACTTCACATCATAATCTACTGCATTTTTAATTGCAGAGGAAGTCCAAGTAATCTGATTTTTAATATCTGTTGCACTTAACTTGCTCATATCTACATGATTATAAGAATGATTAGCAAGCTCACATCCCATCTTTAACTGTCTCTGCATAATTGGCAAAGTATCCATGTTAATCTGTTCACCGATTAAAAAGAATGTTGCAACTACATCATATTGTTCTAAAACATCCAGCACTTGGTTTGTTGTTGACGATGGTCCATCATCAAAGGTTAAGGCTACCATTTTAGATGATGTATTCGATGTGCCTGAATTGGTTCCTGTTGAACCTTCGGTTGCTCCACCAATCTTAAGATAATCCAAATATGCATCCCATGTTCCATCATCTGATGTTACCACTAATTCTATTTCCTGATTACCTGTTCCATGAGATACATTCTTAATGGTATATTCTGCCGGATATTCATCTCCATAATAGAAGGTTCCAACCTGCTTACCACCAATCTTCATATCTACCTTTGCCATTTTCGAATTGCTAGAAGCAGCTCTTAATGTAAAGTCATGAGTTCCATACGCAAAATACTGATTAAATTTCACGGATTCTTGATCGGCATATAATGCTACACCGTTAAACGGTGAGCTAATCTTTCCTGCATATTGTCCGGTAATTGTCATATTCTCACATTCTGTCTTTTCACCTGAACCTGAAGCTGCTCCTGAAGAATTTCCATTATTGGAATCTGTGTTAGAACCAGTATTAGAGCTTGCCCCAATTATAATATTATTCTTATATACATCTGCGGAACCATTACTCTGATATCCTTCTACATTTAACGCAGCTTCATACAGTTTACCCATTTTGAGTCCCATATTCTCCCATGCTTTAAAATGCTCTGTTACAGATATAGTTCCACTGGTTCTTTTTGATGTACGAACACTCCAATACTGCTTAAATGTTGTATCACCTTGAATTGATGGTTGATTCACACGAGTTGTCTCATACACATCATAAGTTCCGCCATCCACTGTAATTTGTCCTTTTGCTGTTGCTCCTGGTGGACGCCATGTTCCCCAGCTCTCTACAATGTAGTACTCTACTAAAGGATCTGTTGTCCATCCATAGACACACAGATAAGAATTTCCATCTGGCTTATAATTACAGCCATATTCTATAGAAATATTTCCAATCTGCTGATAGGTCTTTGTACTATCGAACTTAATGCCTTTTCGGAATAAAGCATTTCCGATATTACTCCATTGACAACTAAATGTACCGCCACCGTTAAGGGTCATGCTTGTAGTTCCATAATCCTTCCACAGCTCGTAATTGTAGTTGTCCTGTGTTCCGATTTCGTTGTCATAAATGGTTTGTGCTGCCTGTACAAATGTGGATGGCATAATAAGACTTACACAAATTAACATTGATAACAACATTGTTTTCCATCTTCTTTTCACATTACTTACCTCCTTTTCAAAAACCATCTTACTACATTATGATTTTATGTAAACCATACAAACTTCACATTCAAAAGGGGGTAATTATAGTAATTATGACAACAACAATTATTATTCTGCATATTTATGTAGTATTTTTGCTCGCAAAAAAGCAATATACTCTTCTCTTACAATGCATATTGTCCAATGCATTCCAGCTTAATCTTTTAAAAGTAGTGCACATTTTTATGATAGGAATATCTTATTACATAAGAAAAAGCTCAAAGTCTTATATTGACTTTTGAGCTTTTTCTTAAAATCTAAGGGACATGCTTCCTGCTGCATCCCTTTTCCACAATACCGTTTATTTACTCCAGCTCTATTTTACTGGTTTGGTACTGGTTGAGTTTTTTGGATTTAGGACTGTTTTGTGGATGCACTTTCTCCATAAAGGTTTCTTACTTACAATTATCATAGTTTTTTTAAATCCATTATTATAAAGTCTTAAAACAATAAACTTTGCTGTTCTATAACCTCAATTTGCGAAGACACCATAATCTCCTCTTCAGCTCCTCTTGTATGTTCACCACGAAGATACTGCATGCCGCCACGCAAGCTTGCTGCCACCAGATTTAGTACATAAATATTATCAAATCTGCCATAAATCGAATCCCCGCCAAGACCAGACAGGCAGATTAACTGCGTATTTGTTTTCTTTGCCATATCCATAAGCGGCTTTAACAAATGCGCTGCATTGGTCTGAGCAAACGGATTATCCATAATCAATACTTTGCCTTCATTCCTATCTGCAAAAATATCCGTATCATCTCTTCGCATATAATGTAACAGACTTGATAAAATAACAAATGCAGATAAAAAGCCTTCTCCACCCGAGTTCTTTGCCACCTCTGCCCAAGTAATAGGATATTCTCTTTGTTCTTCAATTTTATATAATTTAATCTGAACATTACCAATTCCGACAACTGTGTCATATAAGTTCTTTGTAGTGATTCTTGTACCAAAGTAATCAGATGCATTTTCATTTTTCTCATATATAGAAATTCCTATCTGTGTCAAATCACTCATAAAATCCTGCAACCGCTGACGATATAATCCTTCGTTCTCTTCCCAATCCGGTATCTGTAAACGTAGCATCTTAATCTGACGTTCACGAATCGTAATGGTTGAATTATTATCGATTTTTGCCATATTGCTATGTACATCTTTCACATAATCCTCTAACAGACTTTCTATCTTCTCCTTTTCCTTTTCCACCATAGCAATATCCACTACCAGCTTCTCTATCTGGCTATCATAAGACTGCACTGTTGTATGCAACTGTGACAACACTAGCACAGCCTGTTCCGTTACAGAAAGCATCGCTTCCAAAGGTTTTCTGTAATAATCCTCCTGATACATCTCTTTTCGCACTAATAGATTAAGCTGCGCTTCCAGCTTATCCTTATTATGCTTTTGCTCATCTGTTTCGTTGCGATAATCTCTTCTCATAATGCCTGCAAAATTACGAAGACTTTTTGCATCCATCTGCATAAAATCTTCTTCCCAGACAATGCTCTTCTTCACTTCAAAATCGGAATATTCCGCAAATGCACTCAAATTTCCGTCAAGGCTCTGCCATTGCTCCTCTATCTTTTTATTCTCTTTTTCCAGTTCGCGCTTCTGATATTCCAGTTGACTTCGCCTTGCTTCAAAATCTATGGTATGAATTGCTTCCTTTTCCAAAGGCTCCTCATATCCACACTGCTCCTTAATTCCTTTCTTTTTATCCCCAATTTTGCTTGTCAGAACAGCGATTTGCTTCTCTTCCTCATTCCACAGACGTTCTTTGGCTTTACGCTTTTTGTTTCTATCTTCCAGCAATATTTCCTGATGTCTCTGTTCCTCATCCTTAAATATTACATTCTCCCATTCCATGTCTTGAAGTAGATAGCGATCTTGTAATCTATTAACCTGTTCCTTAGCCTTATTCAGATTTTTCTTTGTCTTATCATACTGATTTTCTAAGTCCTGCAGCTGAACTGACATCTTTGTCGTAATTGCTTCATACCTTGCTTCTAATTCTTCCGGTCTTTTATGGAATTCCACCTCTTCCACCATCTCATAGGTTTCATACTTCATCAGCTTATTCTGCAGTTCCAGCACTTTATCCTGTGTCTGATTTCGTCTTGTTTCTAAAGCTCTCCTATTCTCTTCATATTTCTCCAGTAAAGCATTCGCCATTCTCTTTCTCTCTTCATAGCGTTCTTTATCACTTTGAAGATATCTTTTATCCTGCATATCATTCTGATAAGCTTTATAAAGCTCACAGAACTTCTCAAATTCCGTTTCTCTTCGTTTGTATTCCTCTATTCTTTGTTTTTCCGACAGAATCGTTTGTATTAATTCTTCAAGCCTTTGTACAAGCTCCTTTATCTCTTCATTGACAGAAATAATATTCTCTTCGATTCTTCGAATATTGGCTGTCACCTCTTCCTGCATATGTCTGTTCATATCCAGCTTTTCTTTTGTTAAGGATTGATTTTTTAATACACTTTTCTTATCCTGATATTCCTGATAAGTATTTTTGCAGTTAAGAATCTGTTCCTGCTTTTTCTTAATATCCGCTTCCTTTTGTGCAACCAACACTCTTAATGCTTCTTCATCCAAAAGCTTTTCATTAAACCATAAATAGAAACTGATTCCCTGTAAATCAAGAATGCTGCTTTGCTCTTCTACTAAAGCATGCTCCAAATCTTCTCTCGGGATAATGGGAATCGGGAATGAAGTATATATTTCATGTTTATATGATGCTAACTTCTTCATCTCAGCCCTTGGCAGGATAAGAGAATATGGAATAAAAGGCTGTTTTCGCACAAGGTCAATATTTTCTTCTGCACTATAACCATTTTTCTCTATCCAGTTCATTCCATAAACCGGATGAAGCTCCAGTTCTGTCAGCATTTCCTTAAAGTCCTGCGGAAGCTCTAATATTTCACCAGAGGTAAGCCTTTTCCACTCTTTTTGCAGCTCATCCTCCTGTTTCTCCAAGGTGCTACGATTTCTATCAATTTCTGTAAGCTTTTTTTCTATTATTTCCAAAAGCTTGTCCATATTCCATAGCTGGGTATCATCTACTTCCAGATATTTCATAATGGTCTGACGCTCTTTTATCTGCTTCTCAAAATCTTCTTCCTGCTCCTGCAGCTTGCGCAAATCATATTCCAGATTTCTTTTTTCATTCTGTAAATCTTCCTTGTTACGTTCACAACTCTTCTTCCTTGCATCACTTTCACTTTGCTGTCTAACGTGCTGATTACAGCTTCTGGAAAGCTCCATTTGCTGCTTTTCATATTCTTCCTTCTTAATTTCAAGCAATCCAGGCTCATAATCACCTACAATATTTCTTGCAAACTGTTCCTGATAATTATGATTAAAGCTATCTTCTATCTGGTCAAAGCTCTTAATTCTGGTATCACATGCTACTATTTTTACAAGAAGTTCTTCAATCAGCTTTTGATACTCTTCTTCTTTTTGCTTTTGCTCTTCTTTTTTCTGTTCTACCTGTCTATAGTCTGACTGTAGCTCTTCCAATATCACGTTAGTTTGGGCAAGCCTTTCAGAAAAATGTTTTCTTAAGCTACCTCCAAGCTGCTTACGCTCTGGTTCCAGCTCTTCTTCATCCTTCCGATAAACATCAATTCTTTGCATCAAAAGCTCACAATCATTTTGATGTTCATCCACGATCTCCTGTTGCTTTGCACACTCATATAAATGTATCAGCTTTTCTATTTTTTGTATTTCTTCATCCAGATTTTCCATTTCTATCTGAATCATATCCCTGTTACTGATTTTGTAGCTCAGTTCATCTGCAAGCTGATGAATTTCCATAGAAAGCTTCTCATAAGTAATCCAGGCAATTTCTGCCTCACAGGATTTGTTTTTTTCTTCAACCTCCTGTTTTTTTTGCTTTACCAGCTCTTCTAACCGATATAACTCTTCTATGAAGCATGCAATTTTATTTTTTACTTCCTCTACCTGCATTTCTGACTGCTGATAAGCATTTGCCCGTTCTTCAATTTCCTGCATATCATCCTTGAACTTTAAAATGGTATCACGACGTTCTATTTTCGACTTATTATCCTTATACATCCTTACATATTTATCGATAATTGTCTGAAATTCCTTCATTCTATCCTGTTCACGGTTCAGCTTACTTTGAATTGTTTCCAAAAACCATTTTTCCAGAAGCTCTTTTTCGTTTTTACAATCAGAAAATAGCTCCGACAGACCTGACTCCTTCTGGTTTACTTTTCGAATGATATTTTCCCATTCTTTATAATAAATCTGATACTCAGCCAGCTTATCAAAATACTGTCTTGATTGTGCATAATTGTTCATATCATAATAAAAGAACTTTTTACTTTTCTCTTTTTTATAATCTTCAAATAACTGCTTACAGGTATGAAAGCTCTTTAATATCATTTCTTTTTTATTTTTTTCTACCACAGGAATATGAAAAATATCGTACTCACAACGACTAGGATATTCTGCAATGAAGTTCACAATTTCTAATGGTTCTGAACTTTGTTCTTCCATTCCCTGACTTCTTCGTACCATCATTCCCGTAAGACAATACCCTGCTCCGTGATCCAGCGCCCATTCTACCATGATGAAAGTAGGCTTTGCAGTAGTAAAATAGCTTTCAAATGGTCTGTCCTTAGTCTTTCGATATTGCTTATGTACAAATGGTGCCGATATCATCTGCACTAATACCGACTTTCCGCCACCATTTCTCAAAGACAGAAGGGTACTCTGTCCACCAAGCTGAAAAGTCTCATCACTAATGCGTATTGCATTATTATTGTAGTTCAAATTTATCAATCGAATAGCGTTTATCTTACTCATGGTTCAGTACCTTTCTGATTTTTTGATAGTTATTTTGATTCAAAATATTCCAATCCATCAGATTATCCAGCTTCTTTGTCGTTTTAATCATCTCATCCTGTTCTATATAGTCAATGAGTCCTTGTTTCTCCAAAAACACAAAAATAGCATGTAAAAATCCCTCTTTTGTTGTTCTAGCCTTCGAGCCCTTATCATCAGAACGAAGTGCCTCATAAGCCTCCTGCATATTTCTGAATGCAATACCTTTTTGTTCTTCTTCCTCCTCTGAGGTATGTTCCACACCTTCCTTAAGACGTTCTGATAAGGTATTTTGTAACTCACCTACCTTCATGAAGTCTCTTGACCTGCTACTACTTCCTTGCCCATCATAAAGCTCTACCAAAAGTGTCAGGATTACAAATTGAGACAGATAAAAATCCTTATCTGTTCCTGTTGATTTACACAGTACTTCCTTCAATTTTGCTTTTGAAAAGCCTAAAAAGACATTCTCGTCTTTCGGAATCAGATAGATTACATTACCATATCGCTCTACAGTACTTAGCGCTTCTTCTGCCTGTGATTTTACCAGATTCTGTACTGCTTCCTCTTCTGTATATGCCCGATAGAGTCTCTGCTCCTCTTCCTCTCTTAGCTCATGATGCTCTAGCAAATAATAAAATATCTGTTGACTAAGCCGCACTTCTCCTATGTCGTATGCCATCGTTTTCCTCTTTTCTGTACTCCTTTGCGTATATCAAATATGCTGCCACTAATCTCTGCTACCAGAATTCATTACATTTCAATCATAATCTGCACGTTGGAACACCGTATTGTTTTTTCATTCCCCTTTTCATCCGGTATATGTAAAAACTCAACAACCTGCTGCTTCTGAGTTCTTGCTATATAAATTTTCATGATTTTCTGCCTTTTTATATCCTGTTCTGTCAGCTTTAATATCATCTCATTTAACTGAAAATCAAAGGTCTGCTCCGTAATATATTCACTCTTTTCCTTCCTAAGTGTAGGTATGCTGATTTCTTTGCTTTTTATAAGCTCCACCATAATTTCTTTAAAAATGTCAATACTTGGAATTAATATAGAAATATCATCTAACTCCTTCTGTTCCAATATTTCTTTTATCTCCTGCAACGTAACCGTTTCTTTCTCTAAAGCAATGTCGAGAATCATCCCCAAGCTTTTTTCATACTTTTCAAGCTTTTCTTTCTGCCTTTTTATCAGTTCTTCCTGCCAATCGTCCTCGTCAAAATCTAGAATTTCCTCTTCTTCCTCTACCTTTTTCTTACGAATCGGACGCTGCAGTTCCAAACATTTATTTACGTTATAAATTTTTTCCGGCTCCTGATAAAATAAAGGCCTAAAAAAAGTATCCATATTTTCTAATATAGAAGCATCCTCTAATACCTTGTCATATAATTCCGTTCGCAATGAAAAACGCTGTATTAATGACATCTGCGCTAAAAGCTCCAGCTCTCTTTCATATAATATTTTTAAATCAAAATGTGAGTTTAATATTTTCTGATGTTCATCAATTCCACGATTCAGATAGCTTTCGATGATTCTAAGATTATTGAGCTTATCTTCATCCCCTTTGGACAGCTTACTCACATTAATATTTTGTTCTTCCAGCTCCTGTGCACGCTTCTTTACAGTCTCCCGATAGCTCTGGAACTTTTGCTTTGTCGCATCAATGGTATCCATATTTTCCTCTAATAGCACGGAATAATCAGCTACGGAATAATTCAACGCATTTCTCCTGACACGAAGCATAGCCTCCTGAATCTTTTGCAACTGTATACGAAGCAGATTAAATACATTCTTAATCTCATCCACAGCTTTATCATAGCTTTGTCTTTCCAGATGCATTTTGAAAATCATTTCATGTATGGTAAGCTTCATGTTATTCTCTATTTCCAGAGTAGAAAGCAACAAATTATATCCATCATCCGTCAGATAATAGGAAGTACGTTTGATATCGGAATCTGTATAAACTACTTTATTCGCAATATAGCTGATGTTCATAATCTTATAGGCTCTTTGCTCAAAATCAAACCCGTCAAAGTACATTGGTCTGCCTTCATTTGACAATATTACATTAATAATAAAGTCCCCTATTTTCCTGCAATCCTCATATGACATGTTTTTGTAAAAATATGTTGTATTTATATAATCCAAAAATGCACCTATATCATCTAACGTACACTTTTCTTCTTTCAATGACTGCTCCATTATATATAGCATTAATACAAAAATAATATTAATCTGTTCATCTGTTTTCAAAAAGCCATATTGCTTCCATATTTGCTTTTGTGTACTATTCTGTAATAACAATCCATACATTCCCACATGTTTCATTCTTTTGGGGAATTGTTTTAAAAATTCATACTGCATCTATTTACCATGCCTTTCAAATTCCTTCATTGAATATACGTTCCATACTTAAACAGTAACTTTACCATCCGCAAAATCTTCTATGGACAATATTTCCTGAGGAATATACTTACTTTGCTCCAATATATCCAGAATATATAAAAATTCCTGTTCTTTAAAATACCTTCTAAATATGTCATCGATATTAGAATTCTGTCCTGCCTTCATATCAGGAAGCTGATTTATTCCTATTTTCTGCGCCCTTTGCAGCATTTTCACATATCCTTCCATAAATGGCTCTATGACACATTCACTCTCAAATACACGAACCAAACATTCGTATATTCTTATCCCTTCATAGTCAATATCTCCCAAATAATAAATACGATTATCCCTCTCTCGCATATAAGGCTCTGCGCATAAAGAAAAATCCTGAAACGAACGAATAATCCCCTTTCCCGCTCCATAGACTAACGTACCTATTTCAACTCCTAATATAGTATTAGCTCCTGAGATAAGCCTTCTTCGCATACTAAAAAAGGTATCTTTATTTTCAAGGATTAAGATATTTTGTGGTACTTTCTTTGTTGCCGTATAGTATGCTAAAGGCTCTGTTGTTTCATATATATTTAATTTTTCTATTGCTATCCCACATCTTTTTAAGATTTTCTTACCCTGTTCTTCTTTTAAAAATTTTTCACGTTGCCAGATTTCAAAGCTGCGCTCATTCATTGACTTTGGAATTTCAAGACTTTTACGATTTGTTTTGAGATACTGATTTAACAGCAATAACCACTTTCGATCTTCCTTGTACTGTTTGATATGATTTAGATAATATGTCGTTTCGATATCCGACACAAAAAAATATGATAATTCATCCATATATTGTGAATTATCCTCTTGCTCTTCTAATCTCCAATATTCTTTATAAAGTGCCGGTTTTTTTCCATTTTTTCCCGATGCATAAACAGGCTTTATTTTTTTACTCTGAATGAGCAGCATGATTTGTTCATACAATTTCAAATAATGCTCTATCTTATATTGGTTCTCTATTTCCTCTAAAGTAATTCTTTTCATCTGTAAGCTCCTTTGGTGTCATTATAATGCGGACTTACAAAGAAATCAATGCATTTGCAATGTCTGTTCATAAACATATTGCATACTACAATTTACGGCTTTTGTATCCGTAACAGATACTCTATGAATAAAATCGCTTTCTCTAATTTGCTTACTCTCGCTTACAAACTTAGGATTGAGCACAAGCTCATCAAACACTGCATCCGGTATTTGTATCTCACCAAACAGCTTGTTTATCAATTCCAGCTGTCCAATCTTCATCAATGAAATGAGAGGTGTTGTATCTGATACAACTATCATTTAACTGCTCCTTTCAGCTTTTCCCAAGCCTCCATCTCTTCCTCTATTTCTTCGATATCTTGTGACAAATATGCTAAACCTAGACCGTCATAGAGCTCAATTAATTCATATTTTGAAATTTCTAAAATCTCCGCAGCCTTTCCATGCGAAATTGTTCTGTCATTAATATATGGATATAGTAAAAGAGCATTTCTAACTAATTCAGCATGTTGATTTTGTGGCTTTAAATACATCGTCATTCCCGTTGGTACTTTAATATTCACATCTGTTAATGTCATAAAATCACTCCTCTCACAGTTCTACTGTTTCTATTAATATTATATCCATCTACATAGATTCTCACAACTGAATTTTGCGTATTTTGGATTGGCTCAAAATCTATTCTTCCAATTTTCTTTTTGTAACGCTAAATCGGTTGTGCGTTTACTTCTTTTTCACGCATGACCACATAATATTTTTTTCGGTTTATCTTCATTAAGCAAAAATTACGCAAATTATGACCATATAAAAAGTTGCGACATTGTCGCAACTTTTTAAAACTCTGAAAATTCATCTTAAATTTCATCAATTTTGAAATTGATGTCTACTCCATCTCAATATTAGCATTTTTCTATATCATTATAAATATTGATTTTCCGTTACTTCTTATCTACGAAGTCTCTCATTTTTCCATAATATATATGTTTTTTAGGATTTTTGCAAGCATATTGCAAGCATATTGCAAGCATAACCACTTAATACATATAAAAATGTTACTCCTTCTAAAAAAGTAACATTTTATGTCTCATTGAAAAATTATTTTATGTACCTAGCATTTATACATTTTTTCTAATAACTGGATTAGGTGGAATGTCATATTCAATTCTTAAATATTGATTTCTAAACTTATATACTTTATTTCCCAAGCTCCTATCAACTTTAAGCGAGTCTCTTTTATTAACTTTTTCCAAAAATTTAATATATTCCCCATGAGTTTGATACTTTCCACCTACACCATATGCATCCGAAACCAAATACAGCTTAATTGGCTTATACTTATACCTATCATCCATAAAGATATCTTTAAATCGCTCAGATAAAAAATCATAAATAGTTGTTGTAAATTTTTCTTGTATATCCTTTACAACAAGATACTTAGGTGATTTCACATTTTTCATTTCTAATATATACATACTATACGAATCACACGAATTATCAACTACAACAACATAATCAGTAGCTTTTGGAACCACAGCTTGATGCAGATTATTATAGAAATCATCAACCTTTATTGCTACATATTCGCTTTCTTGTAATCTTACATCAACTTCAACTTCGATTCCTTCATCCTCTATTTTGTTCCTCAAATAATCCTTCAATTTAGGATTATTTTTTATCCTAGAAACCATTCTTAATCCTCACCAATATTCAAATCTTGTATAATTTGCTCTCGCTCATTATATAATTTTTCACTTACATCTATAAAATTTTCATCATCAGCTCCACATTCATCAATAGGTAAAATTCTCGATTTGCTTCCTTCTTTTCCTTGTTCTAAATAAATAGGCTGATATATATGATAATCTAGCTTCTTACCCAAGACTAAATTATTCAATTTATTAAATACATAGTTACTATGCGATGATACTACTAGCGTTAATCCTGCAGATGCTAATTCTGAAAATATTTCTATAAGTTCAATTTGATTATTAGGATGCAAATGCGCTTCTGGTTCTTCTATAAACAAAATAGAACTTCTTTTTTCACTTCTAATCCTTCTCGAATTTATAATATACTTTAAAAATGCAACAATAGGTGAAACCTCTGACACCATCGAAGAAACTTCTGTCATTTCAAACACCGAATCTAAATCATTAGGCACATATACTAATGCATTTTTACTCTTATCAAACAAAACCTTCCCCTTTAGTATCCTATCTTCGATTTTAGAATAATAATCCGACAGTCTAACATCATTTTTTACTCTTGAATTATATCTATTAGCAATATTAGATAAAGATATGAAATAGTCCGATATCGGCTCGGATATTCCTGGTAATTCTATTTTTTTTGTTAAAAAAGCTCTATTCTTAGACAATTCTGCAACTATCGCACCAAATGCATTCATTCCACTATAAATACCAGACCTTGAAGCAGGCAAAAAATAAACTTGTTCATAATTTATCGAAATAGTATACAATAAATTAAAATATACTTTGTTCATTTGCTCATAAATCACACCCATCGGTCTTCGATATTCATTATTATAAACATAAACATCCATATGATTCTTGCATTTTCTAGACCCGTGCATACTATTTTCTGTCTTTTTCAAATAGATTGGAAACAATTCTATTTCTCCATCTATTTCACTTTTTTTCATATCTATATCTAATTTATATTCATCAAATTCTAAATATATATGGGGTTTTTGTTCTAACGTCTTTTGAAAGTTTCCAAATGTATTATTACAAGAACTCATAAACTCTGGCATTACAGTTTCTGATAATGATTTAAACATTAATATTTTTAATGCAGTCGTCACATCTTTTTCTTCCATATCACTATCAATAAAATCTATTATTAATTTACTCATTATTTCATTGGTAAAATTAGAAAAACCACTTCCTAACATATAATATTTTTCATCAACATGAAAAGTATATCCTCTTCTAATACCAATAAATGTTTTTAATAATAAATAAACCATCTGCATGGCATAAGATTTTCCTATATTATTATTTCCATATGTCACAATAAATTTTTTTGATAAATCAAACTCAAATTCTTTCAATGGCCCAAAATCTATAATTTTTATTTTCATATGACACCTCTAAGTTATTTATTATTATCATTATATTCTTAAACCTTTTATATTACAAATATTATTTTATCTATGCATTCTACACTTTTAGACAAGTTACTTCCTTAAACATAACAAATCGTTCGTGCTCTTACATAGTAAAACTTTTGTAATAAATTAACAATAATAACTCACTTATCCAATAACTCTTCATATGTTGTTTTCAATATATCTCTTATTCCTCGTAACTGCTCTAACTGAATATGTTGTATTCCTCTCTCAATCTTCACAAGCGTTTCTCTTGTCATTTCCACATCGATTAATTGTAATTCCCTTACTAGTTCAGTCTGTCCTATTCCACGGTCTTTACGTACTCTACGAATATTATTACCTATTGTATTATTCCTATCCTGTTTAATTTTCATATCTGACATAAGAGTTTCCTTCTGGACTAAAATTAGTCCTTTTTCTCTTTATTTTATGTACAGACATGTGTTACAATGGGACTGGTATTAGTCCACTATGACATAAATAATAATTACAACAAGGAGATTACATTATGAACACACTTAATTCTCAAAACTATATTAAAAGCATCAAAGCAAAAATTTTATATCTTATCTCTTTTTGGGTCGCAAATCATTTCTTACTTATTGGAGCATATCCCGAAAAGAAAGATTGGGCTCTTGATAGAATACTTATATCTATTGGAATGACAACCCTTTTTTTTATAGGTCTAGGGCTATTCATATACTTCCAATCTTTTTTGGGAATAATGATTGGTGGCTTTGCAGCAATTATTGGCCTTTTAGCATTTGCCTATATCGCTGATAAAATTGCAGAAATATTACACATAGACATCGACCTAATAGTTTATACAATGAGCATTCTCAGTATTCTATTCAGTATTACCACTTTTATACGATTAATAACCAATATACATGATTATTTCATAATACGTCATGCTGAAACTCATGGATATTTTGATACAGAAGAATAGGAGCGTTTATAAGATGAAAATCGAACTATTAAATTATACACCCATAAGCATTGCTGAATTTTTAATAGCATTAGATAAAAATCTTCCTAACAATATTTGCCTTTCACCAATTACATTAAGTTTATCTTTTCTCGATATTCAAATAGATTGTGATAACAAGATGACTGTTATAAACTATGACTATCTCGCAGACACTGGACTTCCAGCCGAATTTGAATTAGAGGATGCGAATATGTTATACGATGACCTCGAATGGAATAACGAATTCATAAAAGTAAATGGTGAAATTTTTCATTTGGAAAAAGTTTTTGTAAATACTCCTAAATAGCTTTCAGAGGTCTTTCCTTAAAAAAAAATATCTTTTTTCTACTCAGCAACTCATCTTTTTTCTTCTACATACGCAAATTTTACACTATATTTTTCACAGAGATTAATCGTACTCACAGTGAGTAAGTTGTCGTTTTCTGGGGGTTTTAGGGGGCTTGCCCCAACATAGTGACTAACAAGTAGGAAACGTTCCCCTCGATATATCGGTGGGAACGTTTCCAATGCTTGCTATGATTTCTAAAACGTTAAAACATATAAAATTATCATTATTATTCTTAACATATATTTAAATGTTACCTTTAAGGAAATGCTATGATACCTGTCCTTATTTTTACAATATTCTTTTTTTACTTGTGCATTATACGCAGGCAAGTTTACTATCAATTAATTCTCTTAATCCCAACATAAAGCTCTAATATCATTCGCAAACTTTCCATCATATTTTCATCGAGTTCAACTAATGTTGTAACATTTTTCAAGTGTTCCTCTATCTGCAATAACTGTCTATTTATTTCTGTAAATGATTTTATATTACCAATACATATTACTTGCTGATTCATTAGTGATTGTATAAAGAAATCCTGCTTTGACAGCCCAGATAATTCCATCCGCTTTTCAATTTTCTGCTTTTCTTCTACCGTTACTCGAAAATTCATAATTTGATTTCTATAGCGTTTATAACCTATTTCTTTTAATTGCCCTTTTCCTTTCCCCAAATTCTCTCTCTTATACATTTTACTTTACTGTCTCCTCCTCCCGTTTTCTATCTTCTTCCAATTTATCAGCTAATTCTGTTTGCACAGATGGATATAAATGTGAATACTGATCTGTTATAACAGTTGAACTATGTCCCAACCTATCTGCAATAGTTACAGGAGAAAACCCAAGTGAAATTAAATATGCCACATGAGAATGTCTAAGGTCATGTACCCTAATTCGCTTCACACCACTCTCTTTGCACCCTCTGTTCATCTCATGATGTAAATAGCTCTTTGATACTTCAAAGAGTCTTGTATTAGACTCACAGCCGTATATAGAAGCACAGTAATCTTCTATCTCCCTACAGAGAAACTTTGGTAAAGCAATTGTACGATTGCTTTCTTCTGTTTTCGGCTCTGTAATATATACTTCACCTTTTATCTTCTGAAATGATTTATTTATTATCAATCTTTGATTTTCCAAATCAAAATCTCCAGCTGTTAATGCCAACAGTTCTCCCTCTCTTATTCCACAATAAAAAAGTATCTCAAATGCGTAATATGAAATCGGCTTCGACTTCATACATTCACTAAAACATATATACTCTTCTTTTGTCCAAAAGAGCATTTCTTTCGCCTTTGCTTTTCCCATTTTTCCTGCTTGCGAAGACGGATTTTGGGGCAATGAATAAAATCTACAAGCATGATTAAAAATTGCACTAAGCTGATTCTGTACAGTTCTAAGATATGTTGGCGAATATGCAGCACCTTTTTCATCCCTTTTTTTCAATAAATCATTTTGCCATTGAATAATATCGGAAGCCTTAATTGATGCAAGACTACGCTTTCCAAAGCAGGGCAATATCTTAGTTTCAATAATATGTTTTTTAGTTAAATAAGTAGTATATTTTATCCTTGGCTTCATGTCTCGCATATAAATCTCTACAAAGGATTCAAAACTCATATTTATATCTTTGGACTGAGATTGCAAAAAATTTCTTTCATACTCTAGCGCCTCACGTTTGGTTGCAAATCCACGTTTTGTATGAACCGCCTTATTCCCAGTCCAATCAATATATCTTAGATATATCTTCCATGTACCTCTTTTAGTATCCTTACTTGCACTCACATTAAACACACACTCCATTTTCTTGTCTATTAACTTCAAGCAGTTGCTCTATTTTAGCAAAATCATATTCTTGCCGTTGACTACTATTAAATCTATTATTTTTCTTATTTGTCATTGCAGAATATTCTTTAGCTTCCTCGCACCATTTTGTTATGGTCGAAACATTTAAACAACTATAATATGGATGCTCAATAATTCTATTTATTATTTCATCCACAATTTCACTATTATATCTAGAGACCAAACCATTATATTCTGTGTGTGTAAGGCGTTCATGTCCCAGTGATATTTTACACTCTTCTAACCTATTCTTATCTACACTATTCTCTACTACACTATTCTGTGCCGCCCATGGACCGTCCACTGTATGTCCATTTTGTTTAGTATCTGACCTCTTCCTTTTTTCTAATAATTGTGTTTCTGGAAGAACCGATAACAATAATTGTTGATAAATCGAATCTTTCTTTCTATCTGCTCTCAAAGTATTATGTATTCTCCAATCTTGGATATATGTAACCAAATCTTCATTCAAAATCGTAACAAATCCTTTAGAAAACAATATTCTTAAATCATCTTCATTTGCTTTTACCAAATTAATCACCGAATACGCTTCAACTATTCCATCATCATCTGCATTTAATGCCAAATGAAAATATAAATTTTGCGTAGACGGGGGCATCTTTAAAAATTTTGCACTTTCTACAATTCCTCGCGCAAACATACGCTTATCCGCCATTGCTGTCTCCTTTTGCATTTTGATTTTTATCCAACAATGTGATATATTAATGTTGTATACAGCATATCACTATTGGTATTCTGTTAGCTCTACCGCTTTGCCGAGTGGTAGGGCTTTTTATATTACTTGCAACCCCCATAACAATTCTCCTCATAAAATTTACGGTTTGCTTTTCCATTGAGAACAATAAGACTAGGATTCTTCTTTAACATTTCTTGATTTAATTTTCTAATTATTTGATACCCTTTTGCTCTTGATACCCCCCAATCTGCACAAACTTCGTTTACATCAACATACATTTTCTGTTTCATTCGTACTCCTTTCATTATTTTTGTAAACTATATTATTTTCATTGTTCAAAAGTATCATAGTTTACATTTCAAGTGCAGTCAAGCATATTTTCTATTTATTATATATTTTTTATATTTTTAGTGTGACAATATATGCCTCTTATGATATAATACCTGACACCAACACAAGACATGAAAATACTATAAGTGTTGATAACAAACACAATTTCTATAGGAAAAGCAACAAGAATTAGCCTATATTACCACAATTATCAGAGATTCTCGCAGGAACAATATACATATGTAATGGTGAAGTTTGAGATTTATATACAAAACAGAAAAAGAGCCAGACGGCTCTTTTTCTGCAAGCATTTTGCAAGCACAAAAAACGGGAAGCCTTGATTTATCAGGCTTCCCGTTAATTTTATATTACTCCATCTCAATCGTTCCTGGCGGCTTACTGGTCAGATCATAGAATACTCGGTTTACTCCTCTAACTTCATTAATAATTCTACTCATAACAGTCTGTAACACCTCAAACGGAATCTCTGCTGCCTCTGCTGTCATGAAGTCAATGGTATTGACCGCTCTTAATGCTACGGCGTAATCATATGTTCTCTCATCGCCCATAACACCAACGGAACGCATATTCGTTAATGCTGCAAAATACTGTCCGATGGTTCTGTCTAAACCTGCCTTTGCAATCTCTTCACGGTAAATGGCGTCAGCATCCTGTACAATTTTAACCTTTTCTGCGGTTACTTCGCCAACGATACGAACACCAAGTCACGGTCCTGGGAATGGCTGACGGAATACAAGCTTTTCAGGGATTCCAAGCTCTAAGCCTGCCTTTCTAACCTCGTCCTTAAACAGGTCACGAAGTGGCTCAATGATTTCCTTGAAATCAACATAGTCAGGAAGTCCGCCTACGTTATGGTGGGACTTAATCACTGCGGATTCTCCTCCAAGTCCACTTTCTACTACATCAGGATAAATCGTTCCCTGTACTAAAAAGTCCACAGCTCCGATTTTCTTTGCTTCCTCTTCAAATACACGAATGAACTCTTCACCGATAATCTTTCGCTTATTCTCAGGCTCAGATACACCTGCAAGCTTTTCATAAAAGCGTTCCTGAGCATTTACACGAATGAAGTTCAGCTCATAATTACCCTTTGGCCCAAAGATTTCTTCTACCTCATCGCCCTCATTCTTACGAAGCAAACCATGGTCTACAAATACACAAGTAAGCTGATTTCCGATTGCCTTTGCAAGCATAACCGCAGCCACTGAAGAGTCTACACCACCTGATAAAGCACAAAGAACTTTACCATTTCCAACCTTTTCACGAATCGCCTTAATAGAATTCTCGACAAAGGAATCCATTCTCCAGGTTCCTGCACAGCCACAGACACCTCTTACGAAGTTATAGAGCATCTTAGTTCCTTCCTGTGTATGAAGTACCTCCGGATGGAACTGAATGGCATACAGATTCTTCTCTCGATTCTCTGCTGCTGCAACAGGACAGTCAGCTGTATGTGCTGAGATGGCGAATCCCGGTGCAATCTGGGATATATAATCAAAGTGGCTCATCCAACAAATCGTTGTTGCGGCTACATTACCAAATAAAGGAGAGGAATTGTCTACCATGACCTCTGTCTTACCATACTCTCTGACAGGTGCCTTTTCTACTCTTCCACCAAGCACATGCATCATAAGCTGTGCCCCATAGCACAAGCCCAGTACAGGGATTCCTAACTCAAAAAGTTCCTTTGTATAGGTTGGCGCATCTGCCTCATAACAGCTGTTTGGTCCACCCGTAAGAATGATTCCCTTTGGATTCATCGCTTTAATCTGTTCGATATCCGTTTTGTAGGAATATATTTCACAGTAAACATTACATTCTCTGACACGTCTTGCCACCAGCTGGTTATACTGACCGCCGAAATCAATGACAATTACCTTTTCCTGATTCATTGAATTTACCTCCTAAATTTTAAAACACCATATTTACGGCAGATTTATTATAAAATACGATTTTTTTGCTGACAAGTTTTTTACAAAAAAAATGTGCCTTTTACAGCACATTTGTCATTGATATATTTCCATAATTCCCTAAGAAAGTACGAGTTCTTTCGTTATTAGATGCAAATACCTCATCTGGTGTTCCTTCTTCAACAATAATACCATCTGCCATGAAGATTACTTTGTCACTGATTTCCCGTGCAAACGCCATCTCATGCGTAACAATAACCATGGCAATATGAAGATCTGACAGCGACTTGATTACCTTTAAAACTTCCTGCGTTAACTCTGGATCTAAAGCAGAAGTTGGCTCATCAAAAAATAAAATCTTTGGATGAAGTGCTAATGCTCTTGCAATTGCAACTCGCTGACACTGTCCACCTGAAAGTTGATACGGATAAGCACTTGCCTTATCCTCCAGACCCATTTTCTTTAACAGCTCATAAGCTTCTTTTTTAGCTACTTCCTTGTCTATCTTTTGCACTCTCACGGGCGCATCCATAATATTCTGGAGCACAGACATATGAGGAAACAGGTTAAAATTTTGGAATACAAGTCCAAAACAACTCTGCAACTCTTTTAACTTATTTTTCGAAGCATAAACAGCTTTTCCCTCCACTGTCCATGCCGCTTCTTCGCCTAAATACTCCAAATTGCCACTATCTATAGTTTCCAGCAATGTCGCACAGCGAAGAAGAGTTGACTTTCCTGAACCGGACGGTCCAATAATAGAAAGAATCTCTCCTTCTCGCACTTCAACTGATATATCCTTTATTACATCCAGACCATCAAAGCCTTTCTGAATATGATCCATTTTCAACAGACTCATCTATTTTCTCCATTCATCACCCATATAAATCGTTACGGTTCTCTCCGTTCCAATAACATATTTCGTAACTATTCAGTACCTTCATAGTTACGTGCAAAAATCCATCTTAAATTTGCTTCGCAGATGGATTTTTGCTTAATCATTCTACTTTCTTTCACGGAATCCGCAGTTAATGCGTATTCCTGTTGAACAGTTACCATATTTCTTATCTGTAATAATCAAGCTTCTTCTCTATGAATTCCATACCCCATGCAACTACGAAATTAAATATGTAATAAAACAATCCCGCAGCAACAAACGGCATCATACTTGTTTGTGAGCTTGCTAATGCTTTCGCTGTCGTAAACATCTCTGCAACACTTATCGTGAAAGCAAGTGAAGTATCCTTAACCAGCGTAATCACTTCATTTGTTACCGACGGAAGAATTCTCTTAATGACCTGCGGTAAAATAATGATAAAAAAAGTCTGTCCTTTGGAATACCCTAATAATTTGGCCGCCTCATACTGCCCCACAGGCATAGACTGAATGCCACTTCGATAGATTTCAGCAAAATATGCCGCATAATTAAGCACAAAACCGATTAATGCCGCCCATATTCGATAATCATTTGTTACCTTGATTCCAAAAATATAATAAGGTCCAAAATAAACTACCATTAACTGAAGCATCAAAGGCGTTCCACGCATAATGGAAATATAAAACTTAATAAAACCTGATAACAGCCCATTTTTGCTCATGCGGCCTAAGGCAATCACTAATCCTAACGGAAGAGAGAGCAGTAACGTAATCACAAATAACTGGATACTGACTCCCATTCCTCCTGCAAGCTGCCAGACAATCTCTGCGAATGTCATAATCGACTCCTAACCTTTCCCAATATATCTTAAATAGTAATTATTCAGTACCTTCATAATTACGATGAAAAATCCATCCCAAATTTGCTTCGCAAATGGATTTTTCACTCTTGTATCATTTTCTTACGTTCTCAGCAGCAAGTGCTTCGACCTGTCCTGAATAGTTACCTTAAATATTACGTTATTATTTTCCTACTGTGGTGACATCTTCTCCAAACCACTTTACAGAAATCTCCTTCATGGTTCCATCTGCTGCCATTTCCTCCAAAGCCTTCTGAACCTTATCTCTGAGTTCTTCATTTCCCTTCTTAAAGCCAATGCCATACTCTTCACTTGCAATAGACTCTTCTAAAATAATACAGCCATTCTGTCTTTGCTCAATCTGATAACCTGCTACAATAATGTCCATCGCAATCGCATCTACTGCTCCCATTTCCAAATCCATAAATGCCGTATTATAATCCGGTGTTGTCTGCATTGTTCCAAATGAATTCATTAAGTCAGGCATATCCTTTAATGCTGCCTCTGCAGAAGAATCCGCCTGTACTTCTACTGTTTTTCCTGCAAGATCTGCTAATGTTACAATATCAGAATCTGCACTTACAACAAATACCTGTGTATTATTCATATATGGCTCTGTCCATGTATAACTGTCCTCACGACCATTCATAGTAAAACCATTCCAAATACAATCAATGGTGCCAGATTCCAATTCCATATCCTTCGCATCCCATGCTATCGGCTGAAGCTTAATCTCCATTCCCATACGCTTTGCAGCCTCTGCTGCAAGCTCAAGGTCAAACCCTGTAAACTCTCCGTTTTCAGCTACAAATCCCATAGGTGGAAATTCCTGATCGAATCCCACAACAAATACATTCTCTGTTTCATCTGCCTTTCCGCATGCACATAAACCAAATGCCATTATACCTACTAATAAAAATTTTAAAATTGTTTTCTTCATTGCCTATTCTCCTTATGTCCTCTTACTGTAAAGCTATCTGCTTGCGCGCTTGTAACTATTCAGTACCTTCATAGTTATACACACTTTACCATAGTAGCACAATAAATTTTTAATGTAAACAAAGGAAAACAAAACACTAGAATATACTATTTTTTTCATCCTTTGCATAGATTGTAAAAACAACCTATGTTGGGGGATATTTATGAAAGATTATATCGAGGAACGAGCAATTGCTATTGCCAATTATATTATCGAACATAATGCAACCGTAAGACAAACTGCCAAACAGTTTGGTGTTTCCAAGTCCACCGTTCACAAGGATGTGACAGACAGACTGATTCAGGTTAACCCTGAGCTTGCGAATGCAGCAAGGAAGGTTCTGGACGTCAATAAGTCTGAGCGACACATCCGAGGAGGACTTGCTACCAAGGAAAAATATCTGCATATGGTACACATTTAACGCATCAAAAAACAGCCTGTAAAAGGCTGTTTTTCTATACTAACTTATATTTCACATTTCGCTGCTACTTCTGCCATCATTCTTCCAACAATCTTAATCATGCCCATATCCACTACACCAATCTTCGGGTAACGATTAAAGAAATCAAAAGACACGACTGCCTTTACCGTATCATGCTTCAAAGAAATACATTGAATAAACTTACCAATTTCCTGTAGTTCATACAGATGATAAATATCCGGGAAATTACTTTCTACTCTCTGAAGATTACTTTCATCATAGATTCCCTGCTCATCAAATCGTTCCAAATATTGTTCATTCAGAATCTGTGGGAATTCCTCAATTGGATTTACATACTTTCCATAAGAAAATCCTCGCTTCATCTCTTCACCCAGATAAATCGCAACACCATCCATATCAAAATATGCACACATCGTCTCCATAACGTGAGGCAATGCTTCTTTACCTTTTTGATACAGACTTACTACAAGCTCCATCATAACAGAAGCCTTTTTCTCATCACTGGCAATCATACGAATGCCACTGTCTCTACTATCATTTCCATCCTGCTTAAAATTGCCATGCTTCTTCTCGTCATAAATAATAACACGATTCTTACCCTTGGCTTTTGCTATATAAAGCGCTTTGTCAGCCTTTTCAAACAGCTCCTCATAATTGACACCTTCGGTTGGATACTTGGCAATGCCCCAGGAAGTAGTTATCATCAACTTATCCTGTAAGCTTTCATATTCCCACATGATGTGCTTACATATTGTTTTCAGGATTCTACGCAATGCCTCTTCTGTCTCCACATTTTCAATGACAATCATAAATTCATCGCCACCAAACCGGCCGACAATACCTCGTACATCCAGTACGTTTCGCATAATTTCAGATACCTTGGATATGACTTCGTCGCCAAACATATGACCATAGGTATCATTTACCTTTTTAAAGTCATCAATATCAACAACCGCAAGATAGAAGCTCTTATTCTCCTGCTCACACTCCTGAATCTTCTCTACAGCATATTCATTGATTGCACGCTTATTGAACAGACCAGTTCCGGGATCAAGCGCACCTTCTGTAAGATAATAGCTTTCTTTTTTCTCTTTTTTACCACACACATTAATGATACCAATAACCATACTCTTCTGGCTCTTACGGTACATTGTGCTGCCCTTAATCTGATACTGGATAGTCTCTTCCTCATCTGGTATCAAAACTCTGGCATCCAGCTGAGTATGAAAACGATCTGTTCCCTTCTTTAAAAAATCATAGAACAAATCAAACTCCGCCTTACTCTTTATCGAAAGCTGTGAAGACTCCTCAACCTCATCTCTGATATCATCAAGCCTCTTGGTTAAAAGAGGACAGCTCTTTACATTCACGTAATGATAGATTTTGAACTCGTCATTTTCAAAAGTATATTCAAAAAATAATAAGGAGGAAAGTGACATAAAGCCTCTGTATTTTTTTACCAGATGCTTATAGACCGCATATCTGTCCTTAATCTCCATTATGTCACAAAAATCAAAGGTAAAGGACGCAAAACTATCGTACATTCTTCCATTCAGTCGTATCGTCATATAAAGATAACGATATTGATTATTATCGCATTTCATTCTAACAATAGCACACTGTTCACCTTCCGATAACTGCTCTATTGTCTCCAAAAAGCCTTTTATATCATCCGGGTGAAGTAACTCCAACATAGAGTAAACTGAATTTTTGCCTATAAAATGATAAAAATTCTCATCTCCATCTACAAAATAGTAGCCCTTCTTGACGGATGCTTCACCAAAAAATACAATATCATGCCCCGGTTCCTTATTATATTTTGTAATGTTTACTTCATTCATTGTACACAATCCCATCATTTTAGCCTTTACAGGCACCTTCATTGCCTGCTACACCAGCTATTGCACCGCTTCCATGAAATACATCTTTGTATCGTAATCCTGATAGATTGCGGTTCCATTTTCAAACCCCGTACCAGCGTAGCACTGCCCTAATTGTACACCACATTTATTTAAAAGTGAACCATAAAGTACAAAATCTTCCTTTTCGGCATCTAATCTAACAAATTTTGCAAGAATATCATGCACAAAAGAATCCTGCTTAATATGCACGGGCGAAACCGTATTAATCAAATCCCCCATTCTACGAATATCATACTTAATATTCTGATTATAAAAGTGATACTGTTTCTTTTCATCAAGTCCTACTGTACGGAACTTATGATGGCTAAAATTCGATACTACCTGTCCTTGTAACGTAATGCCTACCGCCTTCTCCTTATCCTCAGAAACGATACACCATTGTATTTCATCTGCATCATACGGTACGTTTACACCAGCCTGCCCATACACCTTACCCGGCTTTATACGATACCATTGTCCAAATTGAAGAGTCTGTCTCCATTTCTTATATAAACTAACTTCCTGTGCAATTTCCTTCAATTCGTCTGTGCTTAAATCACTCAAATTACATTCATACCCTAAGATTCCTGCACTCGCAATAGCAAATCTTGTAGCATGAGGAGTGATACGAAGTGTCTGATGATTCGGACAACTCGATACATGAGTACCAATTACAGACTGCGGATATCCATAGCTATAGCCATTCTGAATACTGCTACGACTAATCGCATCCGTATTATCACTCGCCCATACCTGAGGCATATAACATATCATACCAAGGTCAAATCGATTACCACCCGAAGCACATGCCTCGAATAATACATCCGGAAAACGAGTTGTCAGCTCCTCGAGTACCCTATATAGACCTAAAATATAACGATGTGCGAACTCTCCCTGCTTTTTCGCTTCTAAGCCCTGGCTGTAATAATCCGACATATGGCGATTCATGTCCCATTTCACATATGCTGCCTTACTGCGTGTAAAAACATCCGACATACTTTCTATGATATAATTCTGTACCTCTGCCTTCGTTAAATCCAAAAGCATCTGATTCCTTCCCAGCGAATGTGCTTTCCCAGGAATCCGTACTGCCCAGTTAGGATGTGCACGATAAAGTTCCGAGTCCTCGCTTATCATTTCAGGCTCTACCCATATTCCAAACAGTAATCCCATTTCTCTGATTTTTTCCGATAAACCAGCAAGTCCTCTTGGCAGCTTTTCCATATTGTCATACCAGTCTCCCAAAGAAGTCTTATCGGAATTGCGCTTCCCAAACCAGCCATCATCCAATACAAACAACTCGATTCCTGCATCTGCTGCTGCCTTTGCGAGCTTCAGCACTCTGCGCTCTTGTATATTAAAATACATTGCCTCCCATGAGTTCAGTAATACCGGACGCTCCTTCTTCTTCCATGTCCCTCTTACAATATGCTCCCGCACAAAGGCATGCATATTTTTGCTAATACCACGATACCCCTCTGCCGAAAAAGTCAATACTGCCTCCGGAGAAGTAAAACTATCTCCGGCTTCTAACTGCCAAGTGAAAAAGTCAGGGTGAATACCGGTCAGTATACGCATCTTTGCATGTCCGCCTGCCTCTATGCTTTCCCTGTGATTGCCAGAGTAAATCAGATTGCAGGCATAACAATTGCCATACTCTTCTGTAGTCTGTGCCTCGCCAAACATGATAAACGGATTTGCCTTATTGGAGGAAAATCCTGTTGTTGCTTCATTTACATACTTTCCTGCCTGCAGAAGCGTATCAAAACGCCCCATTTCCCTTGTCCAGTCACCATGAAAGCTCGTAACCTTCAGTTCAAATGCCTCTAAATCAAGCTGTGTGCTCATTAGACGAAGCAGTGTAACAGCGCTCTCTTCTTCATTGATGACTCTTGCAAATCTTGTAATGCAGTCACATGCCTCAAATACGCTATAAATCAGTTCTAATCTTACCTTGCTGTTTCTGTCAGCCATCGTTACCACAAGAGACTGAACCTGTTCTTCCTCATCGATTGCTCCCGGAAGCTTATCAGGGCTACACTTTTTCTCCTCAATACGACTACCCTCGTAGCGAAAATCACTGGTTCTGCTGCCATCTGCGTAGACAATCTCCACAAAAGGCTCTTTCATATCGCCCTTTCCTCGTGTAGATATCTCCAAACAAACATCATCCAGACAGAGAACGTTATTTTCCTGATCCGCAATAATGCTACAACCGTTCTGGTTCACGCATTTTGAAGCCAATGCCTGCAATGCACCCTCACTCAGCTCCACCCGTTCCCCATAATACAAATGTACCAGATTACCTGTTTCATCTGCTCTGAATAAATAACTTGTATGCGCCGTTTCCAATATAAATAATCCGTTCTCTATCCGAATCATGTAGTTTCTTCCTTTCTATTTTCTCTTCTGCAATTCTATTGAAATTTCTTTAAGCTTGGCATCTGTCAGAATGTACTTCTTAGCAAAAATAAACACTGCCACAAGAAGTCCAGCAATCGGTAATACCGTCATGGTCATTCGAAGAACTGCAACAGAGGAACCTGCTGTCTCAGCAGCTACAGCCGCAGAGGTATCATTACTAATATTGCTAATGCTTAAGCAAAGGGAAGCAATCATTGCTGCCACACCACTTGCAAGCTTTACTACAAAGGTCTGCATGGAGAAGATAACACTTTCATCTCTTCTGTTATTTTTTAACTCACCATAATCAACGGTATTGGCAAGGAATACAGTAGTTAATACAGTCAGCATACCAAATGCCGTAAAAATGAAGAATCCGGGTATCATCAACAAATAGATGCTGGAAACTGTACTAAACATCATCAATAACAAAATAGCATATCCACCAATTGCCATCGCAAAGCTGATATAAAATACCTGCATCGCACTTACTACCTTACGAAGTAATGGATAGAAGAGCATCATGGACAGAATCTGGATAGCTCCGCCAAAGGTATTAAACAGTACGTAACCATCGTTCCAATTTGCACCACCAATATCATATTTGAAGAAATAAATTAACAGGTTTGAAGTTATGTATAAGGAACAATTAATTAATACAATGGTAATAACAACAGCCATTGCCTGATCATTGCTTACCAATGCCTTAAACATCTGACCAACAGAAGGAGAATCTACATCTACGGTTGACTTTTCCTTAATCATCATACAGGCAAAGGAAATCACTGCAATAAATACAATCGCAATAATCAATGCAAAGAGACGAAAGCCCTCACGCTCATCTCCCTTTCCAAGTGCCGGCACACAGAGCATCGTAATAATCGTAATAATCGCCGAACCTACACCAGCACAGGAACGAGCCAATGTGGATAAGCCTTCTCTCTCTTGACCACCCTCCGTAAATGCCGGAATCATGGACCAGAATGGAATATCCATCATGGTATAGGTTACCCCCCATAAGATGTAGAATACTGCTGCATATGCAACAAGACCTACTCCATCCAGTGTTGGTGGTACTGCAAACATCAGATATAATACAATCGCATTTAATAATGTTCCAATAAATAACCACGGGCGAAATTTACCCCATTTTGTTCTTGTCTTTGCTACGATAACACCCATAATCGGATCATTGAATGCATCGAAGATTCGTGCCACCAAAAGGATAATTCCCATTGCTACCGCACTCACTCCTAAGATGTCCTGATAATAATATAAAATATAACTTGCAGACAGCATATAGACCATATCCTTGCCAACTGCACCTAATCCATAAGAAACCTTTTCCTTCCCTGTAAGTTTCATGCTACTCACCATACCTTTCTCTTTTATCGTGAACTCTTTGGAACCTGTCTGCTCATGGCAAGCTCCACTACCTTATAAGCTCCATCATAGATACCCTGTTCCTTGTTACGGATAATATTATGACACATATTCTCAAAATACTGCTCATCATCCAAAAACATCTGTAACATCTGAATCGTATGCTCCATATCCTGACATTCCAGTGTTCCATCACCAATCTCAGCTGAATGTACAGCTCCCCATTGCTCATGTCCTCCCACGCGCTTTATAAAGAGCTTAGGAACCGGATAAAAAGCAAGCTCGCTTGGCTTAGTAACCAGTACATCACAGCTTCTCATTAACAGATTCGTACAATAAACAGCTTCAAAGATATTTTCATGACAAAATGCATGAATTCCTGTTATCTTTTCACCCAATGCCCACTCTGCAAAGGCTGTCGTATCCGACCAGTTATTGATATGCTCTGTTGTAAACTGCTGCATACTAGGAATCAGCTCCTTTAAGCCTTCCCATACATTGATATAATCACCAACATTGACATAGACTGCTGCCTTTCCTGCCTTAATATATGGAAGAAGGTATCGCAACACGCCCGCAAAGATTTCCATCTGTGCTCCTGCGCCACCAATCGTTAACAGGAAGCGCATAGGCTCCTTATCCTTACATCTTCTGATTCGTGCCTCACAGTCAGCTTCAATATTTGACACTAGCTCATGGTCAATATAATGACCTGTGTATAGAAGCGAATCTGCAGGCATCGGCTTTACGACCTTTTTCTTCAGCATGCCGTTTCCAATGCGATAACCCTGATATGCATAATGTGTCTGCACCGTATGTATACTTCCCTCTGCGTAATGAAGTGCCATCGGCCAGTTATCCGGTATCGCATTCACCACATATTTCATACCTGCATGCAGCGCAGCCTGTGCTGGCCATACATGCGTTGCCACTACTGGAACCTCCTTTGGTACATTTCGATATACCGGAGCCATCAGCTCTGCATTCTTCTGATCTGTTGCATTATAGGAAAGCTGACGAAATCCCTCATAATTCATTGGCTCCCATACCAAACGATTAAAAAGCTTACTTCTCTGTGAGATACGTGAGCCTAATGAATACAAGTCATTCTGCGCACTGATTAACTTCGTACAAGTAGTATGAGGATAAGAATTCAAGTCCATCCAATACGGTGTATAGCCGAGTGCCCTTGCCGCAGAGGCAATCGCCATAGAAATACGATAATGTCCAAAGCCCATTCGGATATTTCCTACAATAATCCCTTTTTCTATATCAAAGTCTTCTCCTCCTGTTTTCTCCGTCAAAAGAATATTTTTTACACCAAGAGCCTCACCAATGTACTCGTTATCCACAATAGCAATAGGATAATCCACATGAGAATCATCTCCATACTTTTTCTTGTTTTTTTCCTGCGATTTCTGAGCCTTTTTTATCACGCTGTTACTCATGCGGTTGCCAAAAATCATACTTGTTTTATCCATCTGCTATTACCTGCCTTTCTATGTCTTATGCCTTGATTCCAGAGATAATAATCTGTATCATTTCCTTTAATGCTTCCTCATAACCAATACCATTTTCTACAAGAATACTATTAGCGAAAAATTCACGAATTGTACTTTCCACCATTGCCTTAAGTACCGGAATCTGAATCGGACGAATCTTACCTTCTGCAATCCCCTGTTCTAAAAGGTATATGGTCGCATCCCAGTCTGTTGATAAATAAGTTCCAACTCTCTGATAAATCTTTGGATATTTATCACTAAGCTGATACAGATTTTGCAAGCCAATATTCTGGTATCGCTCAGGAAGTACAATCATAATCTTCTCAATCTTAGTCAGCACATCCATATCTGGGTCTTCTAAAATAGCCTTTTCACTCTTTTTAATGTCTGCAAAACAGTAATCTGCAAGCTCTAACAGCATTGCTTCCTTATTTTCAAAAACGGCATATACCGTTTTCTTGCTTATTGCAAGATTCCTTGCTATGTCATCCATGGTAAATTTAAGTCCTTTATTCCCAAATTCTTCAATGGCTGCTTCTAATATCTTCTCTTTGATTTCTATTGTTTCTGCCATAGAAGTCACCTAGCCTTTCTCTTATCGGAAACTCGGAAACTATTTTTAGTTTCTCAGTTTCCTTTATTATAACTCTGCGACTTTGTTGTGACTATTCTTATCTTTTCACGAAATGCAAAGGAACTTTTTGTGCACTTTTCCAATAAATACAATATCTGCATACCTATACACAAAAAGAGGTTATAAGAAAGCTTACTCTCTTATAACCTCTTTTTAGCATCATACTCATGCCTTTTCACACAATTCTTCTTACCGCTAGAATCTCACGATAAGTTGCATATCCATATTTAATTCCTGTTTTTGCTGAGCTTGCATGTACAATTCTGCCGTTTCCGATATACATGGCAACATGTCCTGCATAGCAAATCAAGTCTCCCGGCTGTGCCTCTGCATAGCTTACTGCCTTTCCCGCACTTCGTTGCTGATAAGAAGTTCTAGGAATCTTATATCCAAAGGCTTTATACACTGACTGTGTAAAACCAGAACAGTCTGCACCATTCGTAAGACTCGTTCCACCTGACACATAAGGATTTCCTACAAATCCACAAGCATAAATAGCAATCTCTTTTCCAATAGCACTACCATTTACTGCCAGAATAGACTGCTTGTCTACTGCCGCTGTGCCTGTTGCCTTAGTAGTCGTATTGTTCTTCTTTGCCGCCTCGGCTTTTTTCCTTGCCTCTTCCTCAGCCTTTTTTCTTGCTTCCTCTTCTAGCTTGGCAATCTTGGCATTCTGCTGCTTAATCTGCTGTTTATAGACTAACGCCTGCTGCTTTGCCTTAGCAATCTGCGATTCATACTCCGCACTGACTGCCTCAAGCTCCGACATGGATTCCTCCATGCCAAGCTTTTCTTCCTCATAGCCTTCCATAATAGCTTCGAGCTCTGACTGCTCAATTTCTAAGTTTTCCTTTAATTCTTCTACCTTAGCTCTAGTCTCCTGAAACTGCGTCAAGAGATTTCTATCATACTCATACAGTCGTTCTATATAATCTGCTTTATTCAAAACATCTTGCATGGAAGTAGCATTCATCAATATATCCAGATAAGAGCTGTCCCCATGTTCATACATAAACTGAATACGTAGCTTCATCGCTTCATATTGATTCTGCTCGTCCTGTTTCGCAACTGCAAGGTCACTTTCTGCTTGTATAATTTCTTCCTTTTTGACTGTGATTTCATCCTCTAAGAGACTGATACTTGTCATCATATCAATAATCTGCGCTTCCAGCTCACTGATTTCTGCCTCCAGTCCTTCCTGCTCACTTTCCAAGTCACCAAGCTGCTCATCAATCTCTTCCAGTTTCTTCTTATCCTCTTCTGTTTTCTTTTTCAAATCACTAATCTGGTCTGCAAACACATTCCCAGCCATACTAAATACTATGATAAAAGTCAATAATACACATAGGTATCTTTTGATTCTTCTCTTCATGTCATCAAACCCCTTTGTAACAATAAGTATAACATAAAAAAGCCCGTTTTCATATAATGAAAACGAGCCTTTATAATTTATTAACTTACTCAACAGTATTTTCTGCCACTATAACCGGTTCAACTGAAACAGTCTCCACCAATTTCTCCATAACCAATTCTTTTAAAAGAAACATTCTTATAGCTGGCTTACCAATCTCTTCAATTATTGCTTCTGCAGATTCATACTGAAATCTAACTGCTTCCTCAGCAGCAGCCTCATATATCATCTCATCAGTTACTTCAATACCTTCCGCTCTAGCAATAGACTCAAAGATAAGATTAAGTTTCACCGTTTCCTCACACATCTTTTTTAAGTCTGCTTCGTATTGTTCCATAGTACTGTCTTGAGCTGTAATATATGTTTCGAAATCACATCCATAAGTATTTATACACTCTGCTTCATTTAGTTTCTTTGCATTCTGGAACTCTTCCTCAATCAAATACTCCGGTACAGATGCAATTGTACTCTCTTTCATTAACTTCTCAACCGCATCGTTAAGAATATTCTGTTGATAAGTAAGTTCTGCTCTCTGTTCCAGATATTGTACGGCGTCAGCCCAAATTTCTTCTTTAGACGTATATTGACTTCCCATGGTTGCAAGTATCTCCGGAGTCACACTTTCATAATTAGTTGGAGCCATAATTTCGTGTACCGTTACAGTAAATACCACATCTTCCCCTGCAAGTTCTGGCGTATAATTCTCTGGAAAAGTAAGATTCAACTCCACGGTTTCTCCAATCTCTGCACCAACAAGACCCGATTCAAACCCCTCGATATAAGTACCTGAACCTATCTCTAACATTTGACCTTCTGCTGTTCCACCTTCAAAGGCTACACCATCTTTTTTTCCTACATAATCAATCACTACAAGATCGCCTGCCTGAACCGCTCTGCCTGTTACAGGATAGTAAGTCAATAGACTTGTATTAATAAAACTTTCAACTACAGTATCTGTTACTTCCGGCTTATCTGCCTGTACTTTCAAGGATGAATAATCGGAAACTGTTACATACTCATCAACTGCAAGCTCATCATATCCCATATTCTTCGCTTTGCCACCACATGCACATACACTTACAGCTACAACACCTGCCATAAGCATCGCTAATAATCTCTTTTTCATTTTGATACCCTTACCTTTCTTGTATAACCCTTGTTCTATCCCCCATAAAGCACTATGCTCTATAAATATTCCTCTAAAAACACAATAATATTTTTATATCACAAAATACCCCAAATGGAAAGTGTTTCTTGCGCTTTTGCCTATTTAATGGTACAATTCCTTATGGATTGTAAGGTAAATTATTCAAGTAATTTTGAATGATTCGTAGGAGGTTTGGCGTGAGTACATTTGCAAAAGTATTACTGATTATTTTAGTTGTTCTTGTTGTTGCCCTTGTTGTTTTATATTTTCTGGGCAGAAAGGCTCAGAAGAAGCAGGCTGCACAGCAGGCTCAGATTGAAGCAGCGAAACAGACGGTTAACATGCTTATCATCGATAAAAAGAAGATGAAACTAAAAGATTCCGGACTTCCGGCTGCTGTTCTGGAACAGACACCAAAGTACTTAAGAGGAGCGAAGTTCCCTATCGTTAAGGCAAAGGTTGGACCACATGTTATGTCCTTAATCGCTGATGGCGCTATCTTTGACAGCATTCCTGTCAAGAAAGAGGTTAAAGCTACCGTAAGCGGTATCTATATCACCGATGTAAAGGGCTTAAGAGGTGGATTGAATCCAGTACCTGCCAAGAAGAAGGGTAAATTCAAGGCTTGGGTTGAAAAAATGCAGGAAAAAGCCGGTGCAAAGCCATTAAAATAATCAAGAAAACACAAAAGTCGATGTCTTTTCTTTGGACATCGACTTTTTTATTACTCTTTTCTGGCACTAACAGTTACTGTGATATGGCAGTCTGCTATATACTGATAATTCGCCTCTAAGCCATAATCGATATGTATTTTTAATTCTTCCTCTGTTTCTTCCACCACGATTTTTTCCGTATCCAGAGCAATCATAATATTTCCAAAGGGAGTCACATAGCTTGTCATGTTTTTCTTCCCTTCCGTAAATACCATCTGTGTATTAATGATTCCCTTTTTGGTCAGAGTAAATTCCTTATCGCGTAGCTTAATCACATTCTTAATTGGAGTTGCTTCTTCTTCCATAAGCTCTTCATATAAGATATAATGAGAACCGCTTCGCATATAATATTCTCCCGGATAAATACTCTCTATTTTTTCCAGTTCCTCATCATTCTGTGCTTCTGCATCAAATTGCAATCCCTGTATGGTTATTAATACTTCTTTTGTCATATCTGTCCCTTACTATTCCAAGGAGTCTTGAATCCACTCCAGTATTTTACTCTTATATACAATGGTGTTCTCATCCTCCGACAATTCACCACATAAAATATCCTCTAACAGCTCCTGCGCTTCCTGTCTGGTAAGTTCTCTGCCATTTTCGTCCTTAATGCAACCCATACTGCCCTCAATAAAGATTTCTGGACTTACTGCACCAATCCACAACAGGATTCCTGCCATTCCAACCAAAGTTTTTATATATTCCAAGCTTCTTTTCATCCTTTCATACCTCCCGTTCTATGGAAAGTATGCCCATAAAAAGAAACATCTATACAATCTACTATACTCTACTATCTCTCTCAAGCTGTAACTGACGGATAATTGCTTCCTCCTGATTATCGATATGCTTACGAACTGCTCTTGCAGCAGATTCCTTATCTTTGCGCAAAATACTCTGATACATGTCATTATGTTCTTGAATCAGCCTTTCATGCTGCGAAGAATCCTTAATATACTCAAAACGATAACGATACATCTGCTCTGCCAAGTTATTAACCAATTGAATCAAACGATTATTTCTTGTTGATGCTACTATCAAGTCGTGCAATGCAACATCCGCCTCTGCTATTTGTCTTGCATCCTTGGTTTTTGTTGCCTCTGCAAAGTTCTCACAGGCACGATACAGCTCCTGTAGCTCCTCCTGCGTCATACGGTCACATGCAAGCTCAATTGCAAGCACATCCAGAGCTCTTCTGACCTCTAGTACATCCTTTAAACTCTTCCATGTAATCTGTGCAACCTCTGCACCTCTTCTCGGAATCATAATAACGAGCCCTTCCAGCTCCAGCTTTCTAATTGCCTCTCTGATAGGTGTTCGGCTAACACCAAGCTTATTTGCAAGATGAATCTCCATCAAACGCTCTCCCGGCTTCATCTCTCCTGTTAAAATCGCCTGTCTTAACGTATTAAACACTACATCTCTAAGTGGCAGATATTCATCTGCATTCACCTGAAAACTGTTTTCCATGCTCATGAATCATGTTCCTTCCTAATTTTCATTATAAAACTCTGTCACCTGTATCTGTATCGCCATCTTGGTAGCTTCTAAAGCCTTTGCAGCCTCATCTGCTCTCTCCCTACTATCAAAAATACCAAAAACAGTCGGACCGCTTCCACTCATCAATGCATTAATCGCACCATGCTCCTTCATAAAGCTTTTAATCTCTTCAATCACAGGATATAAATCTATGGTAACCGTTTCCAGCACATTCTCAAGTCTATCTGTGATTCCAGTAAGGCTTCCTTCTTCCAATGCCTTAATTATGCCATCAATATCCGGATGTGACGTAATCTCCTTTGCATCCAGTCTCTCATATACTTCCTTGGTCGATACCATCACTGGCGGCTTTGCAATTAACAAGTAAGCCTTTGGTGGTGCCGGCAAACAAGTCAGTTCTTCTCCGATTCCTTCCGCAAGTGCCGTTCCTCCCATAATACAGAATGGAATATCTGCACCAAGTCTTACCGCAAGCTCCATAAGCTGTTCCTTGGTCTGTCCAAGTCCAAACAGCTCATTCATTGCCAACATAGTCGTTGCAGCATCCGTGCTTCCGCCTGCCATTCCTGCTGCAACCGGTATATTTTTCTTTAATGAGATTTCGATACCTTCCTTAATAGAATAATGCTCTATCATAAGCTTTGCCGCCCTAAAAATCAGATTATTTGCAATATCACCTAAGGTATCATGACTATCTACTGATAAGATAATGTCAGGCTCACTACGCTTCTTAAATTCCAGAACATCATAGATATCTACCGTCTGCATAACCATCTTCACTGTATGATAGCCATTATCCAGACGACCACATATATCAAGTCCCAAATTAATCTTTGCTCTTGCCTCACAACGCATCTTATCCATTTTCATAACCTTGCCTTTCTAAGATTCTGTATACAAAACTTCAATTGTACTAAATTATATACAATCCGTACTGTTTCGTCAAGTTATATGATGTTTTATCTAAGTGCTTGCAGACCGCATAAATACTGGAAAAATAATGTATGTTTGCACATATACTAATAGTAAAACTACCTAAATAAATGTGTACACATCTTGATATTATGCTCTTCCGGATGGAGAAAGAGCCGAACTTATTGACGGAAACATCTACTATATGGCACCCCCAAGCAGAAAACAGCAGACTTTTTTTTTTCTTTCACATTTTTTTGAAAATGCTATAAACATTTCATTTTGTCCTGCCGATATATACGTTACAAGATACTCTATCGTAATTATTCAGTACCTTCATAATTACGATGCAAAAATCCATTTAAAATCGCTTTCAGCGATGGGATTTTTGCTTTCTGTATCATTTTCTTACGGTCTCAGCAGTAAATGCTTCGACCTGCCTGAATAGTTACATTCTATCAATTAAAAAGAGTTTTAGGATACCAAGGAGGGTTACTTATGAGCGTAAATGGAATTTACAGTACAAACATCAGTGATACTTATACCACCAATACTACCGCAAAGGAAAAAATCGAAAATGTTGACAAGACAGCCAATACAGAAACAGCAGAAAAAACACCTGAAACCGTGAAACCAGATGATACCGCAGCTGTTTATGACAAGACTAAGCTTAGCGAAGATGATAGAAAGACTATCATTGCTCAGCTGAAGGCAGATCAGGAAAAACGTCAGGCACAACTGACAGAGCTTGTTCAGAACATGATTTCCAAGCAGACTACTGTTTTTGGTGAGGCAACAGACATTTGGAAGTTCCTTGCAAAGGGTGACTTTGAAGTTGATGAAGAGACTAAGAAAAAAGCACAGGAGGATATTTCTGAGGATGGCTACTGGGGTGTAGAACAGACCTCTGACCGTATTGTTTCCTTCGCAACATCTCTTGCAGGAAATGATGCTGATGCATTAGAAGAAATGAAGGATGCCTTTATCAAAGGCTACAAGCAGGCAGAGAAGCAGTGGGGCGGCGAGCTTCCTGAGATTTCTAAAAAGACCTATGATGCTGTTATGGATAAGTTCGACAAACTGATGAAAAAAGACGAAACAACTACCGAAGACACAACAGAAAAGACACCAGCAGAGGAAACGATTACTACAACAGAAGATGGCACTGTTATTGCAAAATAGAATGTATTCAAAAGAGAGATTGAGAGGCTTAGCCTACTCAATCTCTCCTGCTTTTACGATAAGTAACCTGTCTCCCGGCTTAATCTCATCCGAGGTTAACTGATTAATTACTTTGATTTTCTCTACACTGACATAGTATTTCTTACCAATCTGCCACAAGGTGTCTCCCTTTTTCACAAAATAGATAGCAAATCCCGGAAGCTTCTCAAGCTTCTGACTATCTAATTCCCCTATCTGAATCTCTTGCAGGATATCCTCCTGATTCACATCATAGAGAGGCATATGTATCTGAATCACACCCCTCCACTCAATCTGATTACCATCCTTCAAGGATGCATGGAGCTGTGCCAGCTGAGGTTGTAATGCATAACATTGTGTCATAAGCTCTGTATCACTGCCCTGTATATCCTGTATTCCAAGCACCTGTCTTGTCAGTCGGAATGGAACACTATCCTCCAGAGTATGGAAACCACTGCCCTCTTCTCCTGACAGATACAGCATCCTTACCTGAATCGTTCCCTTCCATGTAACCTCATCCTCACTAAAGCTGCAATCTTCTATTTCTAATCGTGCATCACTATGACAGATTTGCAAAGGTCTTGGCTGCGCTTCTTCTAACCGCGTATTATGTGTGAACTTTTCCTCCACATACATATCCTGATGCAGCTTCCTCATAATGCTTCTTTGTGTAATCGTATCCACTTCACAGGAAACACCATAAACATCTGCCACAACCTGTGCTTCTCCCTTACATAAAAGCTTCATCTCAAGCTCTAGTGCAAGCTCTACGCCTATCATTCTGGCTTCTCCGTCCGCATCCTCACGTACCGTTATCTCTTCATGTCCGACATCATAAGATACATCAGCAATCATACCTTCTCTACTGCTCTGACATTCCACATTGCCACTAAAAGGAATCGCTGCTTCAAACCAGTTCACCTTTCCGCTTAGTTCCTCTGTATAGACCATAAATAATGTCATTTCACCGGTAATGGCAAGCTTTTCCTCTAATGGCTTAAAATCTACCTGCGTAACATCTACACTCTTCCATAGCAGGGAACCGATTGCCGGAAGTGCACTTCCAACTCTGCTCTCTTCATGAATACGTAGTAAATCCCTTTTACACACGGCTGTTTCCAGATATTCCTGTTGTTTTCTACGGTATTCCAGCTGCTCCCCTTCCACATTTGGAATGCCCTTTGTCTGTGTCTGCATCTGATAATCTGCAATTCCTGTGCATATTTTTGTTTCTACCAGCTCTTCTACACGAGGTTTTAAGGCTATGACTGCCTGAACACTGAGCTTTCTTGAATTAATCATATTCACACGCATATCCTCCAGCGTGCTTTCACAGATGACTCTGTCCTGACTCTCTACCCTGTCCATATAGATTTCTTCCATAAAGGGTAGCTCTCCCTCCATGCCTGCCATACCGGAATCTTTGCCCTCTGCCTCATAGAGTATCTGAAATAATAGCTTACCTTTTACCCAGATTTTGTTCGTACCGGTTTTGATTTCATCTATTTTGACCTTACCACGCGTAAATACTAGCCTTCCAACATCCGGTCTGGTGTCCGATACGTTAATATCCTCTTCCAGCGGAATCTGGAGCATAGCCTTTGCCTTTATCTTGTCGGTATAAATACTCTTCTTCATCAGCTCCATAAAAAAGACCTCCCGGAACAATTAGAATGTTTTTCATATTCCATTCTATTCCCGTAGAGGTCTTAATATACCATATTCTATTTTACACAGCCAATAATATCACTTAAGTTCTCGATTGCATAACGCTCCATGTAGCTTTCGATTCCGTCTACTACTTCCTTGGTGGTATATGGATTCACAAAGTTCATGGCACCAACCGCTACACCGGTTGCACCTGCCATCATAAATTCAATGGCATCCTCTGCATTGGCAATTCCACCCATACCGATAATAGGTAAGTTTACAGCATTTGCTACCTGATATACCATTCTCACAGCTACCGGCTTAATAGCAGGACCAGATAATCCACCTGTCTTATTTGCCAGCGCAAAGGCTCTCTTATGAATATCAATCTTCATACCGGTAATGGTATTAATTAAGGATAATGCATCACTTCCGCCTGCCTCTGCTGCCTTTGCCATCTCTGTAATATCCGTTACATTCGGAGAAAGCTTCATAATAATCGGTTGCTTTGCCTTTGCCTTGATTTCCTTGGTAATCTCAAAAAGGCTGTCCGGATTCTGTCCGAAAGCAATTCCACCATGCTTTACATTTGGGCAGGAAACATTGATTTCTAACATATCAACCGGCTGGTCACCTAACTTTTCCACAACCTCAACGTAATCAGCGGCTGTTCTTCCACATACATTTACAATAATCTTGGTATCAAACTGCTTCAAAAATGGAATATCTCTTTCGATAAACACATCAATTCCCGGATTCTGTAAACCGATTGCATTTAACATTCCGCCATAGGTTTCCTGCACTCTAGGAGTCGGATTGCCTTCCCATGGTACATTAGCAACGCCCTTGGTTACAACAGCACCAAGGCAGTTCAAATCAACAAACTCAGAGTATTCCATACCGGAGCCAAAGGTTCCGGAGGCTGTCATAACAGGATTCTTAAATTCAACACCAGCAATGGTAACTTTTGTATTTTTCATTAAATTTCCACCTCACTTGCCAGATATACAGGACCATCCGTACAGATTCTTGCATTATTCACATGAGAATGATGATCCTTTTCCTTTGTTTTTACTACACAGCCAAGACATGCACCCACACCACATGCCATACGTTCTTCCAGCGAAATATAAGCTGGAATATTGTGCTCTTCCGCATATTTCTTAATGGCACGAAGCATTGGCATTGGACCACAGGCAAGAATTACATCTGCCTGCAATGCATTTTCCTCAATGGCATTCATAACATTGCCTTTTGTTCCGGCACTGCCATCCTCTGTAGCAATATATACGTTTCCATATTTCTCTAAATCCTTTTTTAAGAAAAGCTCATTATTACGATATCCTACAATAATATTCGTTTCTGCGCTCTTACCACACAGCTGCTTTGCAGTCTCTAACATAGGAGGGATACCGATTCCGCCTCCCATGAGGAATACCCGCTTATCTGCAACCTCTTCAACCGGAAAGCCATTTCCCAAGGTTCCTAGAATGTCTATCTTACTACCTGCACGATAGGCTGCAAATTCTGTTGTTCCCTTGCCAACCACACGATATACAATACGAAGTCTCTTATGTTCCTTATCTACCTCACAAATACTGATTGGTCGTGGAAGAAGTGTTGACTTGTCCTGTGTATATACACTAATAAACTGTCCTGGCTTTGCCTGATCTGCAAGTCCTGTTTCAATCCACATATCATAGATTCCTTCTGCAAGCTGTTCCTGTCTGAATACAACTGCAGTTTCTTTTCTCTTTAGATTCACGATATTCCTCCTACTCTAACATACATCTTCGCCATGCAAGCTCAATTCCAGCTGTTACACAGCTTCCATTTCGCTTGAGCTGAACGCTCTATATATCAATAAGAAAATATGACTTAACAAGTATACTTGTACGCCATATTTCTTATTGATATGCATGGCTAACCAGTAACAAAAAAAGTACATGTTTCTTTTATATGTAATCTTACCATATAGAAAAAAACATGTACAGTTTCTTTTATTATATGCAATTATTCTGCTTCCACATCTTCATCAAGCAGCAAGTCTTTGTAATGACCACCAAGCTCTTCCAATCCCTTAGCAATCAATCCTGCATACAGAACTGCCCCATCATAGCGCAGATGGGTATTATCCGTCTTTCCTTCCGGATAATTCTTATATTCTCCTGCCGGAAAATACATATACCATCTTCTGCTGGCAAGCTCGCCTACCTTTTTCAGCTCACTGCGGCTCATACTATAGAGGTCTACCAATGGTACATTACACTTCTCAGCTGTCTGCTTCATAGCTGCAACATAATCGGAATGTGCTCCCATTCCCAAGTGCTTCTCATCCACGAAACATCTACGCTCCAAAGGTGTAATCAGTACCGGATATGCTCCATGCTTACGTGCCACATCAATATAAGTCTCCAGATTCTCCATAAAGGTAGAAAACGGTTCCGTATACCTCGTCGGGTCTTCTGATTTTTCATCATTGTGCCCAAATTGGATAAACAGATAATCACCTGCTCCAATCTGTTCATCGATTTTTTTCAATCTTCCTTCATCCATGAAGCTTTTGGTACTTCTACCATTTTTCGCATGATTCACAACTGTGACTCCATCCTTTACATATAAGGAAAAGACCTGACCTATACCAGTCTGCGGATATGTTGTAATATTATTTGTCTGAACTGTGGAATCTGCTGCCCAAAATATCCTATTCATATACATAACCCTCTTTTATACACAACGAGGGAAACCGAAGTTCCCCCCTATTGTAAGTCATTATTCTTTTACAGCTCCGATATTTACACCCTTTACGAAATACTTCTGTAAGAATGGGTATAATAACATGAACGGAAGGATAGCCATAATAATACCTGCATTATGTAATGTACTCTGAGCTACACCATAGGTTGTATTTGGAGTATCACCATCCGCAACCATTACCATCAGCTTATACTGGAAGTTAACCTTTAATGGATCCATAATATAAATCTTAACATTAGAATAATCGTTCCATACAGCTACAGCGAACATCAAACCGATAGAGGCTAATGCTGCCTTAGAAAGAGGAAGTACAATCTTGAAGAAGATTCCCATTGGCGTACATCCATCAATACGAGCTGACTCGTATAAGGAGCCTGGAATACCTTCAAAGAAGTTTCTCATCAATACCAAGTTATAAACGCTCAAACCATGCTTAACAACTAGAATCCACGTATTATTTGTTAAACCTAACTCCTTCATAACCAAGTATTCAGGAATCATACCACCAGAGAAAATCATGGTAATGGTAAGGAAGGTTGCAAACAATCCACGACCAGGCATATCAAACTGGATTAATACATAACCACCAAGTGTGGATAAGGTCAGACCTAAAAGAGCACCTAAAACAGTAGTCCAAACTGAGTTCAAAAACGGTCTGATTAAACTCTCCTCTTCCAGAATTGTCCTATATGCGCCAACCGTAAACTGGTCTGGCCATAATCTGAACTGATAAACACCAACTGCATTCAAGGAGTCTACGATAACCTTCCAAATTGGAACCATAATAAGTAATCCAATCAAGATAAATACAATATAGTTTACAATATCAAAAAGCTTAATTTTTTTCTTTTTTGCGCGATAAACCACTTTTTCAGCCATTCGTGCACCTCCTATACAATACCGCGGCCGCGGACTTTCTTACTAGCCCAGTTACAGATTACAAATAATAAGCAACCAACCAGAGAACGGAAAAGACCTACCGCAGTAGAATAACCATAATTAGGTAATGCAACAGCGAATGTCTGACGATAGATATAAGTACCGATAACGTCAGATACATCATATACTGCATCGTTGTAAAGTACGAATACCGATTCAAACATGTTAAGAACCTTGGCAAGATTCAGAATCAATACCGTAAGAATGGTATTTGCTAATGCAGGCATCGTAATATAGCGCATCTTCTGTAAACGTGTAGCTCCATCAATGTCTGCTGCTTCATATTGTTCCGGATTAATACCAGACAAAGTTGCCAGGAAGATAATCGTACCCCAACCGGTTTCCTTCCATATATTGATGATGTAGAAAATCGGTCTCCACATTTCCTTATCCGCCAGGAAGTAGATATTCTTATCTGCCTCACCAAGAACACCCCAGTCTCTTAACATACCGTTCACCATACCGGTAACAGATGGAGACAGGAGCAAGCTTGCTACGGAAGCAACTACCGCCCATGACATAAAGTGTGGTAAATATATAATAGTCTGCAAAGTCTTCTTTGCAAGCAAATTTCCCATTTCATTTAAAAAGATTGAAACAATTACCGCAGTTGCTGTGGTAATAAGCAGTTTCATAATACTCAATTCCAAGGTATTCTGGAATGCATTCCAAAACGCATCCGTTTCGAACAGCTTGGTAAAGTTAGCAAAGCCAACAAACTCATTAGTTCCCTTATTCATAGTAATAGGAGTTGCCTTATAAAATGAATAACGAACACCTAGCATTGGCCAGTAATTTAAAATCAGCACGAAAATAGCTACCGGCAGAAACATTACATAATATCCGCGGTTCGTCCAGATACGAAGTCCCAAAGGCTTCTTACGCACTTCTACGCCTGCAGAAGTCATTACTTTCTTTTTTTCGAACATGCCGTCCTCTTCCTTTCATCTCTCATACTCAGAACAAAAATGTGCCATAGTGCATTTAAGCACCACTGAAGCGTCGCATCTCTTATACTTTTCACTGCTTCTACGTGCACATAAAAAATAAATTTTAGACAAGAACTGTCCTGCTTCGTAAGGGGAAGCCCCCTGAAACAGGACAGTCTTCACATCACAACATTACTGTTGCAAGATTATACAATTATTACTGAGCGTTTAACTCTGATAAAGCCTGTTCTACAATAGAACCTACTGTATCAACATATGTCTGCATAGCTGCATCAACATCGCCACCCTCAACAACTACAGTAGAGATAACTGCCTTAATAGCATCTGTGATTGCAACACCTTCGTTTGTGATAGTATCACAAGAAGGAGCCTGTGGAGCGTCTACACAGTTATTAACAAAGTGTGTATTACTTGCTGCAACTGTATCAGTTGTATTAGAGTATCCATTTGTCAATGGAGCAATTACAGCTGCATTGTCAATATGATTCTTCTTGAATAAGGTTGTAGGATCTGCAATTGTTGGTAAGCAGTGGAATTCGCCTTCTGCATACTCAACGGTCTTTTCCTTCTCTCCAGTACCTGTTGTAATAGATTCAGCCTTAAGAGACCAATGTGTTCCTTCTGCACCATATGTCCAAAGTGTCTGACACTTGTCACCATCAAGCATTGGCTCGATAAATGCATCGAAGATAGCCTGCTCACGAGCATCATCTCCATCACCATCATCAATGATTACCCATACAGGAGATTCTCTGTTCAAATATCCACCAATAGCAGCAACTTCTGCGATAGGATCAAGCTGAACTAATTCTGTTTCAACACCATTCTTCTCTAAGTTGGTAGCAATGTTATCATACCAAGAACCTGCCCAGTAGCAGAATACACCGGCAGAACCTGTCTGGTCAGCTGACCAATACTTCTCTCGAGCTTCCTTAGTACCAGCTGTGTAGCTTACAGGGTCGATAACGCCTGCCTGATAAGCTTCCTGCATTCTTAACAAAGCATTCTTAGTAGCTTCTGTCTGCATACCATCATACCAAACACCATCTTCACCCTTAAGAAGTCCTGGATAACCATCCTGCCAGAAATCTGGTAAGTAGTTAATATGTGGAGCTTCCTCACCGTAAAGACCAGCAGAAATGAATCCATATGTATCACCATTTACACCATTTCCATCCGGGTCACCAGTTGTGAATGCTTCAAGCATCTTATAGAAGTCATCATATGTCTTGATATCTTCTGCCTTCATACCAACTGCATCTAACCAAGCCTTCTTAACATAAGTAGGACATCCACCACCGATTGCCGGTGTAAATCCATATAATGCACCATCCTTATCCTTAAGAGATTCGTTTAAACCAGGAGCTGTTAAACGAGACTGGAACTCAGCGTTATCATATGCATCTGCCATATTCCAAAGAAGACCTGTTGTCATATACTGTCTGAACATACCAGCGTTCATAATCATAACATCTGGATAATCTCCACCTGCGAACATACGTCCAACTGCGTCTGTATATCCTGAATGGTCAAGAGCTGTAAACTCAACTGTTACATCATAACCCATCTTCTCAGAGATAGCTGCATTAAGCTGAGATACGAATTCTTCCTTACCGCTGTCTTCCTTAACATAGTTTACAGTACCATCAACATATGCCTTAATTGGCTCTGTTAACTGGAATGCTGTTTCTGTATCAGCTGCTGCTGTATCAGTAGAAGCTGCTGCATCTGCCTTTGTATCAGCTGCTGCGCTGTCTGTTGTTGTAGATGCTGCTGCATCATTAGAAGCTGGAGCTTCTGTTGTTTCGGAACTTCCGCATGCTGCCATAGACATAACCATTGCAGAAGTTAAAAGTACGGATAATACTTTTCTTTTCATATCTGTCCTCCCTATAAATTATAAGATTGTAAAATTCTCTCGTGGGTTCTCCCCTGCGATGAGCTAACTCTATCATCTGCATTTTTGAAAAACAAGTTACAATTTTTGCGGTCGCATGCATTTTTTGACTACCATTTCTTCAATCCCTTGATTTTCCTGGGTTTCTGAAAGTGCTTACATGTTGTATTTTCTCAAAAAAAATGCTATAATATGCATAAATTATCGTTGGTAAACTCGTAAATTTACTCATGTCAGGAGAAAAAGTGCATGATTTTTGATAGAAAAAGTGCTTCAAAGAGTACAAATTATACAAACCAAAATAATCCCATTATGCTCAAAATGGTAACCTCTTACAGTATATTTTTATTAACAATTCTTTTCCTTTTTGTCGTAATTTATCATTTTTCATTAAATAACACGCGTGATTCATATAATTCCCAGAATGAAACTACATTAGTGAATAATGTGGAGCTTTTTGAAACAGACTTACATATTATGGAAGTATATTGTCGACAACTGTTACAAAATAACTCCTACCGTAAAATCATGAATAAAAAAGAAACAGATAATGCATTTTTTGAGCTTGGAACAGAATTGCAAAGTACAATGGCTACGGATATTTACTTAGAATCGCTTCTTCCTATTAAAGACAGCTTTTCTTATTTTCCTTTGACCAACTATATTTTAAATGCGAATCAGTTTATTACACAGGAGCGTTTTTATTCCTCCATACAGAAATATCCTGCAGATCACGAAAAAGACTGGATTTCCTATCATATGGATAGCAATTACCATAATCGTTTTCTGCTTTTTGAGAATTTTTCTGCTTTACCTGGAACAGAATGGGATTTTTATATGTACATTATTAATATGAGAGACTTATTCTATATGGATGCCAATGCTACCGTAAGCTTTATTTTTGATTCCGATGAATTTGCTAAGTTATTTGACTGCATTAATGCAGAAGGAAATGGCTTTCTTATGGTAGTAGCAGAAGATGGTATTCCGATTCTTTCGATTAATGAAGGTAATTCTTATGATGAAGCTTCTATTATTAGCATGGACTACTCTAACGGTTTTGCTTCTTATGAGGGCAGAAATAAGATTACCATTGGAAAATATGTGTCAGATAACACTGGTTATTCTTACTATTACAGTTTTCCGTCGTTTGAAAACACTGCAAACACAGAATCGCTTCGCTATATTTTTATATTAGCATTACTACTTACTCTTTTAGTTGGTGGCTCTTTGGTTTATTATTTTTCGCGCAGAAACATTCAGCCAATTATCGAGCTAGGTCAGGAATTGCATGAAGCCGTAGAAGCACAGACTCAATTACAAGAAGTCGTTGACAGTCAGCGTCCGATTATCTGTACTTCCTATATCCAACAACTGTTATCCGGTTCGGTAACGGCAGAGGAAGCGGATTATATACACAACTATCTGAATCTTGGCGAAAAAAATATATATTACAATGTTTTATATGTTGTTGTTTACAACAATTCCGGTGATAATCCGGATGCTATAGTGAATACCCTCAGCTCACCAGACGAAATCAATGAGCTTATTTCCAATGCACTCCAGAGTTATCTTGGTACACCATTACATTATTTTAGTCCCGCTGAAAGAACCTATTCTATCCTTCTTTGCTGTAGCGAAGAAGAAGAAAAAGATTATATTTTAAAGATCAGCAATGCCATCTCACGTTTGCATGATTATATGCTGGATACCTATGACATCTGGCTCTTTGCCGGTATCGGACGTAACACAGACTCCCTCATGAATGTATGGGAATCCTATCAGCAGGCAACAGAAGCAACCAGCTATATGAGTAAGAATTATTTCTTCTTCCCATATGAGTTTATTAAAAAAGATTCCAAGGCATTCTATTATCCTCCTGAAATCTCTACCAAGCTGATTCACTTTATTACAACAGGTAATAAATCTCAGGTATTAGAGTTGTTCAACCTGATTCATCAAGAGAATATCGAGGAGCGTTCTCTTCCAATCAATATATTGAAGTTCCTCTTATCCGATATTCGTAACACTCTGTTAAAGGCTCGTTTTGCCTTGCCTAGCTCAATTCCAGCAGAAACGATACAGAATCTCGATGAACGCTTTAATCAGCATGTAACCTTCAAGCTGTGTGAAAAGATTGCTATGACACTATGTGATCTATTCACTGTGGAAACAGAAGATACCAACCTGATTGCCACGATTGAAAAATATATTGTAAGCAATTACATGGATCCTTCCATGGGACTTAACAAGATATCTGACGAATTCCAGATTTCAGAGAGCTATTTCTCCCATATGTTTAAAGAGAAAACCGGCGTAAACTTCTCTACCTATCTGGAAAATATTCGTATGAACGAAGCTGCAAAATTAATTAAAGAAACTAATATCAGTCTAAATGAGTTATATATTTCGGTAGGCTATAATAACGCCAATACCTTTAGACGTGCTTTTAAGAAAACGTATGGCGTTACACCAAGCAGTATGAGAGAAGGAAAATAATTAGTATTTTTATAGTATTTTAGGCATGTAAAATATTTTTTACATGCCTAAAACACTGATGTAAAACAGTTTTGATAGCCAAAATACTCCATATTATCATACTATACAAGTACAGGAGGACATCAAATGGAGATTGGTAAACAGATTAGGAAATACAGGCAGGAATTAAAGCTATCCCAGGATGAACTGGCCGAAAGAATTTTTGTAACACGCCAGAGCATCTCAAATTGGGAAAATGATAAAAATTATCCTGATATAAAAAGCCTGTTATTATTAAGTTCTCTTTTTGATATTTCTCTTGATACTTTAGTTAAAGGAGATTTAGAAGAAATGAAAGAACAAATAAAAACAGATGATATCAAACGTTTCAACAAGGATGGCGGCATCTTTACGCTACTACTTCTTGCAGAAATAATATTAGCTGTTCCACTTGCATCCCTTTGGGGATTTCGGGGACTTGGTATATGGGCAATATTATATATCATAGGAATATATTATGCTAGAAAAATTGATAAATTCAAAAAAACTCATGACATACAGACTTATAGAGAAATTGTTGCTTTTTCAGAAGGAAAAACTTTAAATGAAATTCAAAAGAATCAAGAATATGGCAAGAGACCTTATCAAAAGTTAATGATAGTCCTTGGCGTAGGTCTAATTGCTTTTATAATCTCTTTAATCGAACTGGGAATTATTTTAATTTTTTAATAATGAAGCGAATCCTGTAAACCAAACGGGATAGGTATCTTGAACATCCAAGATATCTATCCCGTTTATTAGCTAGGGACTGCCTTCGCGCTGAGTGCTTTTTCACAGCCCCCTATTTTTTCGTTTTATAAACTGCTATATACAAGCTTTCCATCCACGATGGTATGCTTTACGACACCCTTAAGACTCATTCCTGTAAATGGCGAATTGGTTGATTTGGATTCATAATCTCCAACAATCCATTCCTCATCTTCTGAGAAGATAACAATATCTGCTTTCTTACCTTCCTCAATCGTTCCAGCATCTAACCCATACATCCTTGCCGGATTACAAGTCATTGCCGCCAAAAGCTTAGACATAGAAAGTTCTCCAGTATGAACCAGATTGGTAACGCCAAGAGACAACGCCGTTTCCAGTCCAATGATTCCACTCGGTGCCTCTGTCAATGGTTTTTCCTTTTCTTCTGTACTATGCGGCGCATGATCTGTTGCAATAATATCGATGGTTCCATCCTTCAAACCTTCTATAATAGCGAGTCTGTCTGTCTCCTCACGTAACGGTGGATTCATCTTTGCCAAAGTTCCGTACTTTATAACAGCCTCTTCGTTCAGACTAAAGTGGTGTGGTGTTGCCTCTGCATGAATCGTTCCCTTCTCAGAGCGCTTCTTTGCCTGTCTTACAAGCTCCACACCCTCTTTGGAACTAATATGCTGTACATTTAAAATAGCACCCGTTCTCAATGCCACTTCCAAATCTCTCTTTATCAGTGAGATTTCTGCTTCTCTTGGTGAACCACCAATTCCATAATGCTCAGAAGCCTTTCCTCTATTCACACCATTATTCGTAATAAGCGAAGCATCCTCCTCATGCAAGCTGACCGGAACACCAAGCTCTGCCGCCTTTTTCATTGCGTTTTCTAACAGCGCCTCATCCATAATAGGAATCCCATCATCCGTAAAGCCCGCTGCCCCCTTTGCCAGAAGGGTATCCATATCAACTAGTTCTTTGCCCGCAAGTCCTTTTGTCACTGCCGCACAGGAATAAACATGAAGGTCTGTTTTTTCACCTTTTTCCAACACATATGCCAAGGTTTCTTCATTATCAACCGTAGGCTTTGTATTTGCCATCAGTACAACGCTGGTAAAGCCTCCCTTTAGCGCCGCTCTTGCTCCTGTTTCAATATCTTCCTTGTAGGTGAAGCCCGGATCACGGAAGTGAACATGCACATCTACCAGACCTGGTGCAACAATACACCCCTCTGCATCTATCATCTGTGCTTCGTCATTTTTGCAAGTTTTTATTTCATTTTCTATCTCTTCCCATGCTTTTGATGTTATTTTTGAAATTTTCCCTTCATCAATCAGAATATTGACCTTTTCATCATAGTCTGTTGCAGGATTTATTAGCCTGCCATTTTTTATCCACAGCATATCCATTCCTCTTTCGTAACTATTCAACATTTTCCTAGTTACTCTCTTTCTATACTTATTATCCTTAGTATATCCTATCTGCTAACGAAAATCCACATCCTTATCAATCAGTTCTGTTTTTATTACAATATATGGATATGTAAGACTTTGTACTACCTGTTCATCTGCTGTCGGTCCTACCAGAGTTGTATCTACCACAATATTATTCTCCGTCTCATAAAGCTCATCCACAGAAATACTATAGCCCCCTGTCTGCTGCTCTCCATAACCAATGGCAAGATACAGGTCTTCTCCTAATGTATAGCTTATCTGAAACGGACTCGTTTTCTTCTGTTCCATAACCTCTACTAAAGCTTCCGGCTGTTCTTCCTCTGCAACAACGGTAAACTCCAAATCACGAAGCTTGGCTTGCGTTTCTTCCTGCGCTGCACAACCACATACAGATAATACAGCAAACATAACAACCGTAATTCCTTTTATCCATTTTCTTATAGCCATATCTTATGCCCTCCTTTGTCTATATCCTATTATGGAAATCACAAACTTATTCCGTTACAGTTGCTTTTAGATGCCAAATTTTATATAATTTAGATAATTATTTTATTTAAAGGAGTTCCTTATGATTCGATTCATTTTAACCTTTGGTTTTCTCGTCGTATTTCTCATTGTTACCATTCCTGTCAGAGGAGTAGAGCATATTATTGGCAAGTTTAATCCTGAGTTAAGAGATAAATCATCTCTTGCCATTGTCAATTGGGCATTTCGTTGCTGTATATTTACCGCCGGTGTAAAGGTTGATTATATTGGTTTAGAAAATGTTCCAAAAGATATACCGGTTATGTACGTAGGAAACCATAGAAGCTATTTTGATATTATTCTGACTTATCCAAAGGTTCCAAGATTAACAGGCTATATTTCCAAAAAAGAAATGGAAAAGGTTCCTATGCTCAGTGCATGGATGAAGCTTCTGCATTGCCTCTTCCTTGACCGTGATAATATAAAGGAAGGTATGAAGACCATTTTAGCTGCTATTGATAAGCTGAAAAATGGTATTTCTATTTGCATCTTCCCAGAAGGAACCAGAAATAAAACCGCTGATACCTTCCTAGAATTCCATGAAGGAAGCTTTAAAATTGCCTCCAAGGCAGGTGTTCCTGTTATTCCTATGACAATTAACAATAGTGCTGCTGTCTTCGAAGACCAGAGTCCACGTATTAAAAAAGCGCACGTTATTATTGAGTATGGAAAACCTGTTTATTTAAATGAGCTTCCTGATGAATACAAAAAGAAACCAGGTGCTTACTTCCAGAAGCTTATCAGTGAAACCTATTTCAAAAATAAAGAACTGGTATAATCAAAAAACAGAGTAATGTTTCAAAACACTACTCTGTTTTTATTTTTCCAATTATATACTCATGATACGCATTAAAAAACATTTACTATTTTATCAAGTAATTCCTCAAAATGCATACCATGAGACGCCTTCACTAGTATAGAATCTCCCGTCTGCAATAATCCACCAAGCTGTTCTAATAATGTTACTTTATCCACAAAATAATAAGACTTGCTTGTGGAATCATCCACCGACAATGAACCCTCATACATATTCCTTGAAAGGTTCCCAATGCAAAGAATCACATCAATTCCCTTTTCCGCTGCATATACACCTACCTCATGATGCAAAGCATTTTCATTGCTTCCAAGCTCAAACATATCTCCTAAAATAGCAACTGTTCTGGAATTAGCCATAGAAAGCAAATCAATTGCTGCCTTCATGGAAACAGGATTCGCATTGTAGCAGTCATCAATGATTGTGACATGTTCTTCTCGAATAATATGGCTTCTTCCACCAACCGGTTCTACTGATGCAATTCCCTTCTGAATCTCCTCATCAGAAAGTCCAAGCATGGTTGCAACCGCAGTTGCCGCCAGTGCATTGTATATCATATGCTCACCCGGAAGTGGAATAGTCGCCTCAAAGCTCCTTCCCTCTCTATGGATAACTACTTTACTTCCGTAAAGTCCCCGATTCTCACAATCTGTTGCATAAATAGTATGCTTTTCGTTTCTTCCAAAGAAAACAGGCTGCTTACCCTTTATATTTTCAACCGTAATCAGCTTATCATCATCACCATTTAAGCAAATGCTTCCGTCTTCCTTCATAAAGTCAAAGATTTCCGTCTTTGCCTTTAAAATCCCATCTCTTGTACCAAGATTCTCCAAATGGCACTGTCCAATATTGGTAATCACACAAATATCTGGCTTTGCAATCTCACTTAGACGATGCATTTCCCCAAAGTCACTGATTCCCATCTCTAGAACCGCAACCTCAGTATCCTCTTCGATGCGAAGAACCGTAAGTGGAAGTCCTACTTCATTATTGAAGTTCCCCTCCGTTTTGAGCACCCTATAATGAGTTGCCAACACACTTGCAATAAACTCCTTAGTACTAGTCTTTCCAACACTTCCTGTAATTCCAACTACCTTAATAGCAAGGCTATCTCGATAGAATCTGGCTACATCCTTCAATGCCTGAAAACTGCTTTTCACTAAAATATAAGCGCCTGAGGGATTTTCCGGTGCTTTTTCACATATGACACATAATGCGCCCTTCTCATATACCTGCCCAATAAAGCTGTGGCCATCCACACGCTCACCTACCGTAGCAACAAAGAGAAAGTCCTGCTCTACCTTTCTGGAATCTAATACAACGCCCTTTACTTCCAGCTGTTCCTTACCTTCAGCACAGAACAGTTCTCCCCCTACAGCCTTTGCGATATTATGTAATGTCAAGTTTTTCATTTTGCACACCTGAATCATGTTCTTACGGTCTCAGCAGCAAGTGCTTCGACCTAAACTGAACCTGTTACTGCCTTTCCCTATTTATACTATTTGGAATCATATTTTTTCATGGAAATCTCTATAATCTTTTCACAAAGTCCTTCAAAATCAATTCCGACTGCTGCCGCCTCTTGAGGTAACAAGGAGGTCGGTGTCATTCCCGGTAATGTATTAGCCTCTAAGCAATAAAAATTATAATTGTTATCCATACGGAAATCGATTCTTACATAGGTACAAAGTCTTAATGCCTCATATACCTTCTCCGCACATACCTGCATAGCAGAGGTTACATACTCTGGCAGCTCAGCAGGACAAGTCTCAATCGCAGAGCCTGCCTGATATTTATTCTTGTAATCATAAAAGCCTACCTTTGGTGCAATTTCAATAATCGGTAATGCCTTTCCATCAATGACACCAATCGAAAACTCTCTACCCTCAATAAATTCCTCGATTAATACTCTATCTTCAAAAGAATATGCCTGCTCTAAAGCATCCATAAGCTCCTTGGAATCATTTGCCTTATAAACACCTACACTAGAGCCACCACAATTAACCTTTACAATACACGGGAAACAGTTCCAACTTACCTCTTCTCCCTTTACAAGGGTAATTCCCTGCGGAGTTGGAATACCATATTTCACAAAAAATTCCTTAGAAATCGCCTTATCCATAGCAAGTGCACTGGACAAATAATTTGTACCTGTATACTTTATATCCAATAAGTCAAACATTGCCTGAATCTTGCCATCCTCACCATTCTGTCCATGAAGTGCAAGAAATACAATGTCTGCCTGTGAGCAAATGTCAATTACATGAGGTCCTATTGCACATTCCGGATTATCTTTTCTCATTGCCTTTACCTGACTAATATCCGGATTCTGACTGCTGATTGCACCAATCTTCTCACTCCAATCTCTCTTTACAGAGAAAATATCTGCATAATTCTCCTCTTCATAACCAAGATAAACATCCAATAGCACAACCTCATGTCCCTTATTTACAAGTGCCTTATAAATCATCGAACCTGTAACTAAGGATACATCTCGTTCTGTACTAATTCCTCCTGCTAAAACTACAATTCTCATATTTTCACCAAACCTTTCCTCTCCAATTCCTTACCAGCGCTTAATTTACTTCATCTGCTGCAGTATTTAATAAATCGCTAAGGCAGAACAACAGGATGCCATTCCATTCCAATGTTTTTCCTGCGGTCATATCCATAGATGTCCATACACCGTTTTCATTCAGATAGCGCCCTCCCGTTTCATTTCTTCCTAACAGATAATGTAATGTATTCTCTATAATAACAGCATATTCGTTACTTGGCGTAATATAATCCACAAAGCAGATTAATAACACCTTTTGCAAATTCTGTGCAATGTCATTGCTATAAACGAGATACGGATTCGCCTTCGCTTTACGGCTAATCTCCTCTGTCTCATCAACAAGCTCCTGCATAATCTTCGTACACAGGTCTCGATTGGTTCCCTTAATCGTATTCAGATAAATAACCGAACCATAAAAGGCAAATCTGTCTTCTGTAATTCTTGTTGCTCTAGTCGCTAAATAATTCTCTATCGTTGTCTTATAGCCCCAACTGCCCTCCGTCTTGTAGAGCTGTGCCGCTGCATAAAACTGCGCTGATGGATTAACCTTTGCCATATCAGGATTCTTCTCCATCCATATCCACGCCTTTTTCGCTGCTGCGGTAAAATTCTTAGCGACATTGGCATCGTATTTTCCAAAGGTTGCCGCACTCTGTGTTAATACACCGCAAAACGCTGCTGTTGCCTCATAATCCTCAAACATACTTCCATTTGTTTCATCCTGAAAGCTCATAAGCCACTCTGCAAGCTCCAGAAGCTGCATAACAAGATTGTTATCTTTTTCAAAAAGCACACCATGACATTGCAAGGCAAGCATCATCGAATGCATACCAAAGCTGACATCACAAATATTTGCTGCAGTAACTTCTTCTGCCTGCGGAAGTTCTGTCAGGATATTCTCTATCAATCCCTGAAAAACAGGCTCATACACCGTTTCTGATATGGTAAAGCTATAAGACCTTCCTACCTGATTCTGTTCTATGTAATAGCTACCCGGCTCTGTTACCTCAGAAAAGTCGCCAATTCCCATATTCACATAATGGGCATCACCATTCATCCCACTCTTCTGTATCGTTCCAGTATAGACTATCTCCCAGTCAGCTTCTCGAACCACACGAAATTCACCTGTTATATTTTCACCTAAAAAAAGAACATACTTCTCTCTACCAGGCTGATAACCATTGCGATTCACCACGGCTCTTACCATACTAACCGGAAGTTCAAAGGTAATCTCACCGGCTAGCATCGGCTGTTCTACCTTATATACTTCCTCCACACTCTGTTCCTTTGTCTCCGGCTCCTGCACGACTACCTGTTGTGTCTGGCTGCCTTGCACATCCCCACACCCTGTGAGCACGAGCATTACCGCAAGAAAAAGACAGAATACTCTCTTTTCCATGTTCCTAACCTCATTAATATGTAGGGAATATTACCATATCTGCAAATGCAGATACGGTAGTCTATGCCTGATTCCCATAATTCTATATGGCCTTGCCATCATTTCATTGTACACGCATTTTGTTTGCAAGTAAAGTCTTTGTATTCTCGTTTCTATATACGATTTTTCCACTAATTATCGTCATCAGTGTATTGGTAAATACCTCCATCGGATTACCGTCAAAAATGGCAATATCTGCATCCTTTCCTACTTCCAAACTCCCTATTCTGTCATCCACACCACAGATTCTTGCAGGATTAATTGTAATCGCACGCAATCCTTCCTGCATCGGAAGTCCAGCCTTCACACTTAAACCTGCGCAAAGCGGGAGCGATTGAATCAACGACACCGGATGATCTGTGGTAATTGCTACCAAAACACCTGCTTTTGCAAGCACTCCTGCCGTTTTAAAAGCCATATTCTGGACTTCAATTTTATTACGACTGGCTAGGTCAGGACCAACAATAGCCGGAAAGCCCTCTGTTGCGAGCTCATTCGCAATCAAATGTCCCTCACTGCAATGGTCTAAGGTCATTTTGAGGTCAAATTCCCTGGCAATTCGAATCGCAGTAAAGATATCATCTACACGATGTACATGCGCCTTTAATGGTATTTTCTTCTCTAAAACTGGAACCCATGCCTCATAATGAAAATTCGGCTCTATCTGTCCTCTTTTTTCATAATACTGTCTTGCCTTGGTCAGCTCCTGCCGTAATAATCCTGCTACTCCCATTCTAGTCACAGGAGAGATTCCCATATCACCATAATTCGTCTTTGGATTATCTCCAAAAGCAACCTTCATTGCTGCCGGAGCCTTTACAATCAAATCATCTACTCGCCTACCACTGGTCTTTAACATAGCAAATTGCCCACCAACTACATTAGCACTACCAGGACCTATCATTGCTGCTGTGATTCCAGCTCTTACTGCATCATGAAAAGCTGCATCCATGGTATTAATCGCATCAATCGCCCGAAGCATCGGAGTAATGGGATGAACCATCTCATTACAGTCATCTCCCTCTTTTCCCTTCTTCTCCTCTGTAATACCCATATGACAATGGGCTTCTATGAGTCCGGGATAAACATGCTGATGCTGCACATCAATAACCTCACAGTCCGCTGATGCCGGTAGCGTAAGTCTTGAGGATACCTCCAGAATCTTGCCGTCTTTGACCAAAATACTGCCCGTAAAGGCATCCTCACTTGCGCCGTGATCCTGCTTCATAGAATGAATGATTGCATTTTGAAGCAATAACACCTACTTACTCCACCAACTCCAAAGGATTAACGGGTTCTCCATCCTTTGTCATTTTAAAGTATACATTGCTTCCTTCTACGGAATAAAAAATAGTTGGTTCTGCAACCTTACCTACGACGTCACCTGCCTTAACCTGCTGTCCTTCTTCTAATGTAATATCTGTTAACTGTCCATAGGTCAGCTCGTATCCATCTCCCAAGTCAAAAAGAACGGTATTTCCGGTTTGTACATCATGATAAATCTTTTTTACGGTTGCATCTGCTGCTGCCGTAACAGTATCGCCTTCCTTCGCTGCAATGACTACAGAAGGATTATAACGATACTGCTGCATGGTAGAGAAATAAATTGCCTTATCCATGCTGTAATTTAACAGTACTTCACCAGCAATTGGCCATTGAAGGTTATCTCCCTCGTCAAAAGATGGCGTCTCTGCTATTACCTTTGACTCATCTTCTACCACTTCTGCCACCGGTGCCTGTGCAGCAATCTCTGCCTCATTTTTTTGTGTTGCTTCATCTTCCTGCATGATAAGAGAGTATCTGTCATTCTCGACTTCTCCGGAATTTACTTCCATATAATTAGGATCTACATCCATGTCATTGTTCTCACTTAACTCTGCATATTCATCTCTTGTAAATCTCTCATCTGCTACCAGATTATCTTTGGTTTCTGCCTTATTCTGTTGTTGCTCCAGCTGCGCAAAGTCTATTCGATTTTCCTCTGTATTCGAGTCATTTTGTGCTGCCATATATACCCCAGTCAGGGTAAGAGCTGATAATACAAAGACGGATGCCGCAATGACGGACACCTTTTCTTTGTTCAAACCTGAACGTTTATTATTGCGTTTATTCATTCTCATCACCTCTCTAGTAGCATTGCCTATCTTACAAAATCTATTCACTTTTAAAAGAAAAAACTATTTCCTTCTCAAATGAAAAAGAGCAAAAGAATTTTTCTAATTCTTTCACTCTTTCTCTTCTTATTATATATTGTTTATTTTTTCTTATGCGTGATTTTTGCAATTGCTTCCACAATTTTTTCAAATAAAACGTTACATACAATGACTACAGTGTTGTCATAGAGGATTCCCATTGCCAGGCAGACAAGGAAGGTTACCACAACGGTCGCACCAATACCGCCAATACAGCCAAAGCGCAATGCCGTAATATGCAGCTTGCCCTGTACTACAACAAACAATGCGTACCAATGAATCAAAATAATGGCATAGCTGTACTTTGAACACATTCTGACGATAAGATTACTCTTTCCTTGAAACTTATCCTGAAACTTTAAAAATATAGCATAAATCGCACAAGATACCAGAATCAGGGTAAGCGCATTATTATATACATAATTCATCTTGGTAGAATCAAGGAATACTACTCCTATGGTAATTACCAACGCTATCAGACCGATTCCGATTATCTTATTATCATACTTGCGGCACTCCTTGCGTGTCATAATAAAACCTAACAGGAATACGCCTTCCCAGCCTGCAAGAAAACTGGTTGCTCCAAAGCTCATGCCGAATATTGGAAGGTATATAGTTAATGCATTTAATACCAGAATCACCGCTGCAAGTGCAAATAACATCTTAGTACTCAAATTCTGTACCATAACACGGAAAAATGGTGTAACAAAATACAGAGCGATAATCGTATAAATAAGCCATAGATGAGGTCCCACATCCGGTGCTCCTGTCATGATACGTTTGAATGCTGCTCCGATATTTTTCGGTGGTAAAAGACTTACTTCATTTCCTAATACCAGTAGCAGCATATAATAAGCAATCAATGGAATAATAACCTTAGATGCTCGTCTTAGGTAAAAAACAGAAACCTTTTCTTCCTTTTTCGATGAAAGAAGTAAATTACCCGACAGCATCACGTAAATTAGATTACAGCACAGACCAATACTAAGTCCACATACTAACACGAATCTCTTCCAGCTTGCATCTGCCAAATCCACCATAGGAGAGCAGGCATGTGCTAAGATTACTAATACTGCTGCAAGAATTCTAAGATAATCCAAATGAACCTGTCTTCCTGCTGTAACCTCTGGTCCAAAGAACATGTCCTTTGCATATGCTTTTGCTGTCATTCCCTTTGCCTTCACGCTATGCGCCCAGAAAATCAGGCAAAAGCCAATGATAATGGCAGGGAAATACATCATGCAGTTTTTTATTGTTCTATGTGAAACCACCGGTGTAATCTTCGTTTCCTCTGTATAAGCATAAACTCCACTTATGGTAAAATCACCATCAATATCGATACGAAGGTCAGAATATACAGACCACGGAAGAGGTAATCGACAGCTTGTCCTTCCCTGCTCTATCTCCCCCTTTACAGAGTTCTTTTCTGAATAGCTTCCTGTATTTTCTCCATGTACTGTATAGAATATCTGGACAGGTACTGGTGTGTTTTCAGGAAATGGTTTTGCTAATACGATTTCGATACCACCAAGTGGTTGAAGCATACCTATTCCTGATAAGTAAAACTGTGGATCTTCCGCAATTGCTGTAAAGGTAGTAGTACCATCCTCATACTGTCCTTGTATTACTTCGTAACCGGAGCATCCTGCATAAGCGGTTTCCAATATATTATATGCATCCCCTTGCATTTCATAGGAATAATCAAGGTTTTGGTAGAATGTCATTCCTAAAGCTATAACAATTGCCAATGCAAGAAGGATGTATTTTAAGTATTTTTTCATGTTGTAAATTCCCCCATTTTATTTTGTTCCTTTTTTACGGCATCCGCAACAAGCGTATATGTCTACCGAACTGTTATCATTATTCTTATCATACACAGTATATACAAAAATCCGCCAAATAGCAAAGACTACTGACGGATTTTATCTATTACATTTTCTTACGCACTTAGCAGTAAATGCCAAGTGCTGTGTGAACAGTAACATTCTTACAAATTATTTGTATTTTGAATAAACACTTTTATTGGAAGTTCAAACGCTCCCTCTATCTTCCAATGACCATTTTCTGCTCGAAACATCTGATATTCCATGGTCACCTCTTGTATCTCATTATCCAATGTTTCCATTAAAAGAGTCACCTTTAAGATAGCCTTCTGTTCTGTTTCATCATATATAACCTCATAGCGTCTTTCTCCATCCTGATAATCAAAGTTACCGATATAACCACTCAGCGTATATAAAACCCCTTCTTCCTCGAAAAAGATTTCTGGCTCATGCTCTACAAATAAGGTTTGTGACTGTTCTGTGGTTGTATATTGTTTTACATAATCTTGCAATTCTTTTATAGTATGAATCTCATACTGTTCTACCGGAAAATATGGATATCCATTCCTTTCCTTTTTTACTGACTCATCTGACTTTCTTCCAATCTCATGAAATCCAAAGAACCATGCATGAAGCTCTTCTATTTTACCAAAATCCTCTAAGATCTGTGCTTCTTCTCCATTCTCCGAAAAATTCTGCACGCTCTTCGCTTCCACCTCTCCATATTCTGTAATGTCTGCAAACCTCACACTTTTTGCAATCTCAATTGCCTGTTCCTTGGAAAACTGCCTTGCATCAAGAGAAAGATAATAAGCAATTTCACTTTCAGGGCTGGCAAAGTAGATATACCAGTAATCACTTGTCAATTCATCCTCTTTTAACTCGATTCCCTGCTCCATAAGCTCCGCACTCTCTGATGCTGTATACAAATCATGATTCGCACGATACAAAATAGCAGGCATAGCAAGCCCATCTAACTCTTCTATCTTCTCCTCAGAGGTATGATTCCAATAGTGCATCTGCTTATCAACTAACTTTTCATCCTCAAATACAAACCAGTCCTGCGGATATCTGATGATAGAAATCGCTCCGGAATAGAACCATTCCGGAATTCCACTGCCATAGCCGTCCTCTCCCTTAACTTCATATGCCTGCGGTTCTATGAAAGCTCCACCATCAATTCCAATATTTGCCATGTAGTTACCTAAGGTATATCCTTCCGGAAGCTCGATGCTTAATAAGTCACTTATCTGCACCTTATTATTTAAGTATTCTTCAATATCCTCAACCACAATATACTTATCATCCGTAGTATAAATAAGCCTACTTTCCATATCTGAATCTCTGGTTAAGTATAAATTCAGCAAAGTATCATCCTCTACACTATGTGAAGCTCCAAGATGATAACCTTCTCCTTTGTATTCAAGATGAAAGTCCACATAGTAATTCAACCAACCGTACTCTTTCGCCTTTTCCTTATTTGCCACTTTTGCATTGGAAAAAGAAAAATAATCTGCCTCTCCAAGACTTCCTGTTTTGAACATTGCAATGACTCTGTCCATCGTAAGTTCATCTGTCTGTATCTCAACTTCCTGTACGGTATTATCAATCGTTAATGTATTTTCTACATTACTTTCCTGTTTTTCTCTATCCTCTTTCTTAACTGTACTCACACTAACAAAACAAATTCCAACCAAAAGCACCAATATGATACATACTGATATGACAGCCTTTTGCTTTCCTGCAATTCTTTGAATTCTCTGTTTCATGCTTTTTCCACTTCCTGTCATGGTAGTTGCAATAGAAAGATAATCCTGTGGCTTTGTTTTCACGGTAATAAGTCCGATTAAGGTCTCTCCGTATGGTATTCTTTCCGCATCCCCCAATTGCCTAATAGCGGCTTCATCACATGCCAATTCACAATCCTGCTTAGAAAGATATGCCGCAAGCCATACTAACGGATTCCACCAATAACAGATTAAGCAGATACTTCGAAGTGCTGACCACCATAAATCCCCCTGTCTGTAATGACAATATTCATGCGTAATCACATGCTTCAATTTCTTTTCATTCGTTGTCACCTCTGGTGTTATGTAAATTGCCTTTCCATAAAGACAAGGGGAAGGTAATCCCTCCACCAGATAAATGGGAAGTTTAGAAGAATAGCCCTCAAAGCCCATACGCTGTCTATGTAAAAATCTGTTAAAACGAAGATGATAGAATATCACATATAGCAACATCAACACAGAACCGCCAACTGCTATCATTACTGCCAGATTACTAAGTGATCTTTTTGCTTCCTTTGACGTTTCTTGTGTCTGTGTACTTTTTCTAGTTTCTGATACTTGCTCCTTATTCTGGTTTATTTTAGGAGCTGTTTGTTGCGTCAAGAACGTAATATCTGTTGTATTCCTCTCCTGTTCTATTACCCTTTGTGAAGTTTGGCTATGCTTATCAAAACTCACAAGATTCTGCACAGACAGTATGCTTTCCATCTTAGGAATTGGAATCATTAGAAGATTAACTGCAACCAAAAGCCACAGAGCATATTGCAAGCGCATGCTAATCTTTCTACGAAATACCGCTCTAAAAATAACGATTAATAAGATAAAAATGGAAGATGTAAGTATTGATATCATGAATGCTTCTAAGTTAATGCCTGTCATCTTTTCCATTCTCCTCCTCTAAAATCTTATATAATTCACTGATTTCCTGCTTTGATAACGCCTTTTGCTGGACCATTGCATTTAACATAAGACCAATTTTCCCATGAAATACCTTATTCAGAAACTCTTCTGCTTCCTGCAACGAAGCTTCCTCTCTTTTTAAATCGGGATAATAAAGCTTTGCCTTCTGACCTTCCTCATAATGCAGTGCACCCTTTTCTTCCATGCGTTTCAAAAAAGACATTACTGTATATTTTGTCCATCCCGTTTCATCTTTTAACGCATTGGTTATCTCCATCATCGTTCGAGGCGACTGCTCCCATAAAACAGTCATGACCTTCCACTCTGCATCGGTTAATTTTACATTCTTCTCATCACTCATAAATGCATCCCCCGTTTCTATTTGTTTATATAATAGAAATGTAACTGTTCACTCTGTTCCAAAATCCTCTTGTGCATTCTTACGCAAAAAGGTTGACAATTGCTTACCTTCTATTACTAGTATAGAAATATGGTAAGCAATTGTCAACCTTTATTAATATAACTCTGCATAAAAATAATCAAACAACTCCATTAGCTTTAGACATTCCTGATATTGGTCAAAGGCTTCCTCCTTCAAATAAATGTCCTTTTCTGCATTAATCACATAGTCCCAATCTACCTTTTTGCTGCAAAACTCCTTATACTGCGTAATCTTTTGAAAAATTCCGTGTTTGGCAGCATTATGTGCATATCCTTTTAATTGTTGAAAAGAATTTGTCCCCTCTCCTTTATATAGGCTTTTATCATCTGCATAACTACATAATGCGAACATTTCAAGCATTGTTGCATGCTTTGGATTTACTTTTCTTATGTTAACCTGCTTGCTTATAGCATTTCCTTGATAATGCATCCCTACCCCGATTTTAGGATTATCATTCGTTGAACGCTCAACATAATAAGCATATAAAACATATGAAATATTCGTTTTTCCATCTGCAATATTGGTCATTCCCAGATATTCGTTTGTTTCCTCAAATGTATTATCTCCTGCTGTCACGAAGTATTTGGAAAGTCCACCTTGAATTCTTTGAAGGACTGAGCGAGAATCCTTCTTCTCTACAAGTGTTATAGACATATCTTACTCTCCTATGTGCCATCCATAGCCTATTTTACTTCGTGTCCATACAATATATATATCGGCTGATTTTGAGGTTTCATTATAAATAAGTGATTAAATTCAAGTTTGCGTGTTAAAGTGAGCCATGCTGGACAGTGGCTAAATTGCTCGTCGGGAGCTCGCTCACGTAAGAGCAACTTTAGACAGTAGACAATACGGCGAATGCCGCGACAACGAGCAACGTAAGTTGCGAGTGGTCGGCATGGCTCACATGTAGTGCTGTGAGCACTCCTTTCAAGGCTGTATAAGGCGGATGAATATGCCTCAAATGCAAACCCGCTTGTTTGGT